>CABUUJ010000004.1 GCA_902494715.1 uncultured Collinsella sp.
GCCTGCCGCCTATGGGGACTGCGGGGCGCGGCCGGCAGCTGCGGCGCGTTGCGCCTGCTGCCTGCGGGGACTTTGGGGTCGATTGGGGTTGTCTGCACAATTCGCGGTATTATGTTGCGGAGTTTTGAAAGGAGCCGCTGGTGGTCACGACGACATTTGCCTCGCCTTTGGGCGAAATCTTGCTTGCCGCTGATGGCCGCGGTCTGACGGGGCTTTGGTTTGAGGGACAGGAGCACTTTGGCTCCACGCTTCTCAAAGAAGATCCCGAACATGTTGAAGGCGCCGATGCAGTTTCTGGTGCTGGCGGCATGTCGTCGGTGAGTCCGGCAAATGGTGCGGCGTCTTCGGTGCTTGAGCGTTCCTGGGCTTGGCTGAATGCTTATTTTGCGGGGCAGGAGCCTCGGTTTACGCCGCCGTTGCATATGATTGGCACGGCATTTCAGCGTGAGGTTTGGTTTGAGCTGCTCTCTATCCCGCGTGGCGAGGTCGCTACGTATGGCGAGATCGCTCAGCGCGTTGCGGCTCGACATCGTGTGCCGGGAAACGAGGCACCTGTTGTGTCTCCTCGTGCGGTGGGGGCTGCGGTCGCGCGTAATCCCATTTCGATTATTGTGCCGTGCCATCGCGTGGTTGCCGCCGACGGGTCGCTCAACGGATATGCCGGCGGGCTTGATCGCAAGGAGTGGCTGCTTCGGCTTGAGGGCGCGTACGAGGAATAACGCTCGAACACTTTGAATAACTAGGACGCCGTGAAAGAACGGGACACGCTTTCCGAATGGAGGCTCAGACGGAAACTACGTCCCGGAATTCCGTTTTAAAGCGGGACACGCTTTCCGAATGGCGTCCCAAGCGGAAACCGTGTCCCGGAATACAGCCTCAGAGTGGGGCGTCGTTTCCGGTTGAGACCACCTGCTTGGACATCTTTCTACGCCCGCTCCTGCAGGGCGTAGATCGATTTGTCCATGTTGAACAGATAAGCCACAACGCAGACGATAAAGAACGCCGGCAGATTACCGAAACCGAAGACCTCGCAGCCAATGAGGATCGGCGCGAGCAGCGTGTTGGTGGCGCCGCCAAAGACGGCGGCGTATCCCAGCGCGGCGCAAAGTTCGACGGGCATGCCGAGGATTCCGGCGAGCACGACGCCAAGGCTCGCTCCGATGGAGAACAACGGCGTCACCTCGCCACCCTGATATCCTGCGGCAAGCGTGGTAATGGTGAGTGCGAATTTGAGCGCCCAGTCCCAAGGCATGATGGCGTCCTTGCCGTCACCGTTGAGCGCTGCCGATATCAGGTTGGTACCAAGTCCGCAGTATCGCCCCTGCCACAGTGCGAACAGAATCGCTGATAGCGCGATGCCCATAACGGCGATTCGTACATAGGGGTTGGGGAGCAGTCGCGCCGCAAGGGTCTTGGCGTGGGCAAGGCACCAGGCAAAGGCGCCGCCTACCATGCCAAACGCGATACCCAGCACCGCAAGCCGTCCAAGACCGGGGAGATCAAGCGCGTATGAGGCGACAACGGCGACTTCGAACTTCTCGAGTCCCAGGGCGCCGGAGGTCATACTTGCGGCGAGCGAGGCCGTAAGCGCGGGAAACAGCGCGCGGTATTCCATGCGTCCTGCGACCAGTACTTCGATAGCAAAGACCGTGGCAGCAAGAGGCGTTCGAAAGAGCCCGGCAAAGCCAGCGGCCATACCAATGAGCAAAAACGTGTTGCCGGGGTTTCGGAAAGGTAGACGCCTGCCGATCCAGTGCGAGACGGTTGCACCAATCTGCACGGCCACGCCCTCGCGCCCCGCACTGCCGCCAAAGAGGTGCGTCCCCCACGTGCTCAACATAATGAGCGGCACCAAACGCGGGGAGATGGCGTCCTCGCGTCCGTGACCTACGTCAAATACCAGGCTCATGCCCCGATCGGTGCCTTTGCCCCAGGTGCGGTAGGAAAATACGATGGCAAAGCCCATGAGGGCGAGGAAGGGAAGGAGCAGTGTGATGTGTTCGTCGCGGAAGGCGCCGATTGCCAGAAGCACGCGTCCAAAGAGTGCGCAGATGGCGCCAACGATGATGCCGATAGGGATTCCGACGGCACCCATAAGCACGAGGCCGCTATAGGTGTTGAGCAAGCGTTTGATTCTGCTCGATACGTTGCTTTCCGACATTTTGTTTTCCGACACTTGCTCTCTTGATAGAAAAAGAGCTGGAGTTGCGCATCGTTGAGAGGCTTTCCAGCTTTAGCAAAACAAACTTATAAGATGCGACGGGCCGCGTCAAGATAATTACCGGACGGCCTAGGAGGCGGCTGGTTGGCTGGCTTAAAACCTAGCGCGTGAAATGACGCCCCACGCTATTCAGCGCGCTTGATAGGATGACGGACCACAGTCTTAAGTTTCTCCGGTGCACATTTGCGTGGATCGGAGAGATAGATTTCGTGATGGAAACGGGTGTCTGAGAAGTCGGGGACATAGCCCTGCTCGGCCGTGTATTCATGCATAGCGTCTACGGTCGCCGGTTCGTTGTCGTAGGGCCCGGTGTGCATGCATTGGACGCAGAGGCCCTCGTCAACTTTAAGCAGTTCGACGGCGGAAAAGTCCAGTTTCTTTTTGGTCGTGGCTTCCGCGACTGCCCAGTCAAAGTTATCTCGGGTGACGAAATCGGGCAGGCGAATGCACGAGATAAAGTTGAAATCGTCCTTGCGTACATAATCGATGTCGCCGCTCGGGGAGTCTTGCCACCAGAAACCCTCGAGCGGCGGTACCACAAAGTCGAAATAGCCCTCGATACTCCTTGAGCCTTTCTTCGACATCTTGACGGTATAGGCGATGCCGTAAAGCAGCGGCAGGGCGTTTTGATACTCGCCACCTTCGGTATTTGGGTCGCCCTTGCCGCGAACGGCAACGTAGCTCATAGGCGGGACAGTTACGATACTCGGCTTGCTTGCAGGTCTGTAGAGCTCCTTGCATTCCTTCTTAAAGTCGAACGCCATGTTGGCCGCCTTTCTGCGTATTGGCCTGCTTAGATAGTGGAATCATATCATAGAAACGAACAGCTGTTCGAATGATTTGGTTGACAGATAGAGATACGTGCGTTGTGTTTGGCGGTCGGCTTGACCCTGTCGATGATTTCTCTGTCTCCCCGGCGCCTCATCTATGGCTGCCGTTTCCCCATATAAAACCTGCCAAAATGAACCTGTCCCTTTTTGGTCGGTGCGAAATGGGTAATACTAAAGAGTTATCCGACCAGATGGGAACCAATCGATGGCCTATATCGAATTCAAAGATGTCATCAAGGCATACGGCGAGGGCGACGCCCGTATTCATGCGCTCGACGGCGCGAGCTTTACGGTCGAGCGCGGTGAGCTCGCCATTATCCTGGGCGCCTCGGGTGCTGGCAAGACCACGGCGCTCAACATCCTGGGCGGCATGGATACGGCGACTTCCGGCACCGTGACGGTGGACGGGCGCGACGTGAGCTCCGCCAACGAGGCGCAGCTTGTTGAATACCGCCGCGCCGACGTCGGCTTTGTCTTCCAGTTCTACAATCTGGTTCCCAACCTGACGGCACTCGAAAACGTTGAGCTCGCAGCTCAGATCTGCCCCGATTCGCTCGATGCCGAGCAAACGCTTTGCCAGGTTGGCCTGGGCGACCGACTCGCTAACTTTCCGGCGCAGCTTTCGGGCGGCGAGCAGCAGCGCGTGTCCATTGCCCGTGCACTGGCAAAGAACCCCAAGCTGCTCCTGTGCGACGAGCCCACGGGCGCGCTCGACTATAAAACCGGCAAGCAGATCTTGCAGCTGCTGCAGGACACTTGCCGCAAGCAGGGCATTACGGTCATCATCATCACCCACAACTCCGCGCTGGCGCCCATGGCCGATCGCCTGATCCGCTTTAAGAACGGTCGCGTGGAGAGCGAGACGGTCCAGCAAAATCCCGTGCCTATCGAGACGATCGAGTGGTAGCGCCCATGGACCAAGACCGCCAAAACAGCCTACGCCGCGACGCGCAGAACACGGAGCGCGAGCAGGATTTTACGACCTACCGCACTGCCCAAAGCTCAAACGATATGGTGCCGACGGTTTTTCGCCGTGGCATCTACCGCACAATCCGAGGCAGTCTTAAGCGCTTTTTGTCAATCGTGGTCATCACCGCGCTTGGCGTGAGCGTGATGTGCGGCCTTAAGGCGGGTTGCGAGGACCTGTGTGATTCGGTTGATGCCTACTTCGACCAGCAGAATGTCTACGATATCAACGTCCAGTCGACCTATGGCCTGACCGACGATGATCTCGCCGCCATCCAAGAGGTCGATGGTGTCGAGACGGCCGAGGGCATCTACACCGAGACCGCCTACACCGCCGTGGGTACAACGCGAGAGCGCGTGGTCGTGCAGAGTCTCTCCAAGGAGAACATCGATCAGCCGGTGCTCGTGAACGGCGATTTGCCCGAGAGCGCCGATGAAGTCGCGGTGACTTCGAAGTTCCTGAAGGCATCGGGCAAGAAAATCGGCGATACGGTGAGTTTTGCCGCCAATGACGCGAGCTCGTCCAATCAAAGCGCCAAGGACCAGTTTGCCGCGGGCGATTACACCATTACGGCTGAGGTCCTCGACCCCACTGATGTAAGTTCTGACTCGACAGTCAACGCCTTTCGCGCTGCTTCGGCGGCGGACTATAAGTTCTATGTGAGCGAGGACGCCGCGACATCTTCTTCCTACTCCGCGGTCCACGTGATCGTCGAGGGAGCCAAGAGCCTCAACTCCTATTCGGATTCCTACGCGGCAAAGATCAATGAGGTCAAGGGCAATATCGAGAAGATCCGCGAGGAGCGTGAGAAAGCGCGCACTCAGGAACTGACGGTCGACACGCCGGCAAGCTTGGATGCGGCCGAGCGCCAGGCGAATATGCTCTTTGGGATTGAGCAGGACAACATCAATCGCATGGCCGAGGGCAGCGACGAGCGTGCGCAGGCGCAAGCCGACCTGGACCAGCGCCGTGCCGCCGCCGACCAGCAGTTTGCCGATGCCCGCGCCGAGCTCTCTGACCTTGGTGAATGCACCTGGTACATCCAGGACCGCGGCAATATCGCAAGCTACTCGAGCGTGGAGAGCGATAGCTCGTCAATTGAGGCCATCGCCACGGTGTTCCCGTTCATCTTCTTTATCGTCGCCGTGCTCATCAGCCTTACCACCGCCACGCGCATGGTCGAGGAGGAGCGCACGCTCATCGGCCTGTATAAGGCGCTCGGTTATTCGCGCGGACGTATCCTGTCCAAATACGTGGACTATGCGCTGTGGGCTTGTCTGATCGGCGGCGTGCTCGGCAATATCATCGGATTTGTGGGCCTGCCGCTGTTCCTGTTTACGGTGTTCGACGACATGTACTCGCTGCCCCAGATGCTGCTTTCGTACGACATCGTGTCGTCGATTGTGTCGGTGGCGCTGTTTGCCGTGGGCGTGGTGGGCGCCACGATTATCGCCTGCCGCCACGAGATGGCCGAGACCCCGGCCTCGCTCATGCGTCCCAAGGCTCCGCGTGCCGGCTCGCGCATCTTGCTTGAGCGCATCGGCTTTATTTGGCGCCGCATGGGCTTTTTGAACAAGGTCACTGCACGCAACCTATTCCGCTATAAAAAGCGCGCCTTTATGACCATCTTTGGCATTGCGGGTTGCACCGCGCTTGTGATCTGCGGTATGGGTATTCGCGACACGTCGGTCGCGCTTTCGCCCAAGCAGTATGGGCATATCACGCGCTATGACTTGCTGGCGGTCGCCAATCCCGACGATTTTTCGCAGACGTGCGCGGCGCTCGACGAGCGAAGCGCAGCCAGGGATTCCGGTGTGACCGTTACTTCGACGCTGCCGATCATGACTGACAACGTTACCTTTACGTTTGGCGGCAAGAGCGAGACCGTGCAGCTGATCGTGGTGCCCGATGACCGCACGAACGATCTGGACGACTACGTTCGCCTTGAGGATGAGTCCAAAGAGCCGCTGTCTTTGCGTGACGGAGACGTGTATCTGAGCAAGAGTTCACAGCTGGTACTGGGGATTCAGCCGGGCGATACGGCGCACGTCCAGGATTCGTCGCTCAATGTTGCTAAGGTCAAGGTTAGCGACATCTCGCTCAACTATCTGGGCAACACGCTTTACATGACGCAGGGCACCTATGAGCGCGTGTTCGGTCGAAGCGCACGCCTCAACGGTATCTTTGTGCTGCTTAAGGGCTCGTCGGCCGACCAGATCGCGTTTAGCAAGAAGCTTAAGAGCGACGGTTGGCTCACCATCTCGAGCACGGCCGAGCATTGGGAGAACTATGAGGCGAACTTTGCGATTATCAATTCCGTCGTGGTGCTCGTGACCTTTATGGCGGCGTGCCTGTCGTTTGTGGTGGTGTTTACGCTGTCCAACACGAATATCTCCGAGCGCGAACGCGAGCTGGCGACCATCAAGGTGCTGGGCTTCCGCCGTGGCGAGGTGCACCATTACGTCAACAAGGAGACGTTGATCCTCACGGCAATTGGCGCCGCGCTGGGCGTGCCACTGGGCGGCTTGCTGGCCGAGAGTTTTACGTACATTTTGCAGATGCCGTCGCTGTACTTTGACGTCGAAGTCGAGCCGCTAAGCTACGTGCTCGCCGTGGTGCTTTCCTTTGGCTTTACGTTTATCGTCAACCTAGCCACCAATCGTACCCTCAACAAGATCGACATGGTCGGCGCCCTCAAAAGCGCCGAGTAACCTGCCTGGGATTCAAGCTGTAGCGAGCTGTAATGTACCACAACCGCATTTTTGCATAAACCGCCCAGCCGATTGCATATTTCGGCGGGGCGGTTGCTTTTTGCCCGCGGGTACCCCAGGGGGCGGCGTGCAAATTCCGGAGTATTCAGCATCCCGGAGCCCGCGTGTGCGGGAGCGGGCGCACAAAACAGCGCTTAAAGTCCTGATTCTGAGCCCCCAACGCCTCAAGAGCCGCTCGTTTTTTACAGGATGCGGCCCATGGCGCCTGCCTTTCGCCCAAAATCCAGTATGCAGGTGCCCTCGGCTGCTGAATACTCCAAAAAATGCACGCCGCATCCTACCCCAGGCACCCGTAGCTACTCTGCGAGTGCGTGGCCTAATAGTAAGTTGCGGTGGAATAGTTCCTGTTTTATGGCTCTGCTATGCCAAACAGGAACTATTCCACCGCAACATATTGAGAGGGTTCTTGGCTGTTGTGCGTACTGACATTTGTCATGAAATGGCAGGCCATTAGGGGTTGCTACTCGTAGTTGCGGTAGGGTTGGGGCAGATTCTAACTAGAAATGGTGGTCGCTACCGGTTGTTCTCGGCATACTCGGCTCATTCGATTACGGTCGCCACATGAAAGGAACTGTCATGGATCTTGCGATGGCACAGCGCCTCGTCGATCGCCGCAAAGCTGCCGGTCTTTCCCAAGAGGCGCTTGCTGCTCAGCTTGGCGTAAGTCGCCAGGCTGTCAGCAAATGGGAACGCAGCGAATCCTCACCCGATACCGATAACCTTATTGCGCTCGCCGCGCTGTATGGCGTGTCACTGGATGAGTTGCTATATGGGGAAGCGGCTAGCGATGTCGACACCTCGGCCGACGATGACGTTGACGCCAATAATTCAGGCGAGTCTGAAGGCGCCGAGTCTTCTACCGAGCACGTGGATTCTGACGGCAAGCCGCTTGTCGACATTTCTCTCGCACGCGGTATCCATGTTATTGATCCCAACAAAGGCGAAGAGGTCCATGTTGGCTGGAATGGTATCCATGTGGCTAACGAGCGCAAGGGTGAAGAGGTCCATGTCGGGCCGGGCGGATTGCATATCGATACGCTAGAGGACGATGGACACAGCGTACATACCAATGCCGACGGCACCGTTACCATCGACGGCGAGACCTTTTCGAGCTGGAAAGAGGCACACGACAAGCTCGACCATCATGGCAAGCATTTCCATACCAAGCTCGGTCGCGCATGGAACAAGTTTCCCTTTCCTGCACTTGTCGTCCTCGCCTATCTCGCGCTCGGCATCATCTGCGGCACGTGGGGCATGGGGCTCTTTCTGGTCTTTTTGATTCCCGTCTACTATGCGATGGGCGACTTCATCGACCGACGTCATCTATCTAAGCTAATCGGTAGCGTCTATCCAACAGCCGCCATTGCCTGGTTCCTCTATATGTGGCTTTGCTTGGCGCAGTCCCATCCCGCATGGGTCATCCTCATCACCATCCCAGTTGTAAAAGCACTCATGCGCTGGTGCCGAAAGCAATGGAAACGCCGCAAACAAGCCTAAGCCGCTCCAACCCGTCAGCAATGCTTGGCCAACGCCGCTCGCCCCTTCCAAGTTGCGGTGAAATACGGACTGTTGAGGACCTTGGAGCGTCTAACAGTCCCTATTTCACCGCAACTCACGAATGGGGCGGGCAATTCCAGCATGGGAACTGGTATTTAACTCACTGCATGCCAAGAAAAAGGCCGATTTACTACGATGAACTCGATGAGGCCGACCACACTCATCTTTTTCAAAAATCGGCAAGCTTTCTACCTGCGGTTTTACTTTCACCCTTTTCGGCACGGTCGAAGGCATTCGAATCATCGTAGTAATAAGGCGCATTTTGTAGCAAACGGTTCATTCAAGCTCGAACTCGAAGACCGATGGTCCCCTCATCCACGGCTGCGAGCGAAAATACCAAATAGAATAAAAATCGAATGGCTAAGTCTGTATGGCGAATGGAGGCAATATGGGCGAGGTAACTGAAAGCGACTGGAAGCTGTTTAAGGAGCTGCTCCCAAAATGGCAAGAAAGCTATATGGAAATGCTCATCGGCCAATACATCAAGATGCTAAACGGCGACAGCGAAGCGTCTAGTAGTTTTTGGGCGCTAGAAGAGCGCATCAATAGGGACAAGCTGTCCTCGGGAGTGCTAGCAAACGATATTCGCCGCAGCACCATGCATTATGAGATTGCCAACTTGCTTTCCGATAACGTGATCACGCTCGGCGACCTTGACGGTTTCACCGAAGACATTAAGGGCTACGCACGACGTTGCATCGGTCGGCAAGAACGCTGAGCGACATGCGCATCCACAGCCGCTGTACTGCATAAACCGCACCGCAAAATGCATATTTCGGCGGGACGGTTGCTTTTTGCCCACGGGTACCCCAGGGGGCGGCGTGCAAATTCCTGAGTTTTCAGCATCCCGGAGCCCGCGGGTGCGGGAACGGGCGTGCAAAACCGCGTCGAATGCCTTGATTCTGAACTCCCAGTGCCTCAAGAGCTGGTCATTTTTTGCAGAATGCGGTCCGCGGCGCCTGTCTCTCGCCCAAAATCCAGTATGCAGGCACCCTCGGCTGCTGAATACTCCCAAAAATGCACGCCGCATCCTACCCCGGGCACTTGCAGCAAGAAGACGAATAGCCTCGGCGAGTATGTAAACGCAGGGCCCTCCGACCCCGCCCGACGATTTCGATTGGCGACCTTTGACGGAGTCAAGGGAGGAGCCTAATCGAAATACGTCGGGCGGGGTCGGAGGGCCCGATGGGATGGATTTCAGCCGAGGTTATTCGTCGCCGAAGCTGATGCCCAACGCCTTGGCCTCGCGCACCAGATCGCTCTGGGGATCGACGTACTTGAGCTTGCCGGCGACCTTCTCGAGTGGCATGTGGCACATCTTGCCGTCACGCAGGGCAATCATGTAGCCAAACTCGCCGCGTAGGCACCCCAGTGCCGCCTCGACGCCGCACTGGGTCGCAAAGATGCGGTCCTGGGCGTCGGGCTGGCCACCGCGCTGCGTGTGGCCGGGGATGGCGACGCGGGTCTCGCGACCGGTCTTGGCCTCAATCTCCTTGGCGATGTCGTAGACGATCGACGGGCTTGTGCGCTCGGCAAGCTTCTTCTTGTACTCCTTCTTGGACAGCGCCGCGTCCTCCTTGGAGATGGCGCCCTCGGCGACGGCCACGATGGTAAAGCGACTGCCGGTCTCCATGCGATGCTCGATGGTCTTGATGACGTTATCCATGTCGTAGGGGATCTCGGGGATCAGGATGACGTCCGCGCCGCCCGCGACGCCGGCGTACAGCGGAATCCAGCCAACCTTGTGGCCCATGATCTCGATGACAAACACGCGGCCGTGACTCGAGGCGGTAGTGTGGATGTCGTCGATGCACTTGGTGGCGACGTCGATGGCGCTCGTAAAGCCAAACGTCAGCTCGGTGCCCCAGGTGTCGTTATCGATGGTCTTGGGCAGGGCGATAACGTTGAGACCCTCTTCGCGCAGGCGGTTGGCGGTCTTGGTGGAACCGTTGCCGCCCAGCATAAACAGGCAGTCGAGCTGCAGCTTATGATAGGTGTGGACCATCGCCGGCACCTTTTCGACGCCGTCGGCCTCGGGAATGTCTAGGCGCTTGAACGGCGTACGGCTCGTGCCCAGGATGGTGCCGCCGCGGGTGAGGATACCGCTAAAATCGGCGGGTGTCATGACGCGGAACCTGCTGTAGATAAGGCCCTGGTAGCCGTCCTCAAAACCATAGATCTCGATAGGTTCTTCGCTATTGGTCATAAGCGTTTTGACGATGCCGCGCATGGTGGCGTTGAGTGCCTGACAGTCGCCGCCACTGGTAAGAAGACCGATCCTGAGCATGATGAATCCTTCCGGGCAAGTTATAACATGCGCATAAGTTTACCCCCGCACACTGTTGATACGGGGGTAAAACGTGTTAGCTCAAGCGTATGGAAATGTAAGCAACGTCAGGGAACGTAAGGTCGACGGGCCTGGCTCCTTACAGTGCGAAGGCATCGACGTTGCCCCAGTGGCGGCGCAGCGTAATAGCGGCGGCGGGTTCGGTATTGTCAAAGACGACCGACCATTGCGTATTGCTGGTGATGTCTTCCGGATTGGGCTCTTGGGCTGCGGCGCGAAGGGCCTTCCAAGCGACTGCCTCGTCCTGGGCACCGGCGTGGGCGTCAAGGACATCGGCGATTGCGACGGCGCGCTCTTTACCATGGCCCAGCTCGTCATTCTTTTGGTTGGGCAGCACTTCGTCGCCATAGCAGGCGTAGAAGTTCGTAACCTGGCGTACAGGAGTCGCTTTGAAAGCACGGTCCGGATCGCGCGGATCCCACTCTACTACGCGCGCGTCACCGGCGGCGTCGTTGATAAAGAAGTGGTAATCGCGTCCTGCCATGGCGTGCATGTCGTAGGCGGAAAGCAGGTCGACAGCTTTTTGCGTGGTGGCGGCACGGTCGAGCACCAGACGGATGGCGAGCGAGGTATTGATGACGGGGCGTTGCGTGTCCTGGTCACAGGGCTTGGAATCCAGGGTGAGTACGGCAATGGACACGCCGCATTCGTTAACACCGTCGAGCTGGGCAAACGGGCCCATGAGTGCGGCGGCGCGTCCGGCGACGGGGTCAAGCGGAGTGTTATCACCCAGGTTGTTAAGGGCAGCAAACCCGATGGAGGCATAGCCGTCGCGTGGGTGATTGCGCACCAGCAGCGCCGAGGTGTCGTCCTTAAAGTCGTAATTGCGACCGGTGCGCACGCGGCCTTCGGCATCTACGGCGACAAAAGCGCTGCAGGCAAACTGGGGCGCCCGGACATGTACCGGCACACCGGGCAGCACCTGCGCCACCACGGCATCGATGTAGGCCTGGTCGTCGCGCACGCCAGCGGCGATGATGCGATCAAGATCGTAGTCGTAGGCGATGTCGATTGCGTACAGGTCATAGCCATCCGCGTAGCTGGTCAAGCGTTTGAGCGACGCGGCGGACTTGATTTGCTTGCGGTAAACGATGCCGGCGGCGGCGGCAAGGCCGACGGCGACACCCGCGACACCGCAGGCGATGGCAATGTTACGTGGCTTCATGACGGCTCCTCTCGTCCTGTTAGCGCAATTGTCGCAAAAGGAGCGCGGGCATGATGGCTCAACTTGGTGAGCGGCGCGGAATTAAGCACGGAATGAAGAGCGCGGCGCTGGCGTTGCGGGGTATGCTGGAGGGGACCATCAACCCAGCGAAAGGGGAGAGCATGACGGATCAGGAAACGCCCGAGCGCGCGCATGTGACGGCCGACGATATCGAGGCCGCCAACGACCTCATCGACTTTATCGAGGCGTGCCCCAGCATGTTCCATACGGCGGCGACCATTATGGCCGAGCTCGACGAGGCGGGCTTTACCTACCTGCCCGAGAACGCGGCATGGGATATCGAGCCGGGCGGGCGTTATTACACGCAGCGCAACACCTCGAGCGTTGTTGCCTTTAAGGTGGGCGAGGACCTGGCCGCGACGTGGGGCGAGGACGGCGTTGCCGGTGACTATCATTTTCAGCTCACGGCGTCGCACAGCGATTCGCCGACGTTTAAGGTCAAGGCCGTGCCTGAGTTTGACGGCGCGGGCGAGACGCTGCGCTTGAACACCGAGGCCTACGGCGGCATGATCGACTACACCTGGTTCGATCGCCCGCTGGCGCTCGCGGGCCGCGTGCTGGTGCGGGAGGGCGACCGTATTGAGAGCCGCCTGCTTGCCACCGAGCGCGAGGTCGCTATCATTCCGAGTCTTGCTATCCATATGAACCGCGGCGTTAACGAGGGCTTTGCTCCCAATCGCGCCGTCGATCTGTGCCCGCTCATCAGCGCCGGTGATCTTAAGCAGGGCGACTTCGATGTCCTGATCGCCGAAGAGCTGGACGTTGAGCCCGAGCAGATTCTGGGCCGCGATCTGTTCCTGGTCAATCGTCAGGATGCGCGCATTTGGGGCTGGGCCGACGAGTTTATCTCGACGCCCAAGCTTGACGACCTGGCCTGCGCCTATACCTCGCTACAGGCATTTTTAGGCGCCGAGAACGCGCATGACGTCTCGGTCTTCTGCTGCTTTGATAACGAGGAGGTTGGCTCCGAGACCAAGCAGGGCGCTATGTCGACGTTCTTGGCCGACGCGCTACGCCGCATCAACGGATCGTTGGGCTTTGACGACGAGTCGTACCATCGCGCACTTGCCGCCTCGATGCTTGTGAGCTGCGACAACGCGCATGCCGTGCACCCCAACCACGCCGAGAAGTGCGATGCTCGCAACCAAGTGGTGCTTAACGGCGGCATCGTCATCAAGGAGGCGGCCAACCAGCACTATTGCACCGATGCCTTTAGCCGCGCAGTGTTCCAGGCCATCTGCGATGATGCCGACGTGCCCACGCAGGCCTTTGCCAACAAGAGCGACATGGCCGGCGGCTCTACGCTTGGCAATCTGTCCAATATGCAGGCGAGCATGCATGCCGTGGACGTGGGCCTGCCGCAGCTTGCCATGCACTCGAGCTACGAGACCGGCGGCGTGCGCGACGTGATGTATGCCATCCGCGCCCTCACGGCCTTCTACGAGCGCAACCTAACCATCAACGGAGCCGAAAGCGTGGGGCTGTAAATGCGAGCCGAAGAAATGAAGGCCGAGCGTGGGGCTCAGCTTATTGATCGGGGTTTACAGCTGTTCGTCGCCGCTTGCCATGAGTCAGGGGTCGACGTGTCCAAGGCGCGACCAACGAGTGCTGAAGAACTCAAGCGTAACGCCTATTCGGACCGCTATGACGAGGAGACGGACTGGCTCTAATAAGCGAAGTGTCGAAAACGCTAGATGTATGTTTGATATCACTTTGGCGAGAGTGTCGCAGACAGAACTACCGGTATAGCGCAAGCCAACCTGACTCCATTGCGCCAAACCTACCAAAAAGGGACAGGTTCATTTTGGCAGGTTTTATCTGGACAAATGCCGCAATGCCAACAGCTGGACAGAATTGTTAACACACCGCGGGTTGAGCAAACGTCAGCGAGCGACGCCCAGAGCGAACAAGTTGGCATGAAAAAGGCGAGGCATTGACCTTCTGGTCATGCCTCGCCTTTTGAATGACAAATTGTCGCTCTGGGCGGCGCGCAGCGTCGGCCGGTCCGCCGTTCGTTAGAACGGCGGAACCCTAATGCTCGATCCAGCAGCGAAGCGTCTCGCCCGCCTGCAGGTGACGCAGATTCTCCGCGGCGATGTCGACCACGTTGTTGAGCGTGGCTGCCAGGTGGAACCAGCCCGAGACGTGCGGTGTGATGAGCATGTTGGGCGCATCCCACAGGGGGCTTGTCGCAGGCAGCGGCTCGGGGTCGGTGACGTCGACCGCGGCGCCGGCAAGACGCCCCGACTCCAGAGCTGCAACCAGATCGTCGGCAACAACAAGGTCACCGCGGCCACCATTGGCAAAGAAGGCGCCCGGCTTCATTGCGGCGAAGAACTCGGCGTTCGCCAGGCCGCGGGTCTCGGGCGTGCTGGGCATAAAGGATGCGACGATGTCAGCCTCGGCCAGGCGCTCGGGCAGGGCGTCCATGCCGTCCATGTCCTCAAACACAATGGGGTAGACGAGCGGATGGCGCTTGATGCCGCGGACGTGCGCACCCATGCTGCGGCAGAGCGTGGCAAAGTGGCCGCCGATATCGCCCGCGCCCAGCACCAGCACGTTGGCGTTTTTGAGCGAGGTGACCGCGCCCAAGTCCTCCCAGCGATGCTCGCGCTGCAGGTCCTGGTAGCCGGGCAGGCGTTTCATCATAGACAGCACCATGGCAAACATGTGCTCGCTTACGGCCTGGCCGTAGGCGCCCACCGAGCAAGACAGTTTGGCGTCGGCCGGCACGGTCCCGGCGGCAAGGTAATCGTCATAGCCGGCGGTCTGCAATTGCAACAGCTGGAGATGTTCGCATGTCGTGAGCATGTCAGGGTCGATGTTGCCCAGGATTACGTCGGCATCGGCGACCTGCTCGCGCGTGGCGGCGTCGGAGCTCGTGTAGATAAAGTCCTCGCCCGGAGCGCTCGACTCAAGAATTGCGCGATGGCGGTCGTTGACGGGCAACAAAACCAGGATGTTCACAAGCAGTCCTCTCCGCTCGACCTGCCAAAAAGGGACAGGTTTATTTTTGGCAGGTTTTATCAGGCAAAACGTTCAAATAAAAACGCCGGATGCAAGACGAGCGTGCCCGTCAGCATCCGGCGCATCTACGGCTACCAGCTCAGCAGCTCGTAACCGTCCTCGGTCACAACGAGCTGTACCTCGCACTGAGCCGAATCGCTACCGTCCTTGGTGCGCACGCACCAGCCATCGCCCTTGCTGATCTTGATGTCGGGCGCTCCAGCGTTGACCATGGGCTCGATGGTAAAGACCATGCCCGGAGCCATAATGGTGTCCACATCGGGTGCCTCGGTGGTAAAGCCCACAAACGGGTCCTCGTGGAACTCCTTACCGATGCCGTGTCCGCCGTACTCGCGCACCACGCTAAAGCCGGCATCCTCGACCGTCTTTTGCACGGCCTCGGCCATCACGGACAGTGGCAGCCATGGCTTGACGGCTGCCAGACCCGCCTCCACGCTGGCGCGGGTGACGTCGACCAGGCGCCGGCGCTCGGACGAAACCTCGCCGATGCAGAACATGCGGCTCGAATCGCTAAAGTAGCCGTCTAGGATCGTGGAGCAGTCGACGTTGATGATGTCGCCCTCGTGCAGCACATCCGTGTCGCAGGGGATGCCGTGGCAGACGACGTCGTTGATCGAGGTACACACGCTCTTGGGATAGCCCTCGTAGTGGAGGTCGGCCGGCGTGCCGCCATGTTCGACGGTGTAGTTGTAGATCATCTGGTCGATCTGGTTGGTGGTCATGCCCGCGGCGATGTGCTCACCCACGTAATCGAGCGCGCCCACGTTGATGGCGGCCGAGCGCTTGATGCCCTCGATATCGGCGGGCGTCTTGTAGAGCGTGCGGGGCAGAACCTCCCAGCCCTCCTCCCACAGGCGCTCGAGGCGCTCGTCAAAGGCGCTGTGACATTTCTTATATTTTTTGCCGCTGCCGCACCAGCAGGCATCGTTGCGGCCAGGCACGGGTCCTTTGTCATACATGGTTAACTTCCTTTCATTCGCAGCTAGTATAGCCCACCCACGCGTCCATAAAAGTTGCGGTGATATAGTTCCGATTTAAGCGGTTTAACAGCATAAATAGGAACTATATCACCGCAACTGATGGGGCGGGATGGCGGGCACTAGCTGCTGCGTGGTTTTGTTAGTAGCTCACCTGGCAGGGGATGCCGAGGGTGCGCACGCGTGCGGCAATCGTGTCGAGCACCTCGGGCGCCGCTTTAGCAAGGCCGGCGACCGGTGTCTCGCGCGCTACCGTGTAGATGGTTGCTTCTTGTGGGCGAATGCGCTCAAGCGCCGCGAGCCAGGGGGCAACGTACTCCTCGCCGGTGTTGTCGATGGGCTTGCCCAGATACTCACCGGTCAAAAAGATCGTCTGGATAATAACGTGACCGTCAAAGCTTGCGAACGTCTCAATCTGGTGCTCGACGTCGTAGGGGCCAACAGGCTGGTCGAGCAGCTGGATAAATGCCGGATCGACCGTATCGAGCTTGAGGATGTTGTCGTCGACCATCATGAGCGCATCGTGCACCTCGGGGCGGTCGGCGCGCGTACCGTTGGAGAGCACGGCGATTTTGGAGTTTGGGGCCAGCTGATCGCGCAGCGCGACGGCGCCGGCAATCGCCTGGGGAAACTCCGGTGCGGCGGTGGGCTCGCCGTTTCCTGCGAAGGTGATCACATCGGGGAGCTCGCCCTCGGCTGCCATCTCGCGCAGCTTTGCCTCGAGCGCGTCGAGTACCACGGCAGCTGTGTTGTACGGCTCATGGCAGGGGCGCTCGGCGTTGAGGCCGTTTTCGCAGTAAATGCAGTCGAACGTGCAGATTTTGCCGCTGGCCGGCATCATGTTGACGCCGAGCGAGAGACCAAGGCGACGGCTGCGAACGGGCCCAAAGATGGGGCTGGCATTCAAAAACGTAGACATAGGCATATGCTCCTCAAGACAATTGTGCCTAAGCATAGCATCGGCTCCAAAGCAAGGTGCGGGCTCTTGCTTTACAAGTTTCGTTTTTTCACGTCGCCCATTATGCCGCGCCATGAAAAGCCTCGGGTCGGGTAAAGTTAATCTGTTAACAAGGTGTAAGGCAATGTGGGTCCATCCAACCGCGCTGACGTGCGACTGGATGAGCATTGATGATGGGGGCACAACATGAATTTTACGGTCGAGAATGCGGGCACCACGATTGCCTGTCGCGAATATGCCGGCCCAGATGTGTCGCCTGATGCTCCTGCCTTGGTGTGCGTGCACGGCGCTTGTGTCGACGGCACATTTTTCGACGGTATCGCTTGTGAGCTCAGCCGCAACTACCGCGTAATTGCCTACGACCGCCGCGGCTGCGGTGACAGCAGCGATGCGGCAGACGACAGCTATGATCTTGCCGCTCAGGCCGCCGACCTGCAAGCCGTGATCGAACACGTTGGCGCTCCGACAAATGTGCTTGCGCATAGCGCCGGTACGTTGGTGGCGCTGGAGCTTCTTCGCGCCGAACCCCATCTCGTCGCCCGTGCGATTCTGCATGAGCCGGCTGTGTCGGCCGAAGGCGTCGGCATGGGCGCAGCTCCGGTTTTGCTCGATATGATTGCGGCTGGAAAGGTTTCAAGGGCGCTCCGGCTTTTCTTGGGAGCCCTCGGCGACTTGGACCCCGAAGCTCCCGGGACGACCGAAGCGGAAGCCAAACATGCCCTGCGCAATGGTCGTTGCTTTATGGCTAATGAATACGGAACAAATATGACATATGCTCCCGACTGGGAGCGCGTCCGCGCGTCAAAGGCGGTGTCGGCCGTGTTTTTGGGCGAGCTTTCGGTCGATACACCCCGCGAGGCTGGCACGCGAGCGGCTGCCGAATATCTCGATTGCCCCCTTGTGACGATCCCGGGCGCGCATAACGGTCTGCGCGATCGCCCCGTTACGGCGGCAAACGCCGTTCGCGATGTCTTGGAGCGTTAGCACGCTCGATGACCTGCGGGGAGAGGGGCTGTTAGCGTTTCGTCATTGTTAACGAATGCGCCCATAACCGCGCGCCCGCGGCTCCATTACCGCCGTTTGCCAGGTCATAAAAATGTAACGATAATCGCGCGTTTGCCTTCAGCTGTTAGATGCTACCCTTGTACCAATTGATATGCACCGTTGCCGTGCGTAACGATAGGAAGGGCCCCATATGCTCAATAATCACGAGGTCAATCTAACCGACGAGGAGGCTGCCGCCGAGGTCGCCCGCGTCGCGAAGACCTACCCCGTGGTGCGTTTGTTGTCGGCCGATCAGATTAAGAGCGAGCCTAACTGCTTGCTCGCCGGCGATCGCTGCCCTTGTCTGCGTCAGTCGAGTCTTGAGGCCTTGGCAGGTTCCGATGATGTATCGGAGCAGCTGCTCAATGATGGTACCGAGTACCGCGCTCGCCTGCGCCCTCTGAAGGTCGAGGGCGAGCCTCACGTCCTGCTGATGGTGCGTCCGATCGATGAGCAAGAGGCTGCAGAAGAGGACCTCGTCTACACCGACGTGCTGACGAGTGTGCGCAATCGCCGATATTACGAGGAAAAGCTCCGTAGCGCCCGCATGAATGCCGGCGTTGCGGTGATCGACCTTGATGATTTTAGGGTCTTCAACGATACGTGTGGCCGTCATGCCGGCGACCTTGCGCTCGGTGCTGTGGCGACAGCCATACGCAGCGGAATTCGTTCGACTGACGAGCTCGTACGCTATGGCTGCGACAAGTTTGTGGTCGTCATGCCCAATATTCCCTCCGATGACTTCACCCGTCGCCTGCATCAGGTGTCCGATGCCGTTCATGCCACGATTGTTCCGGGCCATGAGTACGTGAACTTGACGGCATGTATTGGTGGCGTTCGCATTCATGGCGAGACGGTCGATGAGGGAGTTGGCCGCGCTGTCCAGTTATTGAGCCGCGCTAAGGCAAAAGCCGGTACGGTCGTGACCGATGCCGATTCCATCGAGGCCTTCCAAAGCGAAAAGCCTTTGGTGCTTATTGTCGATGACTCCGAGATGAACCGAGCCATTCTCAACGAGATGCTCAAGGACGAGTATTGCATCCTCGAGGCCGACAACGGTCGTACGGCGCTCGACATGGTCGACCGCTATGGCGATGAGTTGTCGCTCGTGCTGCTGGATATTGTCATGCCGGGCATAAGCGGCTTTGAGGTGCTGGCCGATCTGTCGCGCCGATCGGGTATCGACAATCTGCCTTTCATCATGATATCGAGCGAAGATTCCGATGATATGGTTCTGCGCGCGTACGAGCTGGGCGCCTCGGACTATATCAACCGCCCGTTTGACTCCCGTGTCGTGCGCCGCCGTGTAAGCAACACCATCCGCCTATACGCCAAACAGCGCCGCCTGACGAACCTGCTGTCCCAGCAGTACAACGAGCGCGTCAAGAACAGTCGTATGCTCATCGACATCATGGCCGGCGTCATGGAGCTTCGCAACGGCGAGAGCGGCAGGCACGTTACGAACATCGAGAAGCTGACCGAGCTACTGCTTGGCTGTCTGGTCCGGCGTAGCGGCACGATCTCCCTCGACAATGAGGAACGCTCCACGATCGCCCTGGCTTCGGCGCTGCACGATATCGGCAAGATGTCGATTGACGATGCGATTCTCAACAAGCCCGGACGCCTTACGCCCGAGGAGTTCGAGATTATGAAGACGCATACCACGATCGGCGCCGACATGCTGCGTGAGCTGGGTAGCCATCACGCCGGCAATGCGCTTATGGAATATGCGTACCAGATTGCGCGTTGGCACCACGAGCGCTGGGACGGCAAGGGCTATCCCGATGGCCTTAAGGGCGACGAAATTCCCATTGCCGCACAGGTGGTTTCGGTGGCCGACGTGTACGATGCCCTGACGAGCGTGCGCGTGTACAAGGACGCTATCCCGCACGAGGAAGCGATCAAGATGATTCTGGACGGTAAGTGCGGCACCTTTAACCCGTTGCTGCTCGACTGTTTGCTCGAGGTGCAAGACCAAATTGCCGAGACGTTGGCACGCCCCGCCGATGTCGTCGCGTTTCCCACGATTTAGTTTGACCAAAGGAGTTTTTAATCCATGATTTCCATGCGTGAGGCGTATGAGAAGATCGGCGCTAATTATGATGACGCGTGTGCTCGGCTGATGGGCGGGGAAATGCTTGCCCGCTTTGCCCTCAAGTTTTTAGATGACGAGAGCATGGACAAGTTGGAGGCTGCCATGGCGGCGGGAGACGCCGAGGAAGCGTTTATGGCAGCGCACACGCTCAAGGGCGTGAGCCAGAACCTGGGATTCGATAATCTGTACGAGCCGGCGGTTGTGGTGACCGAGGCACTGCGTGGTGCCGATGCCGTTGACGGCGCTCGCGAGGGGATGCATGCGCTGCAGCAGCAATATGCGGCTACGATGTCGGCCCTGCGCGAAGCGGCTGAATAAGAGCTTGCGAGCCTTGGCTGCCCCAAGTCCGTTGATGTAGACACAAAAGGGTGCCCCGTCGGACCATGTGGCCGGCGGGGCACCCTTTTGTGTTGTGCTGTCCGTGAACTAGCGTGCCTGCTTTACCTTGGCCGCTGCCTCGACAAACGACTTCCACAGGTTAAAGTCGGTCTCGAGCGTCTTCCACGTGTACTCAGGATGCCATTGCACGCCCAAGCAGAATGGCTGGCCTTCGACCTCGATGCACTCGGGAACGCCGTCGGTTGCCTTGGCGACCAAGCGCGTGCTCTTACCCAGATGATCGACACAGCAGTGGTGTGCGGAGTTGGTCTGGATCAGCCTGTGCCCGCCAAGCGCGCGCTCCAGCAGCGAGCCCGGCACGACCTCGACGGGATGCACGGGGTCGTTGAGCACGTGGGTATGGCGCCACTGCGTGCGGCCCTCGCGAGCGCCCAGGCTCGGTACGTCCATGCACAGGGTGCCGCCCGTGGCGACATTGAGCAGCTGCGTGCCGCGGCAGGTGGTAAAGAGCGGCTTTTTGGCGCGGAGCACCTCGCCGACCAGCTTAAACTCAAAGCTATCGCGGATCTCGCAGCAGAGGGTGGGGTCGTAGGGTCGATCATCGCCCCAACGTTTGGGATTGACATCGGGGCCGCCGGGAATGGCGATGCCGTCGGCGATATCGACGTAATGACGGATGACCTCAATGTCCTCGGTGATGGACATCTGCAGCGGCAGGCCGCCGGCGGCAAGGATGGCATCGACAAAGACGCTGGCGATCTCCTCGTTGGGGGAGAGCGTCTCGCTCAAAAACGGCTTCGCCTCTTCCCAGCGCGGCGCGACGAGGATGAGTGGGCGGTCGGCGGGGGCGACGTCGACGTGCGGGGTGAATGACGATGAAGTGCGAGTTCCGATCATAGGTGTAACTTTCGAGTTTGGATGGGCATGGCGGGCGGGTGGGCGGTCTGGCTAGTGACCCTTGATGGAGTTGAGGAAGTCCTGGGCGCGCTTGGTCTGGGGGTGGTCGAAGAACTCGTCGGGCGTGCCGGTCTCCACGATCTGGCCGTCGGCCATAAACACGACGCGGTCGGCCACGCGGCGGGCGAAGTTCATCTCGTGCGTGATGACGATCATCGTCATGCCCTGCTGGGCCAGACGGACCATGACCTCGAGCACCTCGTTGATCATTTCGGGGTCAAGGGCGCTCGTGGGCTCGTCAAAAAGCATGGCCTTGGGCTGCATGGCGAGTGAACGGGCGATGGCCACGCGCTGCTGCTGGCCGCCCGAGAGCTGTGCGGGCACCTTATCGGCCTGTTCGGCCACGTCCACGCGGCTCAGCAGGTCCATGGCGCGCTCGCGGGCCTCGTCCTTGGAGACACCCAGCACATCGACCGGTCCCAGCATGACGTTCTGCAGTACGGTCATATGTGCGAACAGGTTGAACTGCTGAAACACCATGCCTAGCTCGGCGCGCATGCGGGCAAGATCCTTGCCTTCCTGCGGCAGGGGCTGGCCCTCGATGAGGATCTCGCCCGAGTCGATGGTTTCCAAGCGGTTGATGGTGCGGCACATGGTCGACTTGCCCGAGCCCGAGGGGCCGATCACAACGACGACCTCGCCGCGGTCGACCGAGAGATTGATGTCGTTGAGGACGTGTAGATCGCCATAGTGCTTATCGACGTGTCTGAGCTCGATCAGCGGCTGATTGCCGGTGGAAGAGGTGCTCTGTGCCATGGTGCTCGGCTCCTTATGACTCGAAATGGTAAAGCGTTAGCGGATGATGGTCGCGCCGGTCTTGTGCGAAACATAGACAGCGGCCTTGTTGATCGCGACGTTGATGAGGATGTAGATGATCGCGATAACCAGGTAGACCGACACGAGGGCGTCGTAGTTGGTAATGAGCACGCGGGCGTTTTGCATGAGGTCGGGGTAGCTCACCACGTAGGCAACGGTGGTGTCCTTGACTACGACTACAAGCTGTGAAATCAACGACGGAATGATAAAGCGAATCGCCTGGGGCAGCACGATTTTAAAGGTGATTTTAGTTTTGGAGAGACCGAGTGCCTGGGCGGCTTCGACCTGGCCTCGCGGCACGGCGTTGACGCCGGCGCGGAAGATCTCGGCAAGCACGCCGGCTGCGGCGAGCGCGACGGGAAGTGTGAGCATCCAAAACGACGGCAGCGCGATCTTGTATTGAGGCAGCACCAAAAAGAAGAAGTAGATGAACAGAAGGCTCGGCACGCCGCGAAAGAAATCGGTGAGCACGCGGCAGACCAGCTGCAGCGGCTTAATGTCGCTGGTGCGGCCGAGCATGAGGGCCAGACCCAGTACCAGCGCGATGGCGCCGGCGGTGAGTGCGACCTTTACCGTGCCCTCAAAGCCGGCAAGCAAGAACTTCCAGGTGGTGAGGTGCGTAAAGAAGTACCAGTAATGGACCGAAAGCTGGCCGGTCACATAAAAGCGCTGCAGTACCAGAGCGATGAGCGCGGCCACGGCAACAAGTGAGATGGCGGTGCCGACGCGAATCTTGGCGCGCATCTTGGGGCCGGGAGCCTCGTAGAGCGCATCGCGCATGGTGAGCGCGGAGGTGGAGTGCTTGCTCATCGGAGGATCCTCACCTTCTTATCGATATAGTTGCCAATGTGGCTCACCACAAAGGCCGTGCCCAGGTAGCCGAGCGCCGAGATAAAGAACGCGGCGACGCCGCCGAGCGAGCGCGTGTTGATGTAGCTCACCACGCCGGTGAGCTCCTGCGGTTTCAGCGGCACCTGACTGCCGAGCGCGGTGGTGAGCATGACGGCGATAAAGAGGTTGGTCATGGGCAGCACGCTCGAGCGCAGCGCCTGCGGAATCACGATCTTGGCGAGGATACGGCTGAAGCTCATGCCCAGCGAGTGGGCGGCTTCCACCTGGCCGACACCGACGGTGTTGATGCCGCTCATAAAGTTCTCGGAGCCAAAGGCAGAACCCAAGAGCACTGTGGCGACGATGACGCAGGTGCGGTAGGGCAGGACGACCTTGAGCGGCGGCAGCGCATAGACGACGATGATGAGCAGCGCAATGCCGGGGATGTTACGGAAGACCTGGACATACAGGTCGCCAAAGACGCGCAGCGGCTTGAGCGGCGACACGCGCATCACGGTGACGGCGACGGCCAGCACCATGGCGATGACAAACGACTCAAGCGTCATGCCCCAGGTTGCTAGCAGCGCGTCGATATAGTTCTGGCCATAGAGCGACCAGAGTTCGGAGAGACTCATGCGGACCTCCCGCCGGTAAGGAAAGGGGCTCCCGTGTGTACGGAAGCCCCGACAACTCAGTGAGGAAACAGTTTACCGCAATAAAGCGCATCATGCGTTTCCGTATGGTTTCGCAGCGGCCGTTACCAGGCTCGCTGTCTAGGCGCCGACCTCGGGCAGCTCGGGAACATTGGTGTCGCCCGTACGGTCGCCAATGCAGATCTGCCACAGCTCGGTCCAGGTACCATCGTCCTCGATCTTCTTAAGGAAGTCGTTGACGAAGGCGACACCGTCGGAATCGAGCGGCAGGCCGATGCCGTAAGGCTCCTTGTTGCCAAAGGGCTTACCGGCGATTTTGTACTTACCGGGCTCGCGAACCAGGGCGCTCTGCTGCATGTTGTTATCGATGACATAGGCGTCAACGCGACCCTGCTGGAGTGCCTGACGGGCCTCCTCGTCGGTCTTGAACTCCTGCTGGCTGGCCTTGGGAGCGAACTCCTCCAGGATGGCGGGGCCGTTGGAGCCAGACTGGACGGCGACGTTCTTGTCGGCCAGGTCATCGACGCTCTTGATGTCGTCGTTATCGGCGAGCACCAGGATAGCCTGCTGGGTGTAGTAGTAGGGACCGGCAAAGGAGACGAGCTTCTTGCGCTCGTCAGTGATGGTGTAGGTGGCAAAGACGGCGTCGACCTGGCCGTTCTGCAGGACGGACTCGCGCGTGTCCGAGGTCACCTGGGTGATCTCGACCTTGTTCTCGCCCAGAATGTAGTTGGACAGGAGCTGTGCGATACCGGCGTCGAAGCCGCGGGTCTGACCGTCTTTCTCGTTGAGGAGGGAGAAGAGCGTAGAGGTCTGAACGCCACCGATCTTAAAGACGCCGGCGTCCTTGACGGCTGTGGCCCAGGCGCTGGCGGCGATGGCGTCGTCATCGGCCTTGGGGCCGTTGTCGACGAGCTTGTCGAACGCCTTGGCGTCGAGCGTGGTGGAAGCCTCGGTATCTTCGGAGCTCTTGGAGGAGCCGGCGGCGGAACCCTTGTCGGCCTCGGCACTGGTGTCGGAGCAGCCGGCAAGACCAAGGCCGGCGACGGTTGCGAAGGTGGCGGCAACGAAGCCGCGGCGGTCGAGAACGACCTGCTGGGAGAGGTTCTTGCTCATGGGAGAACACCTTTCTCAATAAAATCCCTAGCGGTTGAGTAGAGTTATACCCCATTGCGTTCAGACGGGTCAACACGAAATAACTCAGAAACATACTTACCTTATGGGTAATTCTACCTACCAAAAAGGGACAGGCACCTTTGTGGTGGTTCTTGCAGTTGTGGCGGCCTGCCTCTCTGTTTTGTCTCAATCTGTAACATCTGGACGGTCAAAAGGTCCCTATCTGTTACAGATTGAGACAAAGGTCTGGGACTACGACGTCTTATCTAGATCTGTAACAGTTAGACGGAAATTCGGACCCTAGATGTTGCAGATTGAGATAATCGCGTTGCGAAAATAAAAACCTCCGCAGGGGTGCTTTCCTTGCGGAGGTTTTCTTACTCGTTGAGTAGCCTTACGGCTTCGGCAGCCATGTTCTCGACCGTCATGCCGTTCTGCGCGAGCAGTTCGTTGGGGTCGTAGCGGTCGGGGAAGCCTTTGGCGATGCCGAAGGTGCGCGTGCGCACAGGCGTGCAGGCCAGATAGCACGCGACGCGCTCGCCCCAGCCGCCGTCCAAGATGCCGTCCTCGAGGGTGACGACAACGCGATGCTCGGCGGCGAGACTGTCGAGGAACTCGCGGTCAAGCTCGGTTGCATAGCGCGGGTTGACGAGCGTGGCCTCGATGCCGTACTCGGCAGCCAAGCGGTTTGTCACGCGCTCGCCCAGCTCAAAGAAATCGCCAAGTGCGAGCACGGCAACGTCGCGACCCCGGCGCACCACGTTGTAGCGAACGGCGCTGTAGTCGGTGTCTTCGGCGGGCGCAAGGTCGGGACGGCTTACCAGGCCGATGCCCGGTACGCGGATCGCCACGGGATGCTCGCGGTGATCGAGCGACCAGTTCAGCATGGACAGATATTCCTCCATGCAGGCCGGCGCCAAGTAGTGCATGTTGGGAAGACCGCCCAGCATGGAAATATCAAAGAACGAAAGGTGCGTCTCGGACGTGGTGCCAAAGATCGACGCGCCAAACACTAGGATGGTTGCGGGGGCGTCGTTGAGGCACAGGTCGTGCCACAGTTCGTCGTAGGCGCGCTGCAGGAACGTACCGTACACGCCAAAGACCGGCTTAGCGCCCGAGCGCGCAAGCGCGGTGGCAAAGGTTACGGCATGCTCTTCGGCAATGCCCACATCGACGAACTGTTTGCCAGCGGCAGCGCGAAGCTCGGGTGTAAAGCCCATGATGTAGGGCGTGGCGGCCGTGATGCCAACGACCTGCGGATCGCACTCGATGGCGGCGCTGAGCGCCTCGCCCGTAATGTCGGCGTAGGTGCGCGGCGCAGGCTCGCTCGGATGGCCCGGGCAAAGTTTGCGGCCGGTTGCCATATCGAAGGGCCCCACATGATGCCAGCGCTCGGGATCGCTCTGGGCTGGCTCAAAGCCCTTGCCCTTGGCGGTGGAAACGTGCAGCACGATGGGATGATCGATATTGCGCAGTTCCTGCAACGCGTCGACGAGGGCCAACACGTCGTTACCGGCGTCCAGGTAGCGGTAGTCGAGCCCCATCGCGCGGAAAACGTTGCGCTCACAGGTGCCGTTGCTGGCGCGCAGCTCGGCCAGATTGCGATAGAGGCCACCGTGGTTCTCGGCGATGGACTGGTCGTTGTCATTGACGATGATGATTAGGTTGCTATCGAGTTCGGCGGCATTGTTAAAGCCCTCAAACGCCAGGCCGCCCGAAAGCGAGCCGTCGCCAATAACGGTAATGACGTTGTACGCATCGCCCGCCAGGTCGCGCGCGTGGGCAAGGCCGCAGCCCAAGCTCACCGAGGTCGAGGTGTGACCCATGGCGAACAGGTCGTGCTCGGACTCGTCGGGATTGGCAAAGCCAGAAGCCTCACCATAACGCTCCGGATCGATATAAGTGTACGCGCGCCCCGTCAGCGCCTTGTGGGCGTAGGTCTGGTGCGAAACGTCAAAGACAATCTTGTCGATGGGGGAGTTAAACACGCGATGAAGCGCAACCGTAAGCTCAACGACGCCCAAGTTGGGGGCAACGTGCCCGCCGACGGCGGCGGAGCTTTCGAGGATTGCCTGGCGGATCTCGCCGCAGAGCTGCGGGAGCTCGGCGCGATTAAGAGCCTTGACGTCCTCGGGCGTTGTCGTTTGCGTAAGCAGCATCGTTGTGGGTTACTCCATGCGAATCGTGCGCCGGCACTCCCTCGGCCGGCACAATTGCACAAGACAGTCTCGCACATTTTGGCGTTTGATATGTGACGGCGGCGCGGTAATTCGCCAACTGGCGGGGCAAAACGTTTTGTCCGATGCCATACTGATATGTTCCATGATGTTTTTATCGATTGTGCGCAGGCCGTGGCTTGCCGCCGTGAGTCGCTGGAAGGAGGCAGCATGTCCGATGCCGTTCGTGCCGAGAAAATCGCGCACGAGGTCGACAATGCCGCCCGCCAGCTGGCCCAGGCGGGCCGCTTGGGCCTGACGCACGAGTTTATCCAGCATGGCGACGTGACGGTCTATGCACATGTGACTTCGGTAGCGCGGGCGAGCCTGTCCTTTGCCGAGCGCTTGGGCCGTGCCGGCATTTCGGTCGACCGTGCTTCGTTGTTGCGCGGGGCCCTGCTGCACGATTACTTTCTCTATGACTGGCACGATCCCGACCCAAGCCATCGGCTGCATGGCTTTCGCCACCCGTTTTTTGCCCTGGCACGTGCGGAGGAAGATTTTGAGCTGACGCCGCGCGAACGGAATATTATCGTGCGGCATATGTTTCCGCTGGTGCCAGTGCCGCCGACGTGTCGTGAGGCTTGGATTGTATGCCTGGCAGATAAATGGTGCGCTCTGCGCGAGACGGTCGCCGGTCGTCTGCGGCGCAAGGACGAGGCGGACGATGACGTGAGTGGCGAATCGAGCGAAAAGAGGAGAGGGTAGACGGTGGGGACCGCGATCGACATGGCATTTGACGGCGCGACGCTTGCCGCCTGTCCGCTCTCGGCGCTGGTGCTCTCGTTTGCCTTCTACGGTTTTTGCGGCTGGGCGTGGGAGTCGACAGTCTGCGCCATGCTCAATCACGGACGATTTGCTAACAGCGGATTTTTGCTGGGGCCGTGTTGTCCTATCTATGGTGTGGGCGGCATAGCCTGCTGGCTTTTGCTGCGCGGGATTCCGGATGCCTCGAGCCAGTTTGTCGCTGCGGCGCTTGTCTGCAGCGTAATCGAGTACGGTGTGGGCCTTCTATTGGAAAAAACAACAGGCGCGCGCTTTTGGGATTGCTCGCACCTACCGTTTAACCTGCATGGACGTATCTGCCTGTACTGGGCTTGCGCGTTTGGCCTGGGTGCGCTGTGCATTTGCCGTTTAGTGGAGCCGGCATTGCTGGGGCTGCTTGGCCATTTGCCGGTGCTGATTGTGCGGCTGTCCGCCTTTATCGTCGCGGTCGCGATGATGGTTGACGCAGTGTGCTCGTTGGCGAGCTGGCGCCGCCTGTCAGATCAGCTGGAGTGTGTGCGCGCCGACCTTGCCGACCGCATCAACGAGTCGCTTGCCGATGCGTCCGACTCTATGCTCGAACGTATTCCCGATTCGGCGATCGACTCGGTGGCACAGACGCATATCCGCAGCCGTGCCGTTAACGCGTGGCTGGCCGAGCTGGGTGACGCCGCGCTCGATGCCCTGCGCGAGAAGGCTTCGATGCCGACGTTTATCGCGGACGGCGCTCGCGGCCTGGCGCTCGCTGCCCGCCGCGTGGCCGATGCCGCGCCGAGCATGCCGCGTCCGTCGCTCAGCCGTCGCCTTGCCGGTAAGCGCATGAGCCGTCCGGTACCGAGCGTGTCACTCAGTCGTCGTGACCTGCGCTTTTTCAATGCCTTCCCGCGTCTGCGCATCAATCGCTACGAAGGTGTCATTCGAGCAACTAATCTCCGCGACCGCGCCCACGAGCTGTTTCGGCGCTAGCCGGGATGGGCGCGCTCACGGCTCCCTTGCTCGCGTATTTCCCGTTCGTTTCGCGTCCGTTGCCGCGCCGTTTCCAAGATTGCGGCACCGTTTCCATTCGACAACGCAGCGTTTAACAACGCCGTATCTGGTCTACACCAGTTGCCCCTCGGCCGCATTATGGGCGCCGACAACGTTCATGCGATCAAGGGGGAGCGAATGTACGATACGGGATCGACAACGTTTATGCTCATCTGCACCATGCTCGTGTTTTTAATGACACCGGGTCTGGCGTTTTTCTATGGCGGCCTGTCCAGGCGCAAAAATGTCATCAACACCATGCTTATGTGCTTTGGCGCCATTGGCCTGGTTGGTGTGCTGTGGATTGTTGCCGGCTGGTCGCTGGCCTACGGCGGCGACGGTTCCAGCCCGTTTATTGGAGGCCTTGACCAGCTGCTGTGCCTGCCGGTGCTCAACCAGGTGCTGCAGGCGGCCGAGAGCAATGCTGCGGACGGTGCTGTCTACCCTCAGATCATCAATATCGCCTTCCAGATGGCATTTGCCATGATCACGGCCGCTATCGTCACGGGCAGCCTGGCCGGCCGCGTTAAGTTTGGTGCCATGGCGGCCTTCCTGGGCATTTGGCTGCTCGTGGTCTATGCGCCGCTCGCCCACATGGTCTGGGGCGGCGATGGCTCCTTTATCGGCGACATCATCGGCGCACTCGACTTTGCCGGCGGCGACGTGGTGCACATCTCGTCCGGTCTGACGGGCCTGATCCTCTGTTTGATACTCGGCCGTCGTCGCGGTTTTGGCATGGTGAGCTATCGCCCGCATAACGTGCCGTTTGTGGCGCTGGGCGCCGGCCTGCTTTGGTTTGGCTGGTTTGGCTTTAACGGCGGCAGCGAGTTTAAGGCCGACGCCGTGGCGGCGCTCGCCATCCTCAACACCGTGACGGCCAGCGCGGCGGGTATGGTCTCGTGGCTTGCCGTCGAGCGCGTGCACACCGGTCGCCCCACGCTGGTGGGCGCTAGCACCGGTCTGGTCGCGGGCCTCGTGGTGGTCACGCCGGGCGCGGGCTTTGTCGAGCCGTGGGCAGCGCTGGTCATGGGCCTGATCGTCTCTCCCGTCTGCTACCTGGCCATCAGCCATCTTAAGACCAAGTTCGGCTACGACGACGCGCTCGACGCGTTTGGCTGCCACGGTATCGGCGGCATCTTGGGCGGCGTGCTCACGGGCCTGTTCTGCGTGCCGCAGCTTTCGTGGACCGGTAAGGGTGGCCTGTTCTACACGGGCGATGTGTCGCTGCCGGTCTCGCAGATCCTGGGCATTGTGGTGACGGTCGCTATTGTGCTGGTGCTCGATTTGGTGATCGCCGCGGTGGTCAAGGCACTGTTCCACGGCAGCCTGCGCGTGGACGAGGCCGACGAGGCGCTGGGCCTGGATGCGAGTCAGCACGGCGAGAGCGCATACCCTTCGTTCTCCGGACTCGATTAGCAGCTTCCCCAAGCACCGCACCTTGCCGTTCAATCGTCGCTCACGTACTTAAGTACGCTTCGCTCCTCTTTCACGGCAATCTGCGGCACTTGGGAAACCTGCTAAGACCAGTCAGTTGAACTTTTTGATTTCTGAGGTTGGTTTGCGGCACCTGGGAAACCCGCGTCATTGAATGGCAATTCATTTATTTGATAAAGAGAGGAATTCACTATGAAGAAGATTACGGCGATCGTTCGTGCCGAAAAGCTTGAGGTTCTTAAAGACGCGCTGTTTGCTGCTGATGTTCGCGGTATGACTATCAACCAAGTGCAGGGCTGCGGCGCACAGCATGGCTGGAAGGAATACGTGCGCGGCAACGAGCTGCTTGTCAACACGATCCCTAAGGTGCAGTTCACCCTTATTTGCGCCGATGAGCATGTCGACGGAATTGTCGACATCATCTGCAACGCCGCTCGCACCGGTGCCGTTGGAGACGGCAAGATTTGGGTCGAGCCGGTCGAGGAAGTTATCCGCATCCGTACCGGCGAACACGGCCCCGCCGCGGTGTAGGATCGACCACCTGTCATCCGCAACGTTAAAATGCTGCAATGAGGCACAAGACTTGCGTTGCGGATGGACGGATTATGGGTCGTAATAAATATCCCGAGGAGACGGTCGCGAAGATTCTCGACGCGGCGCTGGAGCTATTCTGCGCACAGGGTTATGAGGGGACGAGCATTCAAGATATCGTCGACCGCCTCGATGGCATGACCAAGGGTGCTATCTATCATCACTTTAAGAGCAAAGAAGAGATTTTCAACGCCGCATTTGATCGGGCAATGGCTCCGATTGTTGAGCGCCGCCGCGCGACACTCGGTGCTGGCAATATGACGGGAGCCCAAAAGCTCAAACGACTTTATGCGCCCGAGTCCGTCGTTCCGCAAATCGATCTATGGGCTCGCATGCATCCTGCGGCAGATCCGGTAAAAAGCTCGCGGCTGCTGGCGATGCAGTACCAAGGTTCGTTTGACGAGTCGGCCGATGGCTATCTCCTGCCAGTGATCGAGGAGGGCATCGCCGACGGCTCCATTGCGTGTGCATGCCCACGCGAAGCGGCGGAGGCGGTATCGTTGTTGGCGAATCTTTGGCTGTTGCCGCTGTTCCGTCCGCTCGAGCCCAAGGAGCGAATGCTCGCTCGCGCTCAATGTTTGGCGCAGATGGCTGCCGCGGTGGGACTTGATTTGGGGGAAGAAGTGCTTCAGACAACGGCGCAGATTTGGGACGTATGGGACCGCGCCGGGTGGTAATATAGATACTGACGGTATGTAATTGATTTGTAAGGGTAGCCACGGCTGCCCTTTTCAAGTCATTAAATACATACTAACGGTATGTATAGGGGATAGGCTTATGGCTGAAATGCGGAGGAGTAGTGTCTCGTTGGCGCAAAAAACAGTGCGATCTATCAGGCTTTTCGGTCTTCTTGTTGCACAGCTGTGTGCGTATTCAATGTTGTCAGCACTGTGCTTTGCGTGTCCGCTTTACTTATTCGATTGCAGCGGCTCGTCAACGTTATATGGCGCCGTCGCGGCGATAGCGTTCATACCGGGCGTGCTCGCGACTCCGGTTGGCGGGATTTTGGCGGATCGGGGAAGACATCGCGGGGTTCTTGTGGTACTCGGCATTGTTCTGATGGCTGCATCACTGCTGTTTATCCCCATGAAGCGTTCGCTGCCTCTTGCGGTTGTCGTGGCAGCAATGCTTTGCGTCCAATATGGCATCCAATCGCTGCTGAAACCGATGCTTCAAATTGAGGCGGTGTGCATGACGGGCCAAGAAAAGGTTGAGCGTGCCACTGCGTTGGTCTCGCAGATAATCATGATGAGCAATATCTTGGGGCCTGTAGTCGGGACGGCAGTCTATGGGTGCTTTGGTATCGATACTCTATGCGAAACCGCGGCGTTGACGTTTACGATTTCAGCCCTGCTGTTCGGGGGCGCACTCAAGCAAAATGCCTCATCTGAAACGATGAGAGACGGCGCGACTCGTACGACACGCCGAAACGATTTTCGGGAGTTGATTCGGTACCTGTCTCAAAACTCATCATTGCTCGTTGTGTTTTTGATTGCGGCTATTTTGAACCTTGCGTTAGTTGGGTTAACGATTGGTGCTCCCGTTATTGTTGCAAAGCATCTCGGAATGCAGTCATCCTTTGTTGGGATTATTGAGGTGGCTATGGGCTTAGGTGGTCTTGTCGGCAGTGGTTTGGTCGGTATTTGGCCGCATCGTTTTTCCTTCAAGGGCATATGTCAATATGTTGCGATGATCTGTTTAGGAGTCGTACCGATTATTGTCACGCTACTGTTCGGCACAGATGTATGGGTGTTCACCGTGTTTGCGGTTGGTTCGGCATGGGTCATGGTGTGGGCAGCCATTGCGTCGGTTGAAATCATCGCGTTTGTTCAACGGGCAGCGCCGACTGAGCTCTGCGGAAAAGTGCTTTCGGTCGTTTACATGGTCCTTTCCTGCGCAACACCTATCGGCCAATTGACGTACGGGGTTGCATATGATCGATGGACACCGGCGATTGTATTCGCAGGCATGCTGGCGGTGTTGACGTTGACGACGGTGCTGTTTTATCGGCTGAAAAGTCGCTTGTGGCGATTGTCTTAACGCACTGGGGCACCGTGAATTTGTGGAGGCGGTGGTACGCCGCGCCGGGACGGCATTGTTTGGGCACGCCTCTCCTTCGTCTACAATATCGTGCAGACGAAGGAGAGGCGTGCCCATGATCAAGATGTTTGCGAGTGACTTAGACGGAACGCTGCTGAACGCCCTGCACGAGGCAGACGGGACCATCCGCCGCGCCATTCGCGAGCTGACCGAGGCTGGCCTGCATGTGGTTCCCGCGACCGGGCGCTCGACGTTGCCAATCGGCGAGCATGGCTTTACGGGGCTGGCGCTTGACGCCTGCTGCTCCAATGGGTCCATCGTGCGCGACTGCCATGGCGAGGTGCTCAAGACCTGGACCATCGATCCGCAGGTTACCGAGGAGCTGCTCAAGGCATTCCCGGACATTTGCTTTGATTGCTCCACACCCGATGGCATGTTCTCGAGCGGTTCGTTCGAGATGCATCAGGCGGGCTTTAAAAAGGACAGCCCTATCAAGCGCATCGTGATGCGCGGCATGCGCGCGCGTGGCGGCTATCACGAGGAACAGTATTTCGACCAGTCGATCGGTGACATCCTTCGCCACGATGTGTGCAAGATCAACTGCCGCGTGACCTCGCCCGAGCTGGAGCGCGACCTTAAGGCATATTTGGCCGAGCGCTCGGACCGTGTAGTCAACGCGCCGTTTGACCCGGTGATGTTTGAGATCACGGACGCGGCGTGCAACAAGGGCGAGAGTGTGTCCTGGCTGGCGGGCTACTACGGCATTGCCGAGGACGAGGTCGCGGTCTACGGCGACGGCGGCAACGACATTGCCATGCTCAAACGCTTCCGCCACAGCTACGCGACCAAAAACGCAAGCGATGCCGCCAAGGCCGCCGCGAGCGCGACCATCGGCAGCTGCATGGTCCACGCCGTCCCCAAACACATGCTCGCCACCATGCACAAGCAAAACTCCCGCACCGTCATCGAATAATGTGACAAAGGGATAGCCCCTTTTTCATGAGAACCCTGCACCTTTGGCATGCGAACATATATTCGTATATATAATTAAGTTTTGATAGAATCGGTATCGTTGACGGCAGCTCCATGTGTCGGGCAGCGCCCTCCATCTGATGGGAGGTGATGCCCACGACCGATTTGGTCTCGTTCTTCACGGCGCTTGTCGGCCTTTCCGAGGCACTCAAGCAGCGTTCGAAGCGCAACAGAAGGGGTCGCCGCCGCTAAGGCGTTGACCCCCTAATGCAAACAACGGCGCTGCGCAGCTTTCCAGAACTTGGGCTGCCGTCGACACTATTCTACCCATGAATGACATTTTGGACAATCGGTAATGCCGCTCTAAAAGCCTGGCACAACCGGCACAACCTAGGCGGTCGCTGGATGTGACAAAGGGACTGCCCTTCGTCACATCCTAAATATTGCCTTTACGTGTTGATGCACACGGTGTGCAATAATACTCGCACTGTGCAATAGCGCACAGGCTGAGTAACAAGGAGGACGCTTGTCCCAGCTCGAGAAATGCGATCGCCGGTCCCTTCGCTCGCAGCGTGCCCTTCGCCAGGCACTTGCCAGCGAGCTTGCCGAAAGCGGCGACCTTTCGCGCATTAATGTCGCGTCGCTCACCGAGCGCGCTGGCCTTACGCGCCGCACGTTCTATTCGCACTACCGCGATATTCCCGACTTTATCAATCAAATCGAGGACGGCTTGCTGGCCGAGATCCGTGAGCGCATTGAGCTCATCACCGCAGCTCAGCTGCCCGACCTCTATCACAACATCGATGAGCTCGAGCCGGCGCCCGGTTCGGTTGAGTTGCTGCGCTACCTTGCGGCCAACCGCGATTTGATCGGATCGCTGCTGGGTCCGGGTGGCGACCAGGCTTTCATTAAAAAGATTATCGATACCGCGCGTGAGGCCGTGGTGCCGCGTGCGCAGACGGGCATTTTGGGCCTGGCGCTGGGTACATTCTTTGACTACTACGTCACCTACGTCGTGAGTGCCGAGGTCGGCCTGATTCAGCGCTGGTTTGAGCGTGGGCTCACTGAATCGCCCGAAGCCATGGCGCGCATTATGACGGTAATCGCCTTTGTGCGTCCCGGCGATCTATATGGCCAACCCATCGATATCAACGTGCCGGAATATGGCATGAAGCTATTGAATCTGCAGCTCGAGGATGCGGTCGACACTGCCGCAACCGTCGAGTCCAACAACTAAGAGGAGAGACAGATGAGTAAACTCGTCGAGGGCATCAAGGACCGCATGATCGCCGCCGCACGCGAGGCCGCGCCCACCGCGGTGGACGCCGCGCAGAAGGCCGCGACCGCGGCTGCCGAGAAAGTTGTCGAGGCTGTCGCCGATGCCAAGAACGCGGCGGGGGAGGCGTCCGTCACTAGCGAGCCCGCCACCTCCGCTGAGCCCGTAGCCGCCGCCCACGCCCCCGAAGGCGCGATCTTCAACCCCGGCAACGCCCACGGCAACCTGCACCTGGGCATCGACGTGGGCTCCACCACCGTCAAGCTCGCCGTGCTCAACGACGACAACCAGATCGTCTACGCCAAGTACCAGCGCCACCACACTGACGTCCGCGCCTGCGCCCGCGACTTGTTTGAGGGCGCCGCGACGGTGCTGCCGACGGCCCAGATGACCTGCGCCATTACCGGCTCGGGCGGCCTACTGCTGTCCCAGTGGCTCGACCTGGAGTTTGTCCAGGAGGTCATCGCCAGCAAGCGTGCCGTCGAGACCCTTATCCCGGCCACCGATGTCGCCATCGAGCTGGGCGGCGAGGACGCCAAGATCATCTACTTTGACAACGGCATCGAGCAGCGCATGAACGGCACCTGCGCCGGCGGCACGGGCGCGTTCATCGACCAGATGGCAACCCTGCTGCACACCGATGCCAGCGGCCTTAACGAACTCGCGGCCAACGCCACCACCATCTATCCCATCGCCAGCCGCTGCGGCGTCTTTGCCAAGACCGATGTCCAGCCGCTGCTCAACGAGGGCGCCCGCCCCGAGGACGTGGCGGCCTCCATCTTCCAGGCTGTCGTGACCCAGACCATCTCGGGTCTGGCGTGCGGTCGTCCCATCCGCGGCAACGTCGCCTTCCTGGGCGGCCCGCTGCAGTACCTCTCCGAGCTGCGCCACCGCTTCTATCTCACGCTCAACCTGGACGAGGAGCACCGCATTGTGCCCCAAAACGCTCACCTGTTTGTGGCGAGCGGCGCCGCCATGGCGCACGAGTCCAACAAGCTCAGCACGTTCCCGCAGCTCATCGAGGCCATCGATGCCCTGGGTGACACGCAGGGTGCCGAGGTCGAGCGTCTGGATCCGCTCTTTGCCACCGACGAGGACTTTGCCGAGTTCAAGACCCGCCACGACACCGAGGTCGTTCCCAAGGGCAAGCTCGACGGCTACACCGGCCGCGTGTTCATTGGCATCGACGCCGGCTCCACCACCATGAAGGCCGCGCTCGTGGGCGAGGACGGTCAGCTGCTGCACACCTGGTACGGCAACAACAACGGCGACATCCTGGGCACGGCCAAGGTCATCATGGCCGATTTCTACAACCACATCCCCGCTGGCTGCACCATCGGCCACGTGACCACCACGGGCTACGGCGAGGCGCTGCTCATCGAGGCCCTCAAGGCTGATTCCGGCGAGATCGAGACCGTTGCGCACCTGCGCGGCGCCAAGGCGTTCCTGCCCGGCGTCGAGTTCATCCTGGACATTGGCGGCCAGGACATGAAGTGCCTGCGCGTCAAGGACGGCGTTATCGAGCACATCATGCTCAACGAGGCCTGCTCGTCGGGTTGCGGTAGCTTTATCGAGAGCTTCGCCGTCTCTATGAACATGGACGTGCGCGCGTTCGCCGATGCCGCCATCCATGCCAAGGCCCCCGTCGACCTGGGCAGTCGCTGCACGGTCTTTATGAACTCGCGCGTCAAGCAGGCGCAAAAAGAAGGCGCCACGGTGGGCGACATCGCGGCCGGCCTGTCCTATTCCGTCATCAAGAATGCCCTGTTCAAGGTCATTAAGCTGCGCGATCCCAAGGAGATCGGCAGCCAGGTAATCGTTCAGGGCGGCACCTTTATGTCCGATGCCACGCTGCGCGCGTTTGAGCAGCTCACCGGCGTTCACGCCGTGCGCCCCGACATCGCCGGCTGCATGGGTGCCTACGGTGCTGCCCTGCTCGCCCGCGATCGCGCCGGCGCCGATGGCACTTCGACCATTCTTTCTGCCGAGGACATCGCGCACCTCACCGTGACGCAAAAGCATGTCCGCTGCGGCCGTTGCTCCAACAACTGCCAGCTCACCGTCAACGACTTTGGCGGCGGCAGGCGCTTCATTACCGGCAACCGCTGCGAGAAGGGCGCCGGCCACAAAAAGCAGAAGACCGAGGCCCCCAACCTCTTCAAAAAGAAAAACGAGCTGCTCTTTAACCGCGAGGTGCTGAGCCCCGACGAGGCCCCGCGCGGCACCGTCGGCATCCCGCGCGCACTCAACATGTACGAGAACTACCCCTTCTGGCACGCGTTCTTTACACGCCTGGGCTTTAGCGTGCAGCTGTCCGACCAGTCGAGCAAAAAGACCTACCAGGCGGGCATCGAGTCCATGCCGTCCGAGAGCGTGTGCTATCCGGCCAAGATGAGCCACGGCCACGTGATGAACCTTATCGACCGCGATGTCGACTTCATTTGGATGCCGTGCGTGCGCTGGGAGCGCAAGGAGGATCCGACGGCTGGCAACTGCTATAACTGCCCCATCGTCATGAGCTACCCCACGGCGTTGGCACTCAACATCGACGAGATCCGCGAGCAAAACATCGAGTTCCTGTACCCGTTTGTGCCCTATCACGATAAGACCGAGCTCAAGCGCCGTCTGTACCAGGTGCTCGCCGTCGACCGCGTGGCCGATGCGCAAGCCGGTCGCGGTCGCGTGCGTGGACCCAAGATCACGCGCTCCGAGGTCGATGCCGCCGTCAACGCTGCCTTTGAGGCCGATGTGCGTTTCCACGAGGACATCCAGACCATGGGCGAGGAGGCTCTTAAGTGGGTCGAGGACCACGGCGGTCACGGCATCGTGCTCGCCGGTCGTCCCTACCATAACGACCCCGAGATCAACCACGCCCTGCCCGAGCTTATCTCGAGCTTTGGCTTTGCGGTCTTTACCGAGGATTCGCTTGCGCACCTGGTAAAGCCCGAACGCCCCATCCGCGTCGTCGACCAGTGGATGTACCACAGCCGTCTGTACGCCGTCGCCCGTTTTGTGACGATGCGCAACGACCTGGACCTGATCCAGCTCAATTCTTTCGGCTGCGGTCTCGATGCCCTGACTACCGACCAGGTGCAGGAGATCCTGGAGGCCAGCGGTAAGATCTACACCGTGCTCAAGATTGACGAGGTGTCCAACTTGGGCGCCGCGCGTATCCGTATTCGCTCGCTCATGGCAGCGCTCAAGGACCAGGAGGCCGAGCGCTTGGCCGAGGCTACGGCCGCGGGCGAGGCCTACGAGCAGGGCGATGCCGCGCCGGTGGCGCCTTCCACGGATGCACCCGCGTTCGCGAGCCGTAAGTACACGTTCGAGGCGCAGCGCGAGAGTGCTTCGACCGCGTGGCCCAAGGTGCCCTTTACCGAGCAGATGCGTGACGAGGGCTATACCATCCTGTGCCCGCAGATGGCGCCAATCCACTTTGACCTGGTCAAAGAGGTGTTCCGTGGTGCTGGCTACAACTTGGAGCTGCTGCCCTCGACTGACCACGACGCCGTCGAGGCCGGCCTGCGCTATGTGAACAACGACATCTGCTATCCGTCGATTCTGGTGACGGGCCAGATCATGGAGGCCATCGAGAGCGGTCGGTACGATTTGTCCAAGACGGCCGTGGTTATCAGCCAGACCGGCGGCGGTTGCCGTGCCACCAACTACATCGCGCTCATCCGCAAGGCCCTGCGCGAGAGCGGCCACCCCGAGATTCCGGTGATCTCGCTTTCGGCCGTGGCGCTCGGCGAGGACAACCCCGGCTTTAAGATTACGCCGGCGCTGCTTAAGCAGGCCGTGTACGCGGTGCTCTTTGGCGACGTGATGATGCAGATGCTCTACCGCTGCCGTCCGTACGAGGCCACGCCCGGTGCTGCCAACGCGCTCTACGAGGAGTATATGGCGCGCGCCCGCAAGTTGGCGCCCAAGTTCAACCGCCACAACTACACCAAGCTGTGCCGCGAGGCCATCCACGCGTTCGACACCATGCCGCTCGTGGGCGAGGGTACTAAGCCGCGTGTGGGCGTGGTCGGTGAGATCTTGGTCAAGTTCCACCCTACGGCCAACAACCACGTGGTCGATGTCATCGAGCGCGAGGGCTGCGAGGCCGTGGTGCCGGGTCTGCTCGACTTCTTCCTGTACTCCATGAGTAACGCCGAGCTGCAGAAGGACGAGCTGGGTAGCTCTGCTACCACGCGCGCTGGTATGCAGGCGCTCATCAAGCTTGTGGACTGGATGCGTACGCCGGTGGAGGAGATGCTCGAAAAGTCCCTCCGCTTTGAGGCGCCCGAGCGCATCGGCACCATGGCCGACAAGGCCCGCACGGTGCTTTCGGTGTGCAACAACATGGGCGAGGGCTGGCTGCTCACGGCCGAGATGCTCGACCTGATCGACCACGGCGCGCCCAACATCATCTGCACGCAGCCCTTCGCGTGCCTGCCCAACCACGTGGTGGGCAAGGCCGTAATCAAGGAGCTGCGCCGCCAGCATCCCGAGAGCAACATCGTTGCGGTGGACTACGACCCCGGTGCATCTGAGGTCAACCAGCTCAACCGCATTAAGCTCATGATCAGCGTGGCCAAGGAAAACATGCGCGCCGGTAAGGGCTTTAAGCTCGAGAAGGTGGCGCCGCTCGCGATGGACGAGGTCACCGGCCAGATGCGTGCCCATGACGGCTGCGTGAGCTGCGGACCGGCCAGCGAGGAGGCCGTTGCATCGGTCGCCGAACGTCTGGGACGCGGCATTAAGAAGTAACTGGCCTGCTTTGGGCTAGATATGAGGCAAACGGGTGGCAGCCGTACCGGCTACCACCCGTTTTTGTTGGACATATGTTGCGCATATGATCTTGCTGTAGCCTTCCGTGGGCTCGTATTTCTGAAGTGCGGTGAAAAACGCGAACCTCCCGAGCACACTGCCTTTTTAGGCGCTCGTGACCTGCGGTTTTGTTGCTAAAAAAGTCCGTCTGGTCGGCGGAACTCGATTTTTCACCGCACTTCCGAAAAAGCGGTCCAGCAGCGTTAAAAGGGGCCTCCAAAATCGAGAGATAATGAACAGGTGTTGCCGTTCGCCGCAAATTACCGTCCGTTTATAGAACCCACCCCCAGCGTGCAACCCTCCTTACGGTTGAATAAATACACATCTATGGAATTACGTAAGAGAGGACCGTCCCATGAGCTACAAGACCGTTTGCGTCGCCGGCGGCGGCGTGCTGGGAAGCCAGATTGCCTTTCAGGCTGCCTACTGCGGCTTTGATGTGATGATCTGGCTGCGCAGCGAGGGCAGCATCGGCCGCACCCAGCCCAAGATCGACCACGTGCGCGAGGAGTACATCGCTGCTATCGAGGGCATGGCGGACGGCACGGGCGAGTGGTGTGCCGGTATCGCCGATAGCGGCAAGCCCTTCGACAAGGAGGCGGCACTCTCCGCCGTCGAGCGTGCCTACTCCACACTCAAGCTGGAGCTCGATCTTGCCAAGGCCGTGGCCGACGCCGACCTGGTCATCGAGTCTATGGCTGAGGACACTCAGGCAAAGATCGACTTCTACAAGAAGCTCGCCCCGGTTCTGCCGCAAAAGACCGTCGTCGTGACCAACTCCTCCACACTGCTGCCGAGTACCTTTGCCAAGTACACCGGCCGCCCCGAGAAGTACCTATCGCTGCACTTTGCCAACTCCATCTGGAAGAACAACATGACCGAGGTCATGGCCCAGAGCCAAACCGACAAGCGCTACTTCGACGAGCTCGTCGACTTCGCCAACGACATTCGCATGCTTGCCCTGCCCGTCAACAAGGAAAAGAACGGCTATCTGCTCAATTCCATGCTGGTGCCATGGCTGCTTTCGGGCCTTGACCTGTATGTCTCGGGCGTGAGCGATCCCAAGAGCATCGACCTCGCATGGACGCGCGGCACCGGCGCCCCCAAGGGCCCGTTCCGCGTGTTCGACACGGTGGGCATCCAGACGGCCTACAACATCGTCATGCAGTATCAAAAGGTTCCGGGTCTGCTGAGCCCGCTGCTCAAAAAGATGATGATGCCCTACAACTTTAAGGCCATGGCATCCGTCCTCAAGAAAATGCTCGACGAAGGCAAGCTGGGCGAAAGCTCGGGCGAGGGCTTCTTCAAGTACTAAAAAATAATCCCTCGGGGACGGAGGAAAACGGAACATTTTCGGCCGCCAGCAGTGAGAAGATGGACCCAGAAATAGAAAGGAGTGATAATGGGCCGGCTCGGGCTTTGAGGACAAGTTGCTGCAGGCCCAAGGCGATTTTTCGCTCAACGCAGGCCAGCACAGTGTGACCTATCTGCCAAACGACGAGACGGCCGCGACCGGTCGCTACCAGGTGCTGCTATACGACAACAACTTTGGTGCGGCCGAGAGCTATCCCAAGTTCGACTGGGGTCAGCTGGGCGCCGCGGTGGTGACCGACTACAGTAAGGGAACGCATTCGTTTGGGCGCATCTTTGCGGTGGACGAGACCGCGCGCACCTACGAGCTTGTGGACCAGATCGCGGTGCCGTTCTCGGGCTACGTAAGCAGCGCGCAACGTGTCGGTGATTCAAATAGCATGCTCGTGGCATCGGGCCAGGCCAAGACCTTCACCGAGTACGATCGGTACGGCCTGGCCATCGCCACCTACGAGATGGAAGCCGAGAAGTACATCTACCGCGTGTACAAGTACGAGCTATAGCGCTGCGCTTGGCTGTGTCTGTGCCCCGTGGTTGCGCGCGCTCGCGCCGGGCCCACCTCGCGTCTCGCATCACTTCACGTCAAACTCCACGCGATCGAGTTCGGGCACATTGAGGTCGATGAGATTGCGGGCAACGCGGCGGTCGTGCGCCCCGAGCACCTCGCTTGTCGTCACGTGGGCGACAACCTCGCGCTCGACAAGGCCCTCCTTGTCGCCCTCGGTAGCCGAGGTCTCGACGGCGACGGTGTAGTCCTTAAAGCCCGGCAGCACCGCGGCAAGCTCGCGCGTAGTTTCGGTGACGCCGTAGCCGTCCTGCACGCCGGCCTGCGCCGAGCCAACGGACCCCGCGGTCATAACGATGCAGGGGATGGCAAAGATTACCGTGCCCACAATGATGCGGCGGCGCACCTTGCGCGATAGCTCGTCGACCTCGTCGTTTTCCTCGGCAGTCACAATACCGTCGCCGTTCAGGTCGCGCTTGAGCGGCACGCGTAAAAGAAGCAGCACGGCTTCGGCAGCCAGTGCGATAAAGACCACGTTGATGCCAAACTCATAAAGTGCTGAGAGAAACAGTGACCCACTTGCAATGGCGATGCCATAGCCCGCCGCGCACAGGGGCGGCATGAGCGCAGTCGCCACGGCTACGCCGGCAATGAGCGTCGAAGGCTCCTGGTCGCGCGAGTTGCCCAACCCGCCCGCAAAGCCGCCCGCGAGCGCGACGGCAAGGTCCCATACGGTGGGTGTCGAGTTATCGATGATGGCGGCCGTGGTGGTGCCAAGTGGCGAGAGCTTAAAATACAGCGTGGAAGTGATCAGGCAAAGGACCATCTGCAGCGCGAGGCCGGCAATTGCCTCGACGGTAATCCCGCGGTCGAGCGTGGCGATGCCGTATGCCATGGCAAGGACCGAGCCCATGAGCGGGCAGATGAGCATGGCGCCCACGATGGCGATGTCCGAATCGATATCGAGGCCGATGCTCGCGATGAGCATGGCAATGATGAGGATGCACAGATGAGAGCCGGTCAGGCGCGCCCCGTTTACAAAGCGCTTGCGAATCACGTGATAGGGGGCGCGACCCTCGCGAATGTTGAATGCGCGCCTCAGGAAGCGGCCGGCGTTCTCCATGACCTCGCTATAGGCAGGGCGGATGCCGTGGCGCCGGTGATGGCGCTCGCGCAGTCGCTTGAGCTGCTGGTTATCGAGTTTCATGTTCACCTCGCTTCGCCGCGGGCTATGCATCGCGCCCGCTGCCTCTACTCTACACCGCGGCAGGCGGGGTGGTCATCTTGACGTGAAACTTAGACGAGTAGGTAAAGGGGGCGCGTCAAATGAGGTTGAAGCCGAGGGTTTCGGCAGATACAAAAAAGCGCGGGGCCGGATGGTCTCCGACCCCGCGCTCTGCACGGGTACGTTGTTGTTGGGTTTAGCCCAGCAGGCTCAGGCCAACAGAGACAAACGCCAGGATAACGCCGACGATAGACTCGCCACCGAGCAGGCCGCTGGCGACAACCAGGCCCTGCTCCTGGAAGGCGGCGTCCTTGGCGGCCTTTTCCTCGTCCGAAAGACCGGCCTCGGCGTCGCGGTGTGCGGCCCACTTGTCGTAGGCGAGCTTGACGCAGGAGCCTAGGAAGGCCGTGAGCGACATGTAGAACGGCAGGTACACGCCTAGACCGATCATCATGGCCGGAATGCCGAGCCAGTACATGACGATGCCGGCGATAAAGCCGCCTGCGAACCACGGCACGCTCGGGATGCCCGAGACCATGGTGGCGACCACGCTTGCCTGTGCGGCCACAAAGCTCTTGTCGGGGCCGAAGGCGTCCGGACCATAGGCGGTTACGAGCGCGACCATGACGGCGGCAGCGACCAGGGCGCCCACGATGCCGCCGATGGCCTGGCCGACCCACTGTGCGCGCGGGTTGGTACCCAGTACGGCTCCGGCCTTAAAGTCGTTCATGACGTCGCCCGCAAGGCCGCACGCCACGGCCACGATGCCGGCGATAAAGAACAGCTTGACCTGCGCGAGCTGTGCGAAGGCTGCCACGATGAGCATAACGATGAGGCCAAAGATCTCCATGGGGTCGATGCCCGTCTGGCCGCAGCTCTGCGCGCTCATGATGGTGGTGACAAAGGTGAACAGCGTGACGATGACGGCCGGAACGGGGCCAAGGTCGAGCGCGATGGCTACGATCACGGCAATGGCGGCGGTGCCCAGGCCGATGATGCCGGCGTCGAGCTTAAGCGAGCCCGAGATGAGCGACTGCTCGTCGGTGTCGGTGGAGCTGTCGGCGGCGAGGCCGCGGACGATGCCGGCGACCTGCGGCAGGATGTCTTTAAGGACGACAGCGACGCCAAAGCCCATCATAAGGCCCATACCGAGGGACTTGACGATACCCTGCGCGGTCACAATATCGAACAGGCCGGCGGCGGTGCCGCCGACGATGACGCCAAAGTTGCCCAGCAGCGCGCCGGCAAACCAGAAGGCGACGGGGGCGAAGCCCACCAAAAAGCCGATGGACAGCAGCATGGGCGAGTTGTAGATGGCAAAGGTCACGCCGGGGATATTGAGCGTGCACAGCATGCTGGGCACCACGCCCAGGGCGTCGCGAAGCACGCTGTAGATGCCTGCAATGGCCATGGAGCCAAAGAGCTGCTTGCCGGTCTTGCCGCCGGCCTCGGTGGCGCGCAGGGTCTGAGCTGCGGCGTTGCCGGTGGGGAACTCCAGCGCGGCGTCCACGATAAAGTGACGGTGGATGAGCGCTGTCGCCAGAAGGCCCAAGATGGTGCCGGCGAGCGCCACGATAAACATGTCGAGCCAGCTGATCTGGTCGGCATAGCCCAGCATCCAAGCGCCCGGGATGGTAAACGCCAGGCCGCCGGCGACCATGGCGCCCGCGGACATGATGGTGTGGGTGACGTTGGCCTCGTTGAGGCTGGCGTTGCCCATGAGCTTCAGGAAGAACAGCGAAATGACGGCAGCGAAAATGATCGGCCAGGGGAGCGCACCCATTTTGAGGGCGGTATAGGCCGAACTTGCCGTGATGATCACGCAGCCAAGGACGCCGATGACGACGCCGCGCAGCGTGAGTTGACCGCGCATCGAAGTGCGGTTCGAGGGATTGCTCATATAGAACTCCTTTGCGTATATCCGCTTCCCCCGCAAGCGCCGCTACGGATACGGCGCGGGAAGTCGGGTTACCAAGGGCCGCCGCGTGAGCTCGCGCACGACCGCGCACCAGTATAGCCGCAAGCTAGTCATTTTGGGATGACTGGTTTAGGGAGGCGATATACTGCTGGGCAGACGAAAGGAGCGCCGACGATGCTTAATGGGTGCGCATACATATTGACGGTCGACGTGGGCAACACGTTCATTCGCTTTGGCCTGTTTGCCGAGGATTCGGCCGCGGCGCAGGAATGCCCGCTTGCGACGTGCGAGATCACGACGCCGTCGAGCATCACGGCCGACGAGGCGCGCATGAGGCTCGCGCAGGTCATGGGAGCGCTGTCAGCAGATGCGGGCATGCCGGGCGTGCTCGTTCCCGCGGCGGCCGTGCTGAGCTGCGTGGTGCCGGCGCTCGAGCGCCCGTGGAAGGCGGCACTTTCCCGCACTTGCACGGGGCGCGTGCTCACCGTGGGGCCGGGCCTTAAGACCGGTATGCCCGTGCACTACGACGATCCAGCAGAGATCGGTCCCGACCGCATCGCCGACGCCGTGGCGGCCCGTGCCGTCTACGGCTCTCCGTGCATCGTGATCGACCTGGGCACGACGACCAATATCGAGGTCATCGATGCGCGCGGAACCTTTGTCGGTGGCGTCATCGCGCCGGGTCTGGCACTTGGCGCCCGCTCGCTTTCGGCCGCTGCGGCGCGTTTGCCTCAGGTCGAGCCCTCGGCACCGACGCGTGTGATCGGTCGCAACACGCGCGAGGCCATGCGCTCGGGCGTGGTCTTGGGCGAGGTGGCCCGTATCGACGGCATGCTCGACATGGTGCTTGCCGAAATGCGCGCGACCAAGGCGGCGGGGGAGGGCAGCGTGCCCATCGTCATCACCGGCGACGATGCCGAGGCGCTCGCGGCGTTGGTCGGCCATAGCCTGACGGTAGACGACGCGCTGACGCTGCGGGGTCTCGCGGAGCTGTACCGCATCAACCAAAAGCCTCGTCGCGCGTAGCGATGCGGGCGGTGGGACAAAAACGTCTCCACCTTTCACCTGCTACAATGGGTCAAACTATTGCGATTTCGGAGGTGTCTGCCATGTCGGACGATCTTCATCAAACCGCGTCGGGCAAGCGCCGCGACGTTATTAGCTGGGACGAGTTCTTTATGAGCGTGGCCATCGCCGCGCAGCGCCGCAGCAAGGACCCCAATACGCAGGTGGGCGCGTGCATCGCCAGCACCAACCACCGCATCCTTTCGGTGGGCTACAACGGTACGCCCTCGGCACTCAACGACGACTTTTTCCCGTGGGGCACGAGCGACGACCCACTGCAGGACAAGCATAACTACGTAGTCCATGCCGAGGCCAACGCCGTGCTCAACTACCGCGGCTCGCTCAAAGACCTTGAGGGTTCCACGGTCTACGTCACGCTGTTCCCGTGCCATGACTGCGCCAAGATCCTGGCGCAGGTGGGCGTGGGCGAGGTTGTCTACCTGGACAATAAGTACGCCGACACCGACGACGGCCGCATCAGTCGCCGCATTCTCGACTCCTGCGGCATCAGCTACCGCCAGGTCATCGTCGATGTTCACATCGGCACCGAGGGGCGGGCTCGGCAGTAGCGCGTGGCAACGCCAGCTGGCGGCAAAAGCAGCTAAAAGAGCCCCGTCCCAAATTGACTGCTCGTGAAAGTCGTGTCCGCGCGCATGGACGGCTCGTGAGCGGGTACATGGCTGTAGTAACATAGCTCTGTCCGCGGGCGCGCCCGCGTTATTGTGAGAAAGGAGCCCCTGTGGCTGTTAACGAAGAGCTGCTTAAGAAGGTTCTTGAGGAGATCCGCCCCAACCTGCAGGCTGACGGCGGCGATATGGAGTATGTGGGCGTCGACGACGAGGGCGTCGTCCAGCTTGAGCTTCAGGGTGCCTGCGCCGGCTGCCCTATGAGCGCACTGACCCTGTCCATGGGTATCGAGCGTATTCTCAAGGAGCACGTACCCGGCGTTACCCGTGTCGAGCAGGTCAATGCCTCCGGCGAGACCGAGGACCTGTACGACGAGTACGCGCCGTTCTAAGATGCGAAAGCTGCGGACGGCGTACTCCGCATAGACGTTACGCCCAAATATGCAGCTGCGAGCGAAAGGCCCGCGGCCGCATTTGTATGTAGGGAGTAGGAGGGTCGACATGCTCAACGACTTCTACCATATGCTTGATCCTGTCGCGATCTCGGCGGGCCCCATCACCATCTACTGGTACGGCCTGGCCTACGTGGTCGGCGCTCTGCTCACGGCGGTCGTCATGTACCGCACACAGCGTCGCTGGGGCTTTAACATCACGATTGACGACCTGACGAGTGTCGTGGTCGGCGTGGTCTTTGGCCTCATTATCGGTGCGCGCCTGTTCTACGTCGTCTTTTACGGTGATGGCTACTACTGGGCGCACCCGCTCGAGATCTTTGCCACCAACGAGGGCGGCATGAGCTTCCATGGCGGCTTGGTGGGCGGCATTATCGGCGGCATCATCGTGTGCCGCATGTATAAGCTCGATGCCTGGACTTTGGCAGACCTTGCCGTCATAGGCGCGCCGCTGGCCTTGTGCCTGGGCCGTTGTGCCAACTTTGTCAACGGTGAGCTGTGGGGCAAGCCGACCGATCTGCCCTGGGGCGTGGTCTTCGGTGGCACCGCGGGCGATATGCCGCGTCACCCCTCCCAGCTCTACGAGGCATTTCTTGAGGGCATCGTGCTCTTTTGCATTCTGCAGGTGCTCAGCCGCAAAAAGCCGCTACTGCCCCAAGGCACGTTTATGGGCGTGTTTGTGATGGGTTACGGCATCGTCCGCTTCCTCATTGAGTTTGTGCGCGTGCCCGATGCCCAGCTGGGCTATCTGCTTGGTGGCGTCATCACCATGGGTCAGCTGCTGAGCCTGCCGCTCGTAATTGCGGGCCTGGCGCTCATCATCTTTGCTCGTCGTCGCAACTGTCCCCAGCGCATCTACCTCGACGCCTAACCACCACAAAGGGGACAGGCACCTTTGTGGTGGTTCGCTGGGCAACGATGACAGAACCGTAACGTTTCCCCAGATAAAACCTGCCAAAATAAACCTGTCCCTTTTTGGCAGGTTTCTAGAAAGGCTTTCGGACTGTGAAGGATTCCGACCTCTCCACAACGGCTGCGCGCGACGCTGCCCGCATCGTCTGGTTTAAGCGCTACCCCGCCAAGCAGACGCTCATCGCATTTTTGCTCGCGCTGTTGGCGACCACGGCGTTTTCCATCAATCCTGCCCCGGTGTCGAGCAACGCAGTCTTGGCGATTGACCCCAAAGCCTCGGGCATGCTGTACGTGTGCTACGAGGTGCTCCTCTCGTTTGCCGGCCATACCGACGCGGTCATGCTGCTTGCACTTGCCTGCCTGCTCACCTTGCCGTTTCGCTACGTGTTCTTTGGCCGTGGCGACACCTGGCGTCCATCGATCATTCTGCCGTCGCTGCTCTTCGCCATCTGCATGGTGTTCGGCCGCAGCTACGATCTCACCGACTCGGCCGAGATTGTCCTTGGCGACAAAGCCCGCATCATCTGCGCCTGGATTGGCGGCGCGGGCTGGATGCTCCTGGCGATCGTTGCCTTCTATCTGGCTTTTGAGTGCCTGGATTGGCTGAGCTTTCGGCGCATTCCGTTTTCCGAAGCGCACTTTGGCCGCGTATGGCGTGTGACTCACGCCGTGCTCTCGGTCCATCCCTTTGCCGGGCCCTTCCTGGTGCTTATGATCGCCTGGGCGCCCACGCTCATCGCTTCGCTGCCTGGCCTTTTTATGGGAGATACGGGCGCGCAGATTCGCCAGTGGTTCAACTATCCCAACGGCACGAGCGACTACCTGCGCCTACTCAACCCCAACGTGCTGCTCAACGGGCATCATCCCGTAGTGCACACGGCCATTATCGGCTCGTGCGTTCAGCTGGGGCTTTCACTGTTCAACAGCGCTAACGCGGGTCTTGCCATCTACACCTGTGCTCAGTTCGTCATCACGGCCGCCTGCATGGCCTATTCCATCTCGTCGCTGCGCAAACTGGGCGTGGGCCTGCCGGTTCGCGGTGCGATCCTGCTGTTCTTTGCGTTTATGCCGATGTTCTCTAACTACGCGGCGTTGCTCACCAAAGACGTGCTCTTTGCCGACGCGTTTTTGGTGCTGCTGGTGCAGACCGTGAAGCTCGTGGCCTGCGGTCTGCCCCGTCGTGATGCCAATGTCGAGCGAGCGGGCGAGAAAGCCCCCGTGCTCTTTGCGCGCCACGACTGGCTGCTGCTCGCTCTGGGCGCCATGGGTTCCACGTTCCTGCGCAACGGCGGCCTGGTGTTTCCCCTGGCGGCATGCGTAATCGCAGCGGCGTTTTGCGTATGGGACGTGCATGTGGCTCGTCGTGCAGCCAAGCAGACTGGTGCTGCACCTTCGGGCGCCATCCCGCGCTTCCGCTGGGTCGGTGTCCTCGCGGTGCTCGCGCTCTGCCTTGCCTCTAACATGTACTTCACCAAGGTGTTTATGCCGGCGCACGACATTACGCCCGGCTCCAAGCGCGAAATCCTCTCGATTCCGTTCCAGCAGACGGCTCGTTTCGTCCAAAAGCACGACGGCCTCAACTCGGGCGTCAACCCCACGGTTAAGGAGGACGGCACCATCGTGGAGGCTCCTTGCGACGGTTCGGTGACCGACGAAGAACGTGCCGTGATCGATCGCGTACTCAAGTACGAGAACCTTGGCCGCCGCTACAACCCCGACAAGTCCGATGCCGTCAAGAACTGCTTTAACGAGTACGCCTCGCAGGAGGACATCGATGCCTATTTTGAGGTATGGGCTCAGATGTTTAAGAAGGATCCCGAGTGCTATATCTCGGCGCTTATCAATAACTACTATGGTTATTTTTATCCGAGCGCGCGCGATGCCTGGATCTACAGCACGGCGCGTAGTGCCGAGATCATGGCGCGTCCCGACAACCTCAAGTACTTCGACTTCCATCCGGTTGACAGCAACGTGGTGCGCTGGTGTGACCACCTGATCAATCTGTACCGTGTGGCGGTGCAGCGCATCCCGTTTATTTCGCTCACCATGAGCTCGGCCACCTATGTGTGGATCATGATCGCCGTGGTGGTCTACCTGCTGCGTCGTCATTCATGGCGTGCGCTGGCGATCTGGGTGCCGCTGTTGGGCGTGCTCGCCGTGTGCCTGATTGGTCCGTGCAACGGCTCGACCTACATGCGCTATCTGTATCCGGTCATCGCCTGCATGCCCTTCGCCATCGGCACCACCGTCACCCGCAGCGACTTCCTCTGGTTCTAACTTGGTGCATTGGGGGCCAGGTTTCTTTGCACCAAAGGGGTCATCATCACGACGCCTTCATTTTGGGGTTTATCTCGCAGGCCAGTAGGTATATCATAACGACGTTTGTTTATATTGCCCGAGCATCTGCGCTGGGCTTTAGGTCGAAACCGATAGGAGACACGTATGTCCGGACACTCTAAGTGGGCCACAACCAAGCATCGTAAGGGCGCGCAGGACGCCAAGCGTTCCGCCCTCTTCTCCAAGCTCAGCCGCAACATCACCGTTGCTGCCCGTCTCGGCGGTGACCCGCTGCCCGAGAACAACGCCAGCCTCGCCGCTGCCGTCGCCAAGGCCAAGGCTCAGTCCATGCCTAAGGACAAGATCAAGTCCGCTATCGACAAGGCTTTTGGTTCGGGTGCTGACGCCGCCGTCTACGAGAACATCGTGTACGAGGGCTACGGTCCCGCCGGTGTCGCCGTCTACGTCGACTGCCTGACCGACAACCGCAACCGTACCGCCGCTGATGTCCGTTCCGCCTTCTCCCACGCTGGTGGCAACCTGGGCACCTCCGGCTCCGTCGCCTTCCAGTTTGAGCGTAAGGGCCAGATCGTCGTCGCCAAGGAGATTCTGGACGAGAACGCCAAGAAGGAGACCATGATCGCCAACGGTGCTGCCGGTGACGAGGATGAGTTCATGATGGCCATCGCCGAGGCCGGTGGCGAGGACTACGAGGACGCCGGCGAGGAGTGGATCGTCTGGACTACTGCCAACGAGGTCATGGCTGTCTCCAAGGCGCTCGAGGAGCAGGGCGTCCAGGTCAAGGGCTCCGAGACCACCATGGTCCCGACCACCCCGACCGAGGTCTCCGGCGCCGACGCCAAGAAGGTTCAGCGCCTCATCGACCGTCTTGAGGAGCTCGATGACGTCCAGGACGTCTACAGCACCATGGACATGACCGACGAGGTCATCGCTGCCCTCGAGGAGGAGTAGCGCCCGCACGGGTTAAGCCGTGCATATCTGGGCATAATGAAGCGAGCATGCAAGCCTCGTGGAATAGATGAGCCGGATCCGCGTGCGTAGAGCACCGGACCCGGCTCTTTTATAATGATGCGAACCGTTTTGCATTTCGAGAGCCGAGATTTGAAGGGAGCGCCGCGTGCGCGTACTCAAACGAGCCCTAGCGATTGTGTATCTTGCCGCCGCCATCGTGGCGCTGGGTACGCTTGTCTGCCAGTTTTGGGGGCCGTATACGTATCGCTTTATGCTGCTGATGCGCGACCCCATGCCGCGCATTGTCGTGACGGCATGCGGCGGAGTTGTGGCGATCGGCGTGCTGGTAAGCTTCTTCCGCCTGATGTTTGCTCGTCGCGAGCCGTCCTGTGTACATCCGGCGGGGGAGCGCAATATCGAGGTTACCCTTGCGGCGCTTTCTTCGTGCGCCAGAGCTGCTGCCGAGCGCGACGACCGCGTGATGGTCGAGCATGTCGAGGCCCGCGTCCAAGGCTCCGACGATTCGCACGTCCGATTTAAGGTCGACGCTATCGCGCTTGACGATAAGGACGTGGCATCTCTGGCTACCGCGATGCAGCAGCGCATCGAGGAAGCTTGCGACACCATGCTCGGCACGCCGGGTACGACCACGCGCGTCCGTTTTTTGCCGTCCAAGACTACCGTCCAGACCGTGGAGGTTTCCGGTGAGTGATACCAATCAAGATAAGACCGCTCGTACGCCGCGCCTGACGATTGACCAGAGCGCCACGCCGGCGAGCGAACCTGTTGATTCCAAAGCAGAGGCAACCGAGTTGCAAGATGCGGCAGCCGCGGATTTTGACGAGGCTATGGGTCTCATCAAGGGTACGGGCGCTGCCATCTGGAGCTATGCTGTGCGTCATCCCAACACCACGCTCGGCGCCGTCGCTGGCTTTATCCTCGCTGTGTTGGTGCTCACGTTGGGCCTGTGGGACACGCTCGTCATTGCATTCTTCGTGCTGATCGGCGCTGTGATCGGCCAAATTCGCGACGGCGAGAACGGGATCGTCAACTTCTTCGGCCGTCTGTTTAGCGGCCGCTAATATGTATTCGACTGTCGCATCCGCGGCAGGCATAAGGAGGAACCATGGCTTTTAATACGAAGGTCGATGTGGCCGATACCGAGCTCGAGGCAGACGAGACCGTCACCGCCGAGGCCGAGGACGTAACGCTCGAGGATGAGGCGCTCGTCGAGGCCGAGTCCGATGAGGATGAGGACGACGAGGAGGCGGACGAGTCCGAGGACTCGCTGACCTATTCCAACGGTGTGATCGAGAAGATCGTTGCCATGGCCACTCGCGAGGTTCCGCACGTTCTGGGCATGAAGGGTAACCTCATGCACTTTGTGCAGGAGCAGTTTGGTGCCGAGAATCTGACCAAGGGCGTGACGGTCGAGGTCACCGATGACAATCGTTTGGTCGTCAACATCTCCGTCATTATCGAGTACGGCGCCTATGCGCCCGCGATTTTCGACGATGTCAAGGCACGTGTCACCGAGCGCCTTGCCGCGATGACCGGCCTTGAGGTGGCGGGCGTCAACCTGCGTATCGAGGACGTCATCACCCCCGAGGAGTACGAGCACCGCACCAGCCAGCACGAATAACCTTCCAAAAAGACAGGTTTGTTTTGGCAGGTTTTATCTGCGAAAACGTTAAACGGCCGACCGCGCAAGCAAAAGCGTGGCCGGCTGTTTTTGTACGCTCCCGATATAGTCATACCGCTCGTCTAACTAAGGGTTGCAATCCCCACGTTCCGCGTTACGCTAATGAGCGCATTGTTTCCAAATTGTTAACGAGGAGTTGCCGTAATGGCCGACGAGCACGAAACAGAAAGCAAGGCATGGGCGATTGAGGCCGCCGCTGCAGAGGCGGCATCGCGTGCTGCCGAGGAGGTGCATCGTCCTCCCGTGGTGCCGATGGAGCGCGTGGTTGATCGCACCGATATCGAACGCGGCGAGCGTGCCGGTCAAAAGCGCAGCCAGGAGCCAGGCTTCCCGCGCTTTTTTGCCGAGCTCAATCTGGGTCTGATTCTTACGGCCTTCGCCATCGTTGCGTTTAAAACCCCTAATCACTTTGCTTTTGGCGGTACCTCGGGCGTGTCGGTCATTCTGTCCACGCTGTTCCCGACCCTGCCCGTCGGCGTCTTTATGTGGATTATCAACGCGGTTCTCGTCGTTTTGGGCTTTATCTTTTTGGAGCGCAAGGCAATCCTGTGGAGCGTCTTCGCCTCGTTTGCGCTTTCGGCCTATGTCTCGCTGTTTGAGCTCTTCATTCCGACCGATGTCTCTCTGACGGGCGATATGTGGCTCGACCTGTGCTTTGCCGTCATCTTGCCGGCGCTTGGCAGCGCTATTGTCTTTGACATCGGCGCCTCGACGGGTGGCACGGACATTCTTGCCATGATCCTCAAGCGCCGCACGACGCTCGAGATTGGCCGCGCCCTACTGCTGGTCGATATCGGCATCGTGACCATCGCGGCCTTTTTGTATGGCCCGCGTGTCGGTCTGTATTGCGTGCTCGGTCTGTTTGCCAAGACGCTTGTGGTCGACAAAGCCATTGAGAGCATTCACCTGCGCAAAGTCTGCACGGTCATTTGTTCCGAGCCCCTTAAGGTCGAGGAGTTTATCGTCAAGCATCTCAACCGCACGGCGACCATCAGCCGCGGCTACGGTGCCTTCTCGGGCAAGTGCGTGACGGTGATCATGAGCGTGCTGAGCCGTCGCGAGGCCGTGCAACTGCGCCGCTATGCGCGCGAAGTCGATCCGGGTGCCTTTATCACGATCGTTGACAGCTCCGAGATCGTCGGCAAGGGCTTCCGCGGAACGAACTAGCGCAGACGTATTCAACGAACCGCCTGCTGGCGCCGTGCACCTTGCAAATCGGTCATCTTTGAGTATTTGACCCCACATTGGGCAATAATGATGCTAAAGACATCGTTTGCGATCCAAGTGATTCGTTCAAGATACGAAGGGATGATTCTATGTTCTGCTCGCAGTGTGGCGCCCCCATGGGCGATAACGACAAGTTCTGCGGCGTGTGTGGTGTTCCTAATGCCGGTGCCGCTGGCCCCGCTCCCCAGGGACAGCCTCAGTCCCAGCAGTTTGTTCCGCAGCCGCCCGTGGCGAATGCGCCAAAGGGCTGTGTGGCTCAGGCGTTCCAAGATATGACCAAGACTCCGGGCGTGCTTCAGCGTGTATGCCAAATTGCGTTTTTGCCGGCGCTGATTTGCGTTGTGTCGGTGCTCGTGTTGTTTATTCCCGTTATTGGCGGCATTGCGGCTGCCATCGGCTTTTTGGCAGCTTGCATTGCGAGTGTGTGCGGTTCCGGCTTCGGTATCGAGTGGGGTCGCGATCTGTCGCTCAAGGTCGATGACGGCATGGACCGTCCACTCATGCGTTCCACGTCGTTTGGTCTCGGAGTCTTTTCGAGCGTTATTTCGGTCGTGCTCGAGGTTATCGCTGCCATTCCCGTTATCGGTGTAGTGCTTTCGCTGGTGGAGGGCGTGGTAATTGGCGCCGCGGGCTCGTATTCTTATTACGGCTCTTATGCGCTCGAAGCTGCGCTGTTTGGCTCGCTTGGCCTGCTTGTCCTGGCTCTGATTGCCTCGGCGATTCTGGGTGTCTTCTTTAAGATGTTCGCCGACATCGCCGTGATGCACTTTGCGGTGACCGGTCGCGTCGAGAGCGCGTTTTCGCTCGATAAGGTCTGGGCGGCCTTTAAGCACAACAAGACCAAGCTGTTCTGCGCTTCGTTCCTTCCCGAGTTTTTGACGGGCCTGGTCGCCAACGTTGTCACATGGATCTTGACGGTCGTCTTTGGCGCCATTGCTTCTGTCGGTATGTATAGCTACTACTATCGTCCTACGGGTATTGAGGCAATTGTTACCGGCGGTGGCGTCACGCTCGCGCTGTTCTTGGTGCTGGTCGCTTTTGTCACCGTATTTCTTACGGTCTTTGGCAAGATGCTCAAGCACCGTGCCGTTGGCTATTGGGCCGCACGCTATGCAAGCGAGTGGGCCGATGAGGATAAGGACGACGTCCTGACTTTTGTGTTGCCCTTCGAGAAGAAGTCCGCTCCCTCGGGTTACGGTGCTCCGGATGCTTCGCCGGCACCTGCACCCGCTCCCGCGACCGAGCCTGAGCCGGCGCCCGAGCCTGAACCGGCGCCCGAGTCTGAGACGGCATCTGAGCCTGAGCCTGAGCCTGAGCCTGAGCCTGAGCCGGCACCTGCACCTGCACCTGAGTCGGCGTCCGAGCCAAACTCCGACGAGGAGCCTCAGGACGAGTAGCCACGCCGTCTGCCATTTGGGGACGGGGTAGAAATGGTAGAAATAGCGCTTGAAGAATGAGCGGGGGCGGACGTTTCGATACGTCCGCCCCCGCTCTGCTTTAGCCAGGCTGTTATGGATGGGTGTGACGACTACTCGTCGTGCTTCTCCTCGCGGCGTGCAGCAGCGCGTGCGTCGTGGATGCCCTTGATCGCGGCATGGCGAGCCGTTCGGGCATCATGGATGGCGTCGCGAGCCTCGGCGGTCGTCGCCTTGGCAGAGCGCAGCTTGGCGGCCAGATCGGGGTTGGTTTCGGCGACCGCGGTAATCGCGGGGCCGTCGAGCTCCTCTTGCGTGGGCTCGGCCAAAAAGTCGATAGCATACTGGGCGGCCACCATGGAGCCCTTTGCCAGCACGGTCTCGTCAATCTTGTAAAAGCAGGAATGCTGGGCGTACGTGGCGCCAATCTTGGGGTTGCGCGTACCTACAAAGGCGAGTACGCCCGGTACGCGGCGCAGGTACTCCGAAAAATCCTCGCCCGAAAGCGTGCCGCGGTAATGGCCTTGACCGGTGGGACCCAGGCATTTGATTACAGCCTGACGACAACGCTCGCTCGAGGCGGCGTCGTTTTCGACCTTGTAGTTGGCGATGGTGTAGTCGGTGAGCTCTGCCTCGGCGCCCAAGGCGGCCGCGGTATGCTCCACGATGCGGCGCATAAGCTCCGGCATTTCCTCGTGGGTCGAATCGCCGTAGGTGCGCACCGTGCCAGCGAGGTAGGCCGTGCCGGCGATAACATTGCGCGCGGTGCCGCCGTGCAGCTCGCCGACGGTGATGACAGCCGGCTCATAGGGGCTGATCTCGCGCGAAACGATGGTCTGCAGGGCATTGACGATCTCGGCGGCCACCATGACGGCGTCGTGGCCGCGTTGGGGCATGGCGCCATGGCACGAGGTGCCGCGGACATCAATGCGGAACCAGTCGGTATTGGCCATGCGCGGACCGGGCTCGCAGCTTACGGTGCCGGCGTCGACCTCGCTCCAGATATGCGCGGCGTAGGCACCATCGACGCCGTCGAGCACGCCCGTGCCGATCATGAGCTTGGCGCCCTGGCCGTTTTCCTCGCTGGGCTGGAAGACGATGCGGACTTCGCCGTGGATGTCGTCGGTCATATGGCGCAGGATTTGCAGCGTGCCGAGCATCATGGCGATATGGCAGTCGTGGCCGCAGGCGTGCATGCAGCCCTCGTTGACGCTGGTGAACTCTTCGCCGGTCTGCTCGGTGACGGGCAGGGCGTCGATGTCGGCGCGCAGCAGGATGCGGCGGCGTGGCGTGCCGTCCTCGCGATAGGCGTCGGGCGCGGTGCCGCGAAGGGTCGCCACAAGGCCTGTCTTAAGGGGACGCTCGTAGGGGATATTCATGGCATCGAGCTGGTTGGCGATGTCGGAGGTCGTGCGCTCTTCGGCGAGGCTCAGCTCCGGGTGCTTATGGAAGTGGCGGCGCTGCTTGATGATATAGGGTTCAAACTCGGTAGCGATATCTTTGATGGCTGCGGTGACGTCGTCAGCCGCGCGAGCCTCGGTCGCCGCCATAATCTGCTGTGCCTTGGTCTTCGTCATGGTCGATTTGCTCCTTGCTGGGTTGATCGCAAAATCGTACAGGCTCTCTTCAGTATGCCACCTGCCGCTAGGGCTGGTAAAGTTGCCGTTTGCCGCTTGGGGTTTTGTTACAAGGGCGGGGGAGTACACTCGGGGGTGTTGAATTTCCTGCCAGAGATGGGGATGCCCATGCAACATATCGATCGGATTATCCGCTCCAAGAACGTCTTTACCGCGCAAGACGGCATCGATACCGCCCGCGAGCTGGCGATTGCCATCGCAGGCGACCGTATCGTCGCAGTCGGTGCGCCCGATGACGTGATTGCCGCCGCGCCTGCCGCCACGCCTGCCGCCACGCCGGTTATCGACTACGGCGAGCAGTTTGTCTGCCCAGGTTTCCATGACGCTCATCTGCACTTCTTCCATACCTCGGTCGGCTCCTCGCCGTACATGCTCATGGATATGGGCACGTCCGAGGCGGCGTTGGTGCAACATGCGCTCGAGTTTTCCCAGGACCTGCCCGACGACGCTTGGGTTGTGACGCAGGGCTGGCGCGACTACCGTTGGGACCCGCCCGAGCATCCTACCAAGGCGTCGCTCGATGCGGCATTCCCCGATCGTCCCTGCGTTATGTATTCGGGCGACGGGCACACGCTTTGGCTCAACAGCCGCGCACTCGAGGCACTCGGCGTCACGCGCGACAGCGAGCCACCAGCAGGCGGCAGTTACGACAAGGATGCAAACGGCGAACTCACGGGCATTGCTCACGAGGCGGCTGCCATGCAGCTGCTACCGCGCTGCCTTGAATGGCTGGGCGAGGATCGCATTGCAAGCGCTTACGCCGATCAAATGAGGCGTATGGCCGAGCAGGGCATCACCTCGATCTGCGATATGTCGCTCATGCCCATGCCGGGCTGCGATTTTATCCGCGACGACGTCTACGACAAACTGCAGGCAGCCGGCAAGCTGGGCATCCGAGCCCATCTGTTCCCCACGCTGTTGGATGACCAGTCGCGCTTGGAAGAGCTGCAGACCCGCTACGCGAACAACGCGCTGCTCTCGGCGCCAGGCTTTAAACAGTTCTTCGACGGCGTGTCGAGCGAGCATACGGCGTATCTCACCGAGCCCTATACCAATCCGCGCTTCCCGGGCGACCAGGGCCGTCTGACGGTTCCTGCCGAGCGTATGCGCAAGCTGGTCCTCGCTGCCGCGGAGCGTGGTCACACCGTGCGCATCCACGTCATCGGCGACGGTGCCATCCATGCCGCGCTCGATATCTTTGAGGAGGCCGCCGAACTGTATGGCCTGCCCCAGCACAGTCATAACACGCTCGAGCATCTGGAGAACCTCTTGCCCGAGGACATCGATCGCCTGCGCAAGCTCAACGTGGTTGCTTCGAGCCAGCCCTGCCACATTACACTCGACCCGGGTGGACCGGAGCGCGACCTGGGCCTGGAGCGCAGCCGCATCATGTGGCCGTTTGCGACCTATAAGCAGCGCGGCATCCGCCAAGCCTTCGGCACCGATAGTCCCATCACAGCCGTTACCAGCATGAACGTGCTCTACACGGCCATCACGCGCCAAGACCCCAAAAGCCACTGGCCCGAGGGCGGCTGGTTACCGAGCGAGCGTATCGATGCGGCAACAGCTCTGCGCAACTACACCCTGGGCAGCGCCTACGCGGCAGGCGACGAGCAAAACCTCGGCAGCTTGGAGCCCGGCAAGTATGCCGACCTGGTAGTCCTGGACCAAAACCCGCTCATCATCGATCCCCAAGAGCTCCAGACCACTAAGGTTCAGGCCACCTACCTGGCAGGCAACTTGATTTACGAGCGCTGACGTTCATACCGCACCGTTAAACGCGGCTCGGGCAGTCTACTTTGGGATGGCGCTCGAGCCGCATTTGTTTGCCGATGGGGGTTCGTTAGGAGCGTCCCCGCTCTGTTGGATTTGGGCGCGGGGTTGAGGTGCTGCTGTCTCGTGCGCTCAATTTGGACATCAGCAATGCTGACTCTTAGTGTTTTGCATACTTCCCATTACAGATTGCATAAAAAGGCTGGGATGTTCTTCCTGATCCTGATGTACCCCCGCCCGTGCCGTGCAAAAAACGGAGTATTCAGCACCACGAGCTCTGCCGGTGCCGCTGCGGCTGAGTAACGTTGCGGAGATTGACGTCATTTTGGGCTCCGGTACGGCGCGAAGTACGTCCATTTGTCCCAACGGGGTCTGCCCACCGACCAAAACCGCCCGCTGAAGGCGTTCTTGGGACCAATAAGGTATGTCCGGCGCGTATGCAGCCGTCCTGGCTTGCTGAATACTCCCAAAAATGCACGGTGCTTCCCAGGGGACCCGTGCGCGCAGCGAAAACCATACCCACGTTCCTATCCGCATCGCCATTTTGCTGCACTGACTTTTCTGAATGTCGGGCCCGAATTAGTTAGCCTGCCTCCCGTGTGGCTCCGGAGGGGCGGGGCATAAGGTTTATCGCGAGTTCCGCACGAGCCGAAGGCCACTTAATGTGGCCTTCGTGCGAGCAGGACTGCCCGAGCAGGAAACCTTACGCCCCGCCCCTCCGGAGCCACACGGGAGGCATCGCTAAGTTATCCCCCGGCATTCAGAAAATCTAAGTGCCAAAAAATAAGATTTTTTGACTCCGTGTTGTATAACCCGCCATTCGTGGGTACCATTCAACGCGTACGCAAACAAAAAAGGGTTAATTCGCGTGGTATAACCGCGCGGCCCAAAAAGGAGGAGACAAGCATGTCGTCTTTGAAGCCGCTTGCAGATCGTGTTCTGGTCAAGCCCGACGAGGCCGAGCAGAAGACCGCTTCTGGTCTGTATATCGCCAGCAACGCTCAGGAGAAGCCGCAGCGCGGCACCATCGTTGCCGTTGGCGCCGGCAAGGTCAACGACAAGGGTGAGCGCATCCCCATGGACGTCAAGGTCGGTGACGTTGTCATCTACGGTAAGTTCGGTGGCAACGAGGTCAAGGTCGACGGCGAGAAGTATCTGCTGATGCGCGCCGACGACATCTACGCTGTCGTCGAGGCCTAGTCTCGTCAGAATCTCTGATTCGTCTTTGAACGCGTCCGCCGCATAGGACTCGGAAGCGGCGACGCGAGTCACATTTCTTTTGGAGGATTACCTACCATGGCAAAGAACATTACGTTCAACACCGATGCCCGCGCTAAGCTCGCCAAGGGCGTCAACACTCTGGCCGACGCCGTTACCGTCACCATGGGCCCCAAGGGTCGCTACGTTGCGCTGCAGCGCACGTTCGGTGCCCCGACCATCACCAACGACGGCGTTTCCGTCGCCAAGGAGATCGAGCTCGAGGACAACATCGAGAACATGGGCGCTCAGCTGGTGAAGGAGGTCGCCACCAAGACCAACGACACCGTGGGTGACGGCACCACCACCGCAACTCTGCTCGCTCAGGCCATCGTCAACGACGGTCTGCGCAACGTCGCCGCTGGCGCCAACCCGCTGGCCATCCGTCGCGGCATCGACAAGGCCGTCAACGCCGCCGTCGCCGAGATGAAGAAGCAGGCTAAGCCGGTCGAGACCAAGGAGCAGATTGCTTCCGTCGGCACCATCTCTGCCGGTGACCCCGAGGTCGGCGAGAAGATCGCCGAGGCCATGGAGGTCGTGGGCAAGGACGGCGTCATCACCGTCGAGGATTCCCAGACGTTCGACATCACCATCGACACCGTCGAGGGCATGCAGTTCGACAAGGGCTATGTCTCCGCTTACTTCGTCACGGATAACGACCGCATGGAGGCCGTGATGAAGGATCCGTACATCCTCATCACCGACCAGAAGATCTCCAGCGTTCAGGACATCATGCCCGTTCTCGAGGCTGTCCAGCGCGCTGGCCGTGGCCTGCTCATCATCGCTGAGGACATCGACGGCGAAGCTCTGCCTACCCTGGTCCTCAACAAGATCCGTGGCGCCCTCAACGTCTGCGCCGTCAAGGCCCCGGGCTACGGCGATCGCCGCAAGCGCATTCTCGAGGACATCGCCGTCCTCACCGGTGGCCAGGCTGCCCTGGACGAGTTGGGCGTGAAGGTCGCTGACATCACCGCCGATATGCTCGGTACCGCTAAGTCCGTCACCATCTCTAAGGACAACACCGTCGTCGTCGGCGGCGCTGGCTCCAAGGAGGCCATCGACGCCCGTATCGCTCAGATTAAGGGCGAGATGGAGAACACCACCTCTGACTTCGACCGTGAGAAGCTCCAGGAGCGCCTGGCCAAGCTCTCCGGTGGCGTTGCCGTCATCAAGGTCGGCGCTGCTACCGAGTCCGAGCTCAAGGAGATCAAACATCGCGTCGAGGACGCCCTGCAGGCCACCCGCGCTGCTGTCGAGGAGGGCATTGTCGCTGGCGGCGGCGTCGCCTTCATGGACGCTGCTCCTGCGCTCGATGCCGTCGAGATCGATGACCCCGAGGAGAAGATCGGCGTCGACATCGTCAAGAAGGCTCTGACCGCTCCGGTCGCCACCATCGCCAAGAACGCTGGCTTTGAGGGCGCTGTCGTGGTCGACAAGGTCGCCGAGCTGCCCGCCGGCCAGGGTCTCAACTCTGCCAACGGCGAGTGGGGCGACATGATCGAGATGGGCGTCCTCGACCCCGTCAAGGTCAGCCGCGTCACCCTGCAGAACGCTGCTTCTGTCGCCAGCCTGATCCTCATCACCGAGGCCACCGTCTCCGATGTGCCCAAGAACACTCAGCTTGAGGACGCAATCGCTGCTGCTACCGCTGGTCAGCAGGGCGGCGGTATGTACTAAGGCCGACAAGGTCTAGAACTCCCACCGGGAATCCGGGGGCGGGACGGGGACTTCTCTCCGGAACGTCCTCGGACATGCAAAGAGGCTCCGCATCGCGCTTCGCGCTGCGGAGCCTCTTTGCGTCCTGCGGAATATTCCGGAGAGAAGTCCCCGTCCCGCCCCCGGATTCCC
>CABUUJ010000005.1 GCA_902494715.1 uncultured Collinsella sp.
AAGCGCTCGAGCACGTCGAGTGCGACATGACGACCGTTGGTGGACGAATGCCACTCGGCAACAGCCTCCGGCGTGGCGGGCGAATCGTTGGAATCGCCCTGGCCACCGGGCACAGTCGCCAGGTCAAGCAGCACGCGAATGTTGTACTTGGCAGCCCACTCAATCGCGCGGTCGATGTAATCGACAACCGAGATGTAGGAGGCATCGGACTCCTGTGAGCCAAAGGCATACCAAGGCACCGGCAGGCGCACGGCGTTGAGGCCGATCTGCGCCATGCGACGGAAATCGTCCTCGCTCACAAACGTCTCGTAATGACGGCGCATGCGCTCGTTATAGGCGGCGGTGCCCATGGCCTCCTGCAGCTCGGCCGCGTTGGATGCACCGGTCGCCGCGTATAGCGACGGGGTCACCCAAGGCTCGGGAATAAACCAGCCAGAGAGATTAACGCCGAGTATCCTCTCCATCACTGCCCCCTTCGGATCGTGCAGGCCGAGCCTGCATCGTATTGCATAGGAAAAGTATCGTTTTGAGTATACCCGCGCATGCGGACAGACGACCGAACGGTCTGTAAAGTGGCGCAAAAGCGGGAGGAATGTCTGAGCGGGCGGGCCCGAGATGTGCACGCACGTCGGAAGTAAGCGCCGGAAAGCGCATCCCGTTTTTCGCAAAAGACTGGGATGCATTTTCCGTTCGAGGCCTCAATCGGAAAATGCATCCCGTTCTGAGCGCGAGATCTGGGACGCAGTTTCCGCCAAAGGCCGCAAAAGGAAAGCACGTCCCATTCTGACGCCGGATTCCGGGTCGCGCTTTCCCAAGCGACATCAAAGCGGAAAACGCATCCCACTCTGAAGCCAAATTCCGGGACGCAATTTCCGCAGAGCCCTCGATAAAAGAAAAGGACCCCTTTGCAGAGGTCCTAGTCAATTCAAGGTGGCGGGGAAGGGAATCGAACCCCTGACACGAGGATTTTCAGTCCTCTGCTCTACCAACTGAGCTACCCAGCCATTTGATGTGTGCCTTGTTTCAAGGCTTGATTAGTATAACCAAGGACGCGTTCCGGTCAACCGAGAATTTTAAAAAAGTTTTTGAGCACAGCCTCGGTTCTATAAATCGGCACGTCAGAGGCATCAGCCGGCAGCAAGAAGTTTTTCACTCAGAGCCGCACGGGCAAACTCACTTGGCGTCATCCCCTCGGCAGCCGCCCGTCGACGAATGGCCTCCTTCATTCCCAGAGGAATCTTGACCGACAGCGTTGCCGTCCCCTCACCTGAGAGCGGGGGCCGTCCACGCACGATTCCACCAACGGTGTGTTCGCCATCCGGAAACTCTCCGCGCTCGTACGACTCACACCACGCGTCAATCATTTCATCCGTTACAACCTGACCATTAGCGGCCGTATACGTCTTGCCCATCATCGACCCCTCTGCCGAGCTCGCTCGATCTCTTGCCAGAATTTCTTCTGAACCGGAGACAGGGCATGAATAATGAGCCATCCACGAATTAGTTCGACCGCAACAAGTTCCACACTTCGACCATCTGGAAGCCATCCAATGGCAAGCCATCTCGGCGGCTCGTCCTCCGACTCGCGGCGAATGCACTCAGTAACCGCGAACCAGGCACCAAGCACCTGCTTTTCCGTCAAGTGTTTTTTTGACGTTCGGATGGATCTCAACATCCATGCATCTTCTCCTCCATCTTACCCAATTTCGTATGACGAAAGTCCGCTGTCGCCAATTCTTACGCCGGCACTTGTTGGAGGGCGGGAGGTATAGCGAGTATGGAAGGCCGCTCCAGTACTGCCCAGGCGCCTGGGTGGGAGCACGTGCGCCAGGGGCGAACGTTTTCGCAGCAAGCAAGGACATTGCTGTTGCGATCGATAAAGGCGATGTCGATGGGATAGGTCATAAGGCAGGTGTGAACCGAGAAGCAGCGCGGAAACGCCATGACAAACGGCAGTCCGCTGGCGGCAATCGGACGCCGTCCCAGCATGCCGCGCAGACGCACGGTAAACGACTCCGCCACCACAAACTCGGCCGGCGTCCAGCCCAACCTGTTGAGCGCCCGCGCGTAGGCGATATAGGACGAGACCGCGGTCACATGACCACCCCCGGACGCCATGGATCGACCGTCACCGCGCGCTCATGCGTGAGCACGGCCGGCGCCCCCAGCGAAACGCCGGCGATGCTCAGCGAACTCGGCCACGGCTCGTAGTGCATGGTGCAGGTATAGGTCCTAAACGTGCCAGAAAGAGAGAGCAGGCCACCATCCGATGACGCCGCGCCTTGCTCGCTCGAGACCTCAACCTGTAGGTCATATCTCTCCATGGCATCCTGAATCTGAGCTTGAACGGTCGCGGAAGCGTCAATGGAGCTCTCGTCACCCTCCCCGCCCGGCGCCACGGCGTGCGCCAGCACGATGTCGGGCACCACGCGGTCGAAGCGCGCGACCGCGCCGGCAAAGATCATAACGTTGTACGCGACGAGAGCCAGCACGAGCAGGACAGGCGTGACCACGGCCATCTCGACCGTCGCCTGGGCACGCTCCTCGCACAAGCCCGCGCGAATGCCCATTACGACCCACCGCCAAAAGCTCCCACCAGCGTGGCAACATCGACAGTGAGCGGGATGGAGCCGCCTCCCGGCAGCGGGATCTCCGCAAGCGTGAACACCGCGCCGCTGATGGTGCGCTCGACGTGATATTCCAAGGCCTCGCAAAGTGCCTTGGGGTCAGTCACGCCCAAGGGGATTTTTCGCAGGGTATTTTGAGTTTTGGAGATGCCCGCGATATCGGACCCCGGACTTTTGATGACATTGGCGGTATCGGTCAGCACCGGTTTTCGCAGACGTAAATCGCATGGTTCGAGTCCCAGCGCCGCCACGGAGGACGAGACGGTGTCACCGAGCCAGGACGCGATGGAACCCAACGCGCCGCCACCCCCTCCCAAGCCACCGATCAGCTCTCCCATAAGCTCGTCGGCCGCACCCTGGATGTCTCCGTACCCCACAAGCAGGCGGCCCCAAACATCCATAACGCCATCGAGCACGCCGGCAACGCCGCCCGAACGCTCCTCCAGCGTCGAGAAAAACCGCGAGAGAACGTTATTCTGTGCCGTCGCATCATCGGGCGCCAGCACTGCAGCAGAAATTGCACCACGATCGCCAAGCTCAACTGCCGTGTTAAACGAAGAGTTGAGCTCGTCGGGACTCGTGACATCGCCCGAGACCGCAAAGGCGACCACGCCGTTGCGACCGGGCGGGGCGATGCGCGGACGCTCACCGGATAGTTCTTTGATGGCGGTATCGAACGCATTGCCCGCACGGTCGGCTTCGTCCTCGGTCTGACGCTCGAGCTCAAGCTCCTTGTTGCGACAGTCGACGTAGTCCTCCAGGGCGTCTTTAAACTTGTCAAAGTGATACTCGAAGCCGTTTTCGATAGAGGTTGAAGGCGCCGCAACAGCACCAAGCGACGAAACGCCAAAATGGCATTTGCTGCATTTATCTTGCCCATCGTAATCGGCAACCGAAGCAAATCCGCTCGGCGTTCCTTTCTTATAGCTAGGGCAGGTCGTCCCGTAATGCAGATACGCCTTGCCATCGTTCACGCTCGTCGGCCACACCGCATCGGTATAGAGTTCCGTCGCCCGAACCTCATCAGAGTTGCGCGGCAGCAGCGGAATATAGGAGGAAACCCTGTCTCCGTTCTCGGTTATATATGCCCGATCGACTTCCGCGCTCGCATAGGTATAAAACGCCTTACGCGCCGCAGACTCTGCCTTCATCTCGACACTCGAGCCTTGGGGCTTCTCATTTGCCAGACGCCGATGGTAGTAGTCCTTCGAGCGATCAAGAGCAACTTGAGGCTCCCACGTAATGCTCGATGAGTAATGCGGATTATGAACACCGGAGAGATCCGTTAGGCTTTTTGCGCGCTCCCACATACACGAACAGCTGCCGACCGAACCTTTATCCGATCCACCGCAATCCGCTAGCCAGGCGCGCTCTTTGGCCTTCGCCGTCTCCTCCGATGCTTTTTGTAGCTCCTCGGCCGCGCGCTCCAGATCTTCCGACGCATCTTTAATGGCATCGGTCGAGATTTCGGATCCTTCGAGCGCAACAAAATCCGACTCGGATGTCCTGGGCACGGCAAGCGCCGTACCGGTATAGGTCACGCCGTCGGTATCCTGCGCCGATACTGCCTGCATGGCACGCGCGGCAACCAGGTACGGCAAGGCGGTCTCAATCTTTTGCAGGCCCTTTGCCGCGCTTTTGGCAAACTTGTTACGCGTTTTAATGATCTGGGTTCCCGTATCGATGATATCGCTACCGACAACCTCGGCGCCTGGAATGAGAATGGCAACCAAGCCGGTGCCGATCGTGGCAAACCCCGCCAGGCCCAAACTCAAAATGCTCGCATCCACCACCGTGGCGGCTGTGTGATAGGACGACACCACGTTGGCGCCCGCCAGCGCACCGCTATCGGCCGCCACCTGGGTGTCTCCGGCGCGTGACATGCTCCATATCGCCGCGGTCGACGAAAACAGCAGCGTAAGCACCACCAGAATGACAACCGCAGAGGAGAGCGTGGTATAGGCACCGTCTTCGATAAACAAGTCGATACCGGCACGGCCCATAAAGCCGCCCCGCTTGCGGCGAGCGCCTGGTCGACGGCGGGCCGCAAACCCTTGCGTCACCCGCAGCAGGCAGCGCCTAATCCCATGCAGCAATCCATGAATCATAATCTCCCTCCAGCCATTCGGGACGCGATCGATACGAGACGTCGACCTTGAGCTCGACATAGCCGCCCTCACCCGCACTGCCCATGGCCTGCACAAATGCACCGATCACGGGCAGCGGCTTAACCTCGCCGGCAACAGACACGGACGAAACGCCGCCGGCACCGGCCCGCCCCAACTCGATATCCCACGACAGCGGTCCGCCGGCATGAAAAATCGAGACGTTGGGCACCGCGGCAAGTCTGCGGCGAGTGAACTCCTTAAGGTCATCGTCGTCCTCCACCGTCGTCGTGGTCATGAGCCGCGCGGTCTCGGCGGCAGCGGACTCCATGACCGCACGCGTATAGAGCAGGCACACCGGCTGCAACGCGAGCAAGATAAGCGTCAAAAACGTCGGCAGCAAAAAGGCGGCCTCGACCGTAGACTGCGCCCGATCCTCGCACGCGATATCAATACAGAGCGATGTCCTTGGCACCCGTCGCGGCATCGATAACCGACGATGGGGCGACGCCATGAGACGCTGCCCGCTCGACCAGTGCCGCCAAGCGCCCATCGGTGCCAGCGCGCCAAAGCCCCGCAATCGCCAGCACAATCGATAACAGCGCCACGGTGACGATGGCGTATTCGACGGTCGACTGAGCAGATTCCTCACGCAGGACATTATGCATTTCACGACCCCTCCTTTGACTCCGTCGTTTGCGGAACCAGACGCACGGCACGCAGGCGGCACGAGGCATCGCCGGCATCCGCAGCAACCGTCACCATGTCGACCCAGCCTCGCCCATCGCGCACGATGGCGCCCCATACGTTGCCCTTAATATCGAGATAGCCGCTCAGGGCGAGCTGAGCCGTGGGCACCTCGCGGTAGGCGCGCAACAGGTCTGCCGCCGCCTCGGTCATCGGTCGGTCCTCGGACCATGCGAGTCGAACCGCGATCGCGTTGTCTGCAGACGGCTCCGTCACGCTGGCGGCCCGCTTGTCGAGTGCCTGCAAAAAGGTCCGAGCCGTGACGGCGGCATTCTGACCGCCCATATCTCCCGCGCCTTCCGCTTGTGACACCGCCGCCGAGCCCGATCCCAAATCGGCAGTAGCGCCCGGACGCTGCTGTCGCGCAATGCCCAGTCCCCAAAGCGCCACCGCTATTGCCACGAGCAAACAGGCGAGCACCAGCGGCGAACCAACAGGACGCCTGCCTCCTACAGGCTGTTGATGCCGTCTTTGATCGCGCTCCATAGTTCTTCGACTTTGCTCTTAAACGCGACGATGGCGATAATCGCGATCACTACGAGCACGCCGACCAAGATGGCGTATTCGGTAGTACCCTGTGCGCTCTCCTCCCGCAACAGCGCCTTGGCACGCTGGCGAGCGCGGATTGTCCGGCAAAAAGCCCAGCTCCAAGCCTTGCCCGCAATGTCGGTCATCGTGTTCATGTATTCCTCCCTACATCATCCCGCCTGCTCCCAGCAGCGGGCCCAATATGGACAGAAGCAACGCCGGCAAGATAAGCGTGCCGGTGGGAATCAGCAACTTGACCGGTGCGCGCTCGATCTCGCGCTCGACTGCGGCGCGATGGGCCGCACGGATCTCGCGACTTTGAGCAGCCAACGTCTCGGCCAGCGGAGCGCCCAGGGCAAGCGCCTGCCCCACCGTGATGGCAAAGGTCTCGAGCGCCCTCACGTCCAAATCACGCGCGGCGGCCAACAGCTCGGCCTCGCGCGTCCCCACGCCCACCTGCCACGCCATGCAAGCTCGTTCAAGACGGACGGCCAGCACCGACCGACGGTTGGCACAGAAAATCTCGAGCGCCGCGTCAAACGAAAGGCCGGCAGAAAGCCCCAGGCGCACCACGTCGATCATCTCGGACACCTCACCGAGCGACACCCGCGCCGGCCCGCCCGCCCCAATCGCGCCCTTCATTCGCGCGGTCAGGGCATCAATCACCGAGCAGCCCGCAGCAATGACCAGTACCGCCTCACGCTTGCACGTCTCTGCAATCTTGCGAGCATCCGCACGCTCCAAACCCGTCGCGGCAAATACGCTCAGGGCACACAGACAAGCCGCGACCCCGACCAGGGCGCTCATAACTCCACCCGCATAATGCGCCGGATAACTACCAGGGCAACGACGTTGAGGGCAAGTCCCAGCACCACGGCGCCCGCACCAGCCGGCGTCGCAAGACCGCGGCGAAAGTCCGCCGAAAGCAAAGCCAGTACCGCGCACATGCCCGCCGGCATCGCCGCGACCATGTGTGCCGACATACGCGCCTGTGACGTCTTAACGTCCAGACGGCGTTTGAGCTCAATGCGCTCACCCACCATGCCCGACGCCTCGGACAGCAAGCCGGCAAGCGGAGCCCCGGTACGCTGCGATACTTTGAGCGCCAAGGTGACAAGCGAAAGGCCGGGGGCATCGATGCGAACGAGTAGGTCATCAAGTGCGTCGGTCGCCGAGATACCGCAATCGATTGCCGCCGCCACCCGCAAAAACTCGGTATGCACCGGCTCTTGCGCATGGGCGCCCACAAAGCGCATGCCCTGTGCCAGCGAATGCCCCGAGGCAAGCGACATGGATAACGCTGTGAATGCCTCGGGCATGGCCTCTTCTACATCATGCTGTTCGCGTCGGCGATCGAAGGTGTCACGCGCGGCACCCACGCCAAACGGCACCACCAGCCCCAAGACAAAGCCGATGGGCGACAACGACGCAACGGCCAGCAAAACGCTGCAGACACCGCTCGACAGCAGCAGAAATGCCAGACGAGCCGCGTTATCCTCAATAGCAAGCCCAAGGCGATCTGCGGGGATCAGCGACACCCACGAGCGGGCAATCTTTGTCAGCAGGTCGTTTTCCGCCAACTCACGCGGCAGCTTCTCCGCCATCGATTCGAGCGTCTGGCGCGCCAGCTCCGCCGGCGGCATCCGCGGCACACGAGGCTCTGCCCCACACGCCGTCGCGACAGAAAGCCCCGCCAAACCCCCTACGACGAGGGGCATAGCGATCTCCATTCGTCCACCTCCTCTTGCGTGAGCGTTCCCGACCGTAAGCCCTCCGCAATAAACGGCGGCTCGCGGTCGAGCGTCCAGGTGCGCTCGGCGGCATCGAACGTCACGTAGCGCTCGAGCTCAACACCGCCCGACGCGCCGCGGTGAACCCCCGAATATGAGGCCACAAAGCGCCTGCCATCTGCATGGCGCTCGGACATCACGATGCCGTCGAGCGCCATGGCGATCTGCTCTTCGATAAGCTCACTCGGCAAATCGATGCCGTAGCGCGCAAGCAGCGTCAGGCGAACCACGGTCTCCTGCTCGGTACCCGCATGGAGCGTGGTGAGCGAGCCGTCGTGGCCCGTGTTCATGGCCTGCAGCATGTCGCAGCACTCGGCACCGCGCACCTCGCCCACGACGATGCGGTCGGGGCGCATACGCAAAGCATTGGTCACCAGGTCGCGAATCGTCACCGCACCCTCGCCCTCGATTGACGCCTCACGCGCCTCCAGACGAACAACGTGTGGGTGATGTGCAAACTTGAGCTCGGCGGAATCCTCGATCGTCACGATGCGCTCGCCGGTGGAAATCTCGCACGACAGCGCGTTGAGCAGCGTGGTCTTGCCCGACCCCGTGCCTCCCGCAACCGCCAAGTCCTGCCGCAACGACACCGCGCACGACAGCAGCTGCGCATACCAAAGCGGCAGTGACCCCAACCCCACAAGCTCGTCCAACGAACAGATACGGTCCGAGAACTTACGGATGGTGAGGATTGGTCCGTCGATCGCCACGGGTGGAATCACCGCGTTGACGCGATAACCCGTCTTGAGGCGAGCGTTGACGATGGGGCTACGCTCGTCGACACGACGGCCAAGCGGCGAGATGATGCGGTCGATGAGCACGCGGATCTGCTCGTCGTCCTCAAACGCGTGCTCGATGGGATGCAAAACGCCGCTGCGCTCAAAAAAGGCAGAGCGACAGCCGTTGATCATGATTTCGGTAACGGTGTCGTCCTCGATGAGCGGCTGCAGCGGTCCCAGGCCCACCACGTCATCTAGGATCTCGTCGACGATGATCTCACGCTCAGGCGTCGCCAAGTCGGTCGGCTCTTCCACGTTGAGTGCCGCTTCCACCGCCGGACGTAGCTCAGAGCGGGCAAGGGCCGAATCGACGTAGGCGCTGATGCGCGCCACCTCGTCGTAGCCCATGCGGTCCATCACCGCACGCTTGGTGCGGCGTTTAACGGCACGGTGGCGTCCCGCATCAACGGGAGCAGCCGCGGCGGCCGCGCCAGCGGCTTTAATCCTCGTCTGCAGACTCATCGCGAATCACCCTCACGCGACCAGGGAAGACGGATGCGCGGGCGCTCGGTGCGGGTCGCGCGGTCGGCGACCATATCGCTCCAGGAACCGACGGCGCAGCCCAGCTCCACGAGCATCTCGCGCGTGGCCTCGCGCACGCTGGTCGCAAAAGCGCTCGTCTGACCCACTGCCTCGTCGGCGCGACCGAATGCCATGAGCGCGGCCAAATCCTGACCGCCATCGGCGATGCGGATCTTGGAGCTCAGTGCGCAGGCAATCTCGAAGCGCATGGCGACGTCCTCGTCGGCACCGCGCGCACCAAACCGGTTGAATACGGCGCTCATACGCGTGCGTGGCACGCCCACACGGCTCGCCAGCTCAATGACGCGCGAAGCGGATGTCGCGGACGATACCGCCGCATCGCCTACGACCAGGCAACGGTCGCTCGCCGCTACCGCGGCGGCCACGGCATCACCCCAAAAGACCGAGGTGTCGACAAAGACCACGTCGGATTCGCGGCGCAAAACATCGAGCAATAGCTCCACCGGAGGTGCCATGAGCTCGGCCTTCTCGGGGGCCGCGACAGGTCCCCAGAGCGTGACGCCCGGGGCGACGCGCATCGATGCGGCCACGATATCCGGCTCGGCAAGTGCGCCCGCCGCCGACGGCTCGATAAGCATCGCCATATCGTGCGGGGCATCGACACCCAGTAGATCGTATAGGTTTCCAAACATGAGGTCCAAGTCGAGCACAGCGGCACGCAAACCCAACAGCGACGCCGCATGCGCCATGGTGGCAACGATCGTCGACTTGCCGCAACCGCCCGATCCCGAAACGGCGCAGACGATCGGTGCCCGACGCGACGGAATCGAAGCGTCCGCCGACAGCGCGGGGGCTGACGGTGCAGGAACCGGCGACACGGACGCGGGCGATAACATCCCCGTCTCCCCCGCCGCGGTCACGCGCTGAGCCCAAGCCGGCATGGCAGGCTGCCCGGGCTGCGGTTCCGAAGCCAAAGACGCAGCGGCACACGCCTCGCCAGCCCCGGCAAAACCCTCGACCTCGTCGAGCTCATCGGCCAGATTTACGCCGTGCACGTATCCCATATCCTCAGCCAGAACGTCATCGCCATACGGTACCGGCCCTCCAGCGTCATCGTATGCAAGGGGGTCCCGGGGGCGCCGACCATGCTCGGCTTCCGCTTTTCCATATTCATCAACACGCGGGCCTCTTGTAGCGCGAGGCGCCCCGGATTCCCTATCAACAAAAGCATCGGGCTCAATCGTCATGCGCCGATCGGAATCAACCGTTCCCTCGCCCGCGCGCCCGTTGCCGCACAAGCTGTGCGCAGCGATGACCTCGGTCGCCCCTGCGCGAAACAGCCCTTCGATATCCGACGGGTCGAGCGTCTCGATCAACACGACGACACGACTCACACGGCCCTCGGCCGTCAGGCGCGCAACGGTCTTCCGCACGTCTTCGGTATCGAACAGAGACGCCGCGATGATGGCGGCACCGCGGCGCGACGGAAACGCCCGCGCCATGGATACCAGCCCGTCCAGGTCGCCCACGCGAAGCACCTGCGCGCCCACATCGCGACCCTCGACTTCCTGCTGTAGCAGCCCGTAATCGCCGCACGCGCAGCACGCAAGCCAGATCGCCTTCATCACTCGTCGCCTCCGCTCTTTTTGCCGCGCGCCGTGGCGGGAATCGTCAAGCTGACCGTTCCCTTTCCCGAGGCTCCCAGCAATTCCTTGACATCTTCGGGGTCTGCCGCCAGTGTCACCCACTCGATCTTGCCTTCACGCGTGGTGCCGGCATCTTCGCTGGTATCGATCACGTACGCGCCGCACAAACGATCGGTCACGCCATCTTTTTGCACGTACACGTCCACATAACTGCCCACGCCCGTGGCACCACCGACCGAGTGCTCGGCATCGACCGCCACCGAAACGGCAACCTTGCCTTTAGGCACCTCGAGCTTGTGGCTCTCGGCCTTGGTGTAGACATTGCAAATCACGGCGTTTTTAGGAATGCGCGAGGTCGTAACGTCACCGCGCACCTGACGCAGCTCGGTCGCCGCATCACGCGGCAGCAGACTCGCCAGCCATTCCTGAGTTATGACATTAGTCTCGTCGAGGGTCTCACCCGCATCGATATCGCGCGCCGCGACGCACACCTCAACGCGGTCGCCGCCGTATTTTGCCAAAGTCTCGGCCTGGGCCTGCTCGGCTTGCGAGCGGATCGACGAGCCGTAGACCATGCAGAGCGCCGCGGCAAGCACGCCCGCGACCAGACTGATGGCGATGCGCTTGCTCTTGTTCACGGCCGCTCCTCTCAAGGTAGCACCGGGCAAATGCCCGTACCACCATTGTCTGGGCGACCAGGGCGCAAAGCGGCGCAATCGCAATCTTGGTTTTACGCGTCAAACCAATTGCTGACCAAAAGCTGACCAGCCCGTCAAGCTCGTGGCAAGGTTTTGGTCAGAACATCGGCGAAACGCATATTTCGAGACGCTTTGGCAGCAAAAAAGCCGCCTCCCAAGCAGTTGGGAGGCGGCTGTCATAGGAAAAATCAATTACAGATGAACATCGGGATCGAGCATTTGGGCACTCACGCGCATGGATGACGCCAGGTTTTGGAACGTCTCCAGACGCAGGCTGTCGATCTGCCCCGCGTCCTCGGCCTCGCGAACGGCGCAACCTGGCTCGTGAGTGTGCGTGCAATCGCCAAACCGGCACGCACGCGACGCCTCGACGATCTCGGGGAAGGCACGCGCCAACCCTCGTTCGTGGCCCACAAGCGGCAGGCTGCGCAGGCCCGGAGCATCGGCGATCACGCCGGCGTCGCCCGGCAGTGCCACCATCACGCGCGCAACCGTAGTGTGGCGGCCCTGGTCATCACGCTCGCGCACGCCGCCAGTGGCCAGCGCATCGTGGCCCAGTAGCGCGTTGAGCAGCGTCGACTTGCCGGCGCCCGACTCGCCCAAGATCATGGCACAGCTCCCAGCCGGCACGCAGGCGCGCACCTCGTCCAGGCCGAGGCCCTCAGCAGAAGACGTCACGATCACGCGCACGCCCGGACCCACCAGACGGCGCACGCGGTCCAGATCGCGCTCGAGCTCATCGGCCTCGCAGCGGTCGGCCTTGGTGAGCACCACCACCGGCTCGGCATCGCAATCGAGCGCCAACACCAGTGAGCGCGCCACACGATCGAGCAGCACCTCGCCGGCGCCGAGCGCCTGCACGATCAGCACGCTGTCAACGTTGGAGCAGAGCACCTGGCGCTCACCGCGGGCACGGCCACGCCAACGTTCAAAGCTCGTACGGCGCGGCAGTACGCACTCGATCACGCCCATGTCGTGCCCGGGAGCACGGCGAACCGCCACGCGGTCGCCCACGGCGGGCAGCAAGACCTCGTCCTCGCCACGCGACTTGGCAAACCCTACGGCATGCTCGGCGCGAAAGGTGTCGTCGGCAGTGGCCACCAGCGGAAACCCGCGATCCAGGCGAATAACGGCACCCAGCTGCATCTGCTCGGGCTCCTCGGCATGTGCGCAGAAATCATCAAAGGCAGTCTGCTGGGCTTCATCGACCGGCAGGTCATCAAACGCCGGAACATCCTGCAGCGCATCGAGCCCCGGTACGCTCGCCAACAACTCCTCGGCAGACACGGGCGCTTCGGTCGCGAGTTTCCGACGACGGTCACGCTTAGCCCGCGCCCCCGTCGTCTTTTTCTTCGCTTTAGCCTTAGCCTTAGCCACAAACGCCTCCCAGCAGCCAAAATCACAACTGAGCAGGTATTTTAAATCAAAAAGAGCTGGCCGGGCAAAGCCCGACCAGCTCACATACTTTCCCTCAGCTCATGGTCCCGAGAGGCTATCCGAAGGCCCGCCCGCCGGGAGGGGTTTCCTAAGGACACATCCTTTATTCAAAACGAGCGGCCGAGCAATTGCTCGGCCGCTCACCTTCTTTCCCTCAGCCCTTTTTCATCCGCGCGGGAGTAAAGCCAGCAAGGATACCGTAGGGCCCACCCCGGGAGTGTTTTCTTCTGAGCGATCCCGCAGCGCGAAGCGCGAGGACCAGCGAAGAAGAAAACACGCAGGGGCGGGCCCGGACAGGTTAACTTACTCCTTCTCGACCGCGCGCATGATCGCCTTGTAGATCTCCATCAGCGGAATGATCAGGAAGGCAAGGCCCAGGGCGGCGACAACGCCCTTGAGCTCAAGCGTCACGGGGCCAAAGAACATCTCGGCAAGCGTCGGCTGCACGGTCACGATAACCGTCAGCACCAGCGCCAGCGCAGCCGAAGCCCAAAGCCACTTGTTCTGCTTCTTCATGCTAAACAGCGACGCACGACGGCTGCGCATATTGAAGCAGTGGAAGATCTCGACCATGTTGAGCGTGATGAACGCCATCATCACGCCTTCCTCGTCGGCATTGCCGGCGATCATATCGGCGATGTGGATGTAGCCCATGTCAAAGTACACGCCCACAAAGAAGCTCGCCAGCACCAGCACGGTGATGATCAGGCCCTGGACAACGCAGTCCAGACCCATATTGCCGGCAAAGACGCCGTCCTTGGCGTTGCGCGGCTTGCGCTTCATGATGTCGCCCTCGGCATCCTCCATGCCCAGCGCGAGCGCGGGGAAGCAGTCGGTGACCAGGTTCACCCACAGCAGCTGCACCGGCTGGAAGATGGTAAAGCCGATGAGCGTGGCGATAAACACCGAGAAGACCTCGGCAAGGTTGGCCGAAAGCAGGAACTGGATGACCTTGCGGATGTTGTCGTAGATGCGACGGCCCTCTTCGCAGGCACCGATGATGGTGGCGAAGTTGTCGTCGGCAAGCACCATGTCGGCGACGTTCTTGGTGACATCGGTACCGGTGATGCCCATGCCAACGCCGATGTCGGCGCGCTTGATGGACGGGGCGTCGTTGACGCCGTCGCCCGTCATGGCCACGATCTGGTCGCGCGACTTCCAGGCCTCGACGATGCGGGTCTTGTGCTCGGGCTGAACGCGAGCGTACACGCCGTAGTCCTCGATGTGCGCGTCGAGCTCCTCGTCGCTCATGCGGTCGAGGTCGGCACCGGTGATGGCCTGGCTGCGATCGGCGACGATGCCCAGCTGCTTGGCGATGGCCACGGCGGTGTCGATGTGGTCGCCCGTAATCATGACAGTGCGGATGCCGGCGTCGTGCGCCTCGCGGATAGCGTCGGCCACCTCGGGGCGGACCGGGTCAATCATGCCGGACAGGCCGCAGAAGACCATGTCATGCTCGAGCGCAGCGGGGCTGCAGTCGGCGGGAACCTCGGTGTAGGTACGGCTCGCCAGTGCCAGCACGCGCAGGGCCTCGTCGGCCATGGCCTTGTTGGCTGCCACGAGCTCGGCGCGACGCTCCTCGGTCAGGGGGACGACCTTATCGCCCTCGTAGATATGGGTGCACAGGCCGATCACCACGTCGGGCGCGCCCTTGGTGTACTGCTCGTACTCGCCGTCCAGGGTCTCGACGACCACGGACATCATCTTACGGCCCGAGTCGAACGGGGCCTCGCCCACGCGCGGGTGCTCGGCAGTCAGGCCAGTAAGACCAGCCTTGCCGGCATCGTTGACGAGCGCGCACTCGGTCGGCTCGCCCACGGCCTCGCCCAGTTCCTCGTCCCACTGGGCATCGGAGCACAGCGCCATGCCGGCCAAGAACTTCTCCTTGGGCGCAGCAAGTTCGTGCTTGACGACGGTCATCTTGTTCTGGGTGAGCGTGCCGGTCTTGTCCGAGCAGATGGTCTGCGTGCAGCCGAGCGTCTCGACAGCAGAAAGCTTGCGGATAATCGCCTGGCGCTTGGCCATCTTGGTCACGCCGAGCGAAAGGACGATGGTCACGACGGCGACCAGGCCCTCGGGGATGGCGGCGACGGCGAGCGAGACGGCGACCATAAAGGTGTCGAGCAGGGCAGTCGGGTCGGTAAGGACGTTACCCACGCCGTGACGGATGATGTCGACGCCAAAGATCACGACGCAGATGACGATAACCATAATGGTAAGAATACGGCTGAGCTCGGCGAGCTTCACCTGCAGCGGCGTGAGCTCTTCCTTGGCCTCGGCCAGGGCGCCAGCGATCTTGCCCATCTCGGTGTTCATGCCGGTACCGACCACGACGGCGCGACCGCGGCCGTACACCACGGTGGAGCCCATGTAGCACATGTTCTTGCGGTCGCCGAGCGGCACGTCGTCGGTGCCCGCGGCAAGCTCAATCACGTTGGCGTGCTTCTCGACCGGCACGGACTCGCCGGTCAGTGCGGCCTCTTCGATCTTCATCGTGGCGCTCTCGAGGACGCGGCAGTCGGCCGGTACGGAGTCGCCCGCCTCGAGCATGAGGACGTCGCCGGGCACGAGCTCGGCGCTCGGCAGATGCACGAGCTTGCCGTCGCGCAGCACCTTGGACTGCGCCGCGCTCATTTCCTGCAGGGCCTCGAGGGCCTCCTCGCTCTTGGCTTCCTGGACCACGCCCAGCACCGAGTTGACGATAACGACGAACATGATAATGGCGACATCGGCAAAGTCCGCCTCGCCCTTGACCATGCCCGTGAGCGCGCTGATGACGGCGGCAACGATCAGCATGATGACCATAGGGTCGGCCATCTGCTCAAAGAAACGCTTCCACAGCGGCGTCTTCTCGGCTTCCTCGAGCTTGTTAGGGCCTGTCTTGGCAAGGCGCGCCGACGCCTCGCCGTTGCTCAGGCCGAGGTTCTCATCGACACCTTGGTCGCTGAGCACCTCCGCCGCGGCGGACAGGTATTCCTTTTGCATATAGAGTCCCCTCCTGGGATTCGGGCCACTCAGCAGATTGATGCCCGATCATAATTCCCAGGAGAAGGGCAAGGGCTCATCAAGGCTGCCGTGCTGAGCGGCAGTTGATAGTGGAGCTATGGTACCCCAAAGCGACGCGTCTAGCCAAAACATTCCATCTGGAAACACGGCACAGGCGCAACGGTGCAGACAGTGTGATGCTCAACATTGATAAAACGTTTTTTCTTCGGCGCATCGTCAGACTGAAATATCGCCCAGATAGCAGCGGTTAGAACGGTTGGTAAAGTTTTTGCATATACCGTTTTTCCGCAAAAAATGAACTTCTAATTCGGCATACGGTCGATTTTTTGGGGTATTCGGTCGGCATTTCGTTATAATCATCTCAGTTTTATTTCTTATGGTTTATCTATCAGCGCAAGACGATGTCAGATGGAGGTCTGAATGTACAAGCGCACCAAGATTGTATGCACCATGGGTCCCGCCTGCGATAGCGACGAGACCATCCGCGAGATGATCAAGGCGGGCATGAACGTCGCCCGTTTTAACTTCTCGCACGGCTCCTACGACGAGCACCACGGTCGCATCGAGCGCGTCCGCCGTATTTCCAAGGAGCTCGGCATGCCCGTCGGCATCCTGCTCGACACCAAGGGCCCCGAGGTCCGCACCGGCCTTTTGGTCGATGGCAAGAAGGTTGCCGTCAAGACCGGCGACAAGATCGTCGTCACCGCTCAGCCCACGTCCGAGGATTTCCACGGCACCGCTGAGCACATCTCCCTCGATTACCTGGCTCTGCCCTCCGAGGTCGAGAAGGGCTCCCTCATCCTGATCGATGACGGCCTGGTTGCCCTCGAGGTCGAGTCCGTCGACGGCCAGGACATGACCTGCGTCGTTAAGAACGACGGCCTGATCGGCGAGCGCAAGGGCGTCAACATGCCCAACGTCAACATCTCGCTGCCCGCCATCACCGAGCGCGATCGTCAGGACATCCTCTTTGGCCTGACCGAGAACATCGACTACATCGCCGCTTCCTTCATCCGTGACGGCGAGTCCGTCCGCGGCATCCGCGAGCTTTGCCGCGAGAACGGCGGCGAGCACGTGACGATCTTCCCGAAGATCGAGTGCGCCCTGGGCGTCGAGAACTTCGACGAGATCCTCGAGGCTTCCGACGGCATCATGGTCGCCCGTGGCGACCTGGGCATCGAGATCAAGCCCGAGCTCGTTCCCCACATCCAGAAGGAGATCATCGCCAAGTGCAACGCGGCCTACAAGCCCGTTATCACCGCTACGCAGATGCTCGACTCCATGCAGCAGAACCCGCGCCCGACGCGCGCCGAGGTTGCCGACGTTGCTAACGCCATTTACGACGGCACCGACGCCGTTATGCTGTCCGGCGAGTCCGCTGCCGGTAAGTACCCGGTCGAGGCCGTTAAGATGCAGGCCAGCATCGCTCTCGAGACCGAGAAGTACCTCCCGGCCCACGCTCCGCTCGAGGTTCCGGCTGACGCTCACGGCACCCGCGTCGTCAACAACGTTGTGGGTATGTCCGCTGTGAACATGGCTACCACCGTTGGCGCCAAGTGCATCACCGTGCCGACGACCACCGGTCGTACCGCTCGCCTGATCTCGCACTTCCGTCCCAACATGCCGATCTGCGCATTCTCCCGCCACGAGTGGGCCGTCCAGCAGATGATCATGTACTGGGGCGTTATCCCGCACCAGGCGGAGATTACCCAGGGCACCGTCAACGGCACGATCATCAAGGCGATCGAGACCGCCAAGGAGCTCGGCTACGTCGAGGCCGGCGACCTGACCGTCGCTACCGCCGGCGATCCCCGCATGAGCGTCCAGCTCGAGGACAAGGTCTCCTCGACCAACGTCGCTTACGTCGCTCAGGTGCGCTAAATCGCACTTGCAAGCAGATTTGCATTGCAAAGGGCCCGGAAGGCATTGCCTTCCGGGCTTTTTTAAGACCTTCTTCATATGCCGCCTCATCGATTTGCGTTCAGTCGCAAGCCTCTCCGATGCCGAGCGCACCACCGAAGAAGCCCTGCGACGGGAGCTGTTGGTCAATTGGGATGAGCTGTTCACCGTCAAGCCGGCCGGCTAGCAGCTAGCGATCAGGGGGGCTGCGGGGACGTCAGAAGCAGCAACGCGAGCCGCAAATCCCGCCTCGGTCAGCTCGATGACCTCGGTAAACGTTGCATCGAAAAACTCCTCGGTTAGCAAGCGATACGGCGGATGATCGGGCTCGCCGGGGTTTTCGCGTACAATCTCGTGCATAACGCCAATGGTCTTGAGCACATATTCTTTATGGATGGGATACTGACCAAAACGGGTCGCCGCAGTATACAGGCGATCGGTCGCGCGCGGAATCGAAACGATGCCGAGTGTCTTGCCAAACCAGTCAAAGTCGCCTTGCTTTTTAATGCGGAATTCCTCGCACGGTTTGCCGCCGTGCGCCTCCAGGTACTGATTCACGCGCGTATTCCACACGGTATCGGCCACGAGGTGAGACCAAACGCCCAGCGTCAGATCGAGCAGCGACTGCGCCACGTCATCGGGCGCGAGCGAAAGCTCGCTAGCACCGGGACCGGCAACCGGCTCGGCATCCTTGTAGCGTTGGGGATAATGCACCCGATTGAGTCGCTCGCGCTCCTCGACAATCGAGGTCGCGTCAGCCGGCGTACCAACAGGCGCCCCTTTGAGCAGCGGCGCCACATAGGTGTCCCAAAACTCATGCTCGCGCGGCTTAGGGATAGGCTCGGGCTTTGCAAAGTGCGTAATGCGGTACGGGATGGGATCGGCGATGCCAGGGACCATATAGCCCACGAAGATATCCGGAACCACACAGCCAAACAAAAAGGCATTGCGGTCGCGCACGCTCTTGGCAAGCGCACCGGTGCGCTCCAGCAAACGCTCCGTTTGAGCGATATGAATGTTCCAGCTTGGCATAGCCACCCCCATAAAAACCTGGATAACTATACCATCACGCCAAAGCCACGCGGGCGGCTACGCACGCTCTACGCAGCAACTAGTCCGTCGCACCGCTTTCAGTTCCATACGACGGCGAAGGTGCCTCGACCACGTGATGATATCGATCGATATAGATGGCGCGGGCACCCAGGCGTCGCACCAAATCCTGGTGATGTGTGCTCATCAAGACCGTCTTACCCGCCGCGACGTAGGCCAGCAAGAAGTTGACCACGATGTCGCATGAATCCTCGTCGAGCCCATTGGTAGGCTCGTCGAGGACCAAGATATCCGGGTTCATCGACACCACCGCAGCCAGCGCAACGCGCTTCTTTTGCCCGCCCGAGAGCTGATAGGGAGAGGCGTCGGCAAGGTCGGCAACCTGGAACAGCCCCATGGCATCGCGCACACGGCGCTCGAGCTCGTCTGCCGGCAGTCCCATCTGCGCGGGACCAAAAGAAACTTCCTCGCCCACCGTAGCGCAGAACAGCTGGGCGTCGGCATTCTGGAACACAAAGCCCACGCGCTGATGAAAACGCTGAGCGGCCGCGGAATCCTTTAGAAACGTCGCATCGACCACGTGCCCGTCGAACAGGTATGCCCCTGCGTCCGCGAGCTCAAGGCCGTTAATAAGGCGCATAATCGTCGTCTTACCGCAGCCGTTGGGACCGAGCAGGGCAACGAGTTCACCACGATCGACCTGCAGCGACACGCCATCGACAACCGTATGCCCCGCATAGGAGAACACCACGTCGCGCAGCTCGATGAGCGGCGCGACCTCGGCGCCGCCCGCACCGTTCGTGCCCGCCGCACTATTCATATCGATCGTCAAAACGTCGCCCTTCCCTACTCACATCGACGGCTAGACCGCCCGCGCTACAGTACCGCACACAACACGGCGAGCAACGCCACGCCGACCGCATAGACCGCATCGCGCCAGCCAAAGCCGCTCCGCGCGGGAGCCGAATACGCGCCGGCAAAGCCGCGGCAGAGCATGGCCTCGTCCATCGCGCGGCTGCATTCCATCGCCTTGATAAAGGTCATGCCCATGATACCCGCGATCGAATCGGTACGCGAAAATCCCTCAGGCGCACGGCCAACGCTGCGCAGCATGACCGATTCGCACAAATTGTGCGCCGTGCGACCCAGCACCTCGACGTGCTTGAGCGCCATATCAAACGTAAAGATGACCTCGTCGGGTAGATGCAGCATCTTGAGCGCCGCCGACATGCGGCTCCAGGTGAGCGTCCACGAAACGCCCAGCACGAGCGACACATTAATGAACGTCTTAAGCGCAATTTTGAGCATGGCGCCCGTAGCGGAAGCGCCCAGCAGCAGGGCAGGCAGCGCCAAAACCACGGCGAGCCCCGCGGCGCCAAGCGCCGGCACAAAGGTCGCGCGCAGCCCGCGTACGGGGCGCACGGCAACGAGCACCAGCGCAATGGCCGCCATCAACATGAGGTACAGCGGGCTCTGTGTCAGACACACGCACAGGATGCAGACGAACATCCCCACCAGGCGCACCGGAGCCGAAACGCAAGAAAGGGCGCGGTCGACCATCGACCCGCCCTCGTGCGCACCCCCACCCAGGCGAACCCGCTCAAGCAGGCTCGCCAGGTGCAGGACATTCTTTTGCATCACGCGATGCCGAGCCCCCACGGGCTCGTAACGCTGCTCGACCGCAAGCCAGCTAGGCAGCTCGGCTATTGCCATGAGCACCGCTTTCCTTAACCGTCAGCGAGATCAGACGGAATGCGATGGTAAGCACCGCCACGCCAATCACGCCGGACAGGATATACATGGCAGCCTGACCGGCAAAGCCAAGACCCTGCTCCTCGGAATAGGCCTGCAGGTAATCACCCGTAGGCAGAGCGTCGGCAAAGGTCGGGGTATCAAGGCCGACCGAAGCCTGCAGGCTGTCGTCACCAGCCTCCTGAACGGCGGTCGCGGCGCCCTCGGCGTCCCACTCGCCCCATGCGTCACCTGTGGCAAGCAAGCCGAGCGGCGTAGCCACGACAAGTACGGCAACCAAGATGAGCGTGGGGACCAGCGAGGTCTTCTTGGCAGCAGCGCCCTCGGCAGCAAGCTGTCCATCGGCGGCTTCGGGGCCGACGATAACGCTCGGCGCCGTCTTCTTGATAAAGCCGTAGATCGCGGCAGTCGCCACGCCCTCGACCACGCCGGCTACCAACATATGCGGAATCATCATGGCCGGAATGGCAATGGACAGCGGGAAGGGGCAGTACAGCGGAGCGCCCGAAGCATTCGTGAAAAGCATCGGCTGAATACCAAACTCGATTGCTGCGCACAGGGCCGCCAGGCACAGGCCGACCCAGCCGCTTACGATGGCCGAAACCGAGGTGCCCCAGCTCTTGTCGTGCAAACGGCTGTTAAGCGCGCGGAACACGATGGCTGCGGCAAACGGCAACACGAAGGCCATGTTAAAGCAGTTAGCGCCAAAGGACAGGATGCCGCCGTCGCCAAACAGCAGCGCTTGCAGCGCCAGCGCGACCGAAACCGCGATAGCCGCGGCCTCGGGGCCCAGCAGCAGCGCGATGAGTGCGCCACCAACGGCGTGGCCAGTGGTGCCGCCGGGCAGCGGCACGTTGAACATCATAAGCAAGAAGGAAAATGCGGCGCAGATGCCCAGGAAAGCCATGTGCTCGCGATCGAGCGTGGCGCGCACCTTCTTGATACAGTGAACCCAGACGGGCACCATCGCCACCGCCATGACGGCATCGGTCTGCGGGGACAGATAATTATCTGGAATGTGCATGTACGCCTCCCGGTTATCGGCGCACGGAATTGCAACGCCGCTTGAATCACCTTTCCAGTGTTACGTAATGTCAGATTCGTAACACGCCGCGGGCTATCATAGCAAAACGGCGCACTGCCGACAAAGCAGCACGCCGTTATGTAATGCGCGTGTCATATATGCAGGCTCAACGGTGCCTTATACCGAAAACAGCAGTCACGTAAGACTCGGCAGCAGCCACCGCTGACCCATACCCCAGCGCAGGACCTAGCCGCGGACCTCGCCGTTTACGCCCTTGCACACCTTGGTGACGATCTTCTGGTGCGCCTTTTCGACCTCTTCGCTGGTGAGCGTGTGGTCGTCGGAGCGATACGTAAGCGCAAAGGCCATGGATTTCTTGCCCTTGCCGATGCGGACCGGATCGCGGTAGACATCGAACAGGCGCACGCCCTCGAGCAGCTTGCCGCCGGCACTCGTAATACGACGCTCAAGATCCTCGCAGGTCACAGTGTTGTCGACCACGATAGCAAGGTCGTGCTCAACGGCCGGGTACTGCGAGAACTCACGGTAGTTCTCCTGGTTGCGGGCGCCCTTGATCAGCTTGTCCAGGTCGAGCTCAAAGGCAACGACGACCTCGTCAATGCCCATAGCCTCGCGCGCCTCGGGGTGGATCTCGCCAACCCAGCCCAGCACGGTACCGCCCGAGAGCACCTCGGCAGCACGACCCGGCTGCAGGAAGGCATAGCTCTCGCCCTCGACGGGACGGAATCGAACCTTCTCGATGCGCAGCTGAGCAAGCAGCTCCTCAACGATGCCCTTGCCAAAGAAGAAGCGCAGCTTACGGTACTTCATGCTCCAGGACTGCTCGCTCCACTGGCCCGAGAGCACGCCCGCTACGGACTTGGTCTCCTTGGGCAGGCTGGCGTTCTCGCGACCGTGGAACAAGCTGCCGACCTCGTACAGGTGCACGTTGGGCGTGCCGTGGGCCTCGTTATAGGCCACGGATTGCAGCAGGCCCGGCAGCAGCGAACGGCGCATCTCGGTCTGCTCGGCCACCAGCGGGTTCATGAGAACCACGGGGCAGCCGCGGCCCTCGGTGGACATGCCAATCTTCTCCAGGTCGCCCGGGGCAGCAAAGCCAAAGGTCGTGGTCTCGTTGAGGCCACAGGCGCGCAGGATCTCGCCGACCTTGCGGGTAAGCTTCTGCTCGCGCGTCAGACCGCCGATGTGGTTCTTGGCAGCCGGAATGGTTGCCGTGACGCGACCCATGCCCCATAGGCGCAGGACCTCCTCGATCAGGTCGATCTCACGCGGCAGGTCGGGACGGAAGCTCGGCGGCGTGACCATAAAGTCCTCGCCGTCGCGCTCGACGGTGCAGCCCAGGCGGGTGAGCGAGCGCTCGATAAAGTCGGGCTCGATGTCGGCACCGCAGATGGCGTGCACGCGGGCCAGGCGCAGCTTGATGCTGTCGATGGTCTTGGGCGCGGGGAACACGTCCACATAGCCGGGGGCGACCTCGCCGCCGGCGATCTCCTCGATAAGCGCGCACGTCACATTGGCGACGTCCACGCAGCCGGTCTCGTCGACCTGGCGCTCAAAGCGGATGGAGGCGTCGGAGATCAGCGACAGGTCACGGCTGGTGTGCGAGGTGCGGCCGGCGTTGAAGCAGGCGCTCTCGACCATCACATCGACGGTATCGTCCTCGATCTCGGAATCCATACCGCCCATGACACCGGCCAGCGCCACGGGACGCTCGCCGTCGGTGATGAGGCCCATGCCGGCGTCGAGCACGCGCTCCTCGCCGTCGAGAGTCGTGAACTTCTCGTCCTGCTGGGCGGCGCGAACCACCACACGACGGCGGCCATCGCGCTCGGCAAAGGTGTCCAGGTCAAAGGCGTGCAGCGGCTGACCGGTGAGCATCATCACGTAGTTGGTGATATCGACAATGTTGTTGTGCGGGCGCACGCCCAGGGCGTTGAGGCGCTTGACCATCCAGTCGGGCGAGGGGCCGACCTTCACGTTGCGCACGATGCGGGCGACGTAGCGGTCGCACAGGCCCTCGTCGGCAATCTCGACCGAAAGCTCGTCGTCGGTCGCACGGCCGGTCTCGGCCTTGATGGCAGGCAGCTCAACGTGGAAATCGCGGTCGAAGATGGCGCCGGTCTCGCGGGCCATGCCGATCATGGACAGGCAATCGGGACGGTTGGGCGTGATCTCGCAGTCAAGCACGGTATCGCTCGAGCCCACGTACTCGGCAAACGGCATGCCGCAGGGCGTATCCTCGGGCAGGATCATGATGCCGGAGTGGTCGCCGCCCAGGCCGAGCTCGCGCGCGGAGCAGTTCATGCCCATGGACACGACGCCGCGAAGCTTGCTCTTCTTGATCTTGACGTCGCCGGGCAGGACAGCGCCAATCATGGCCGTGACGATGTGGTCGCCGGCCTCGAAGTTCTGCGCGCCGCAGACGATCTGCAGCGGAGCGGGGTTGCCGTCGGCGTCGAGGTTCTTGTCGCCCACGTCGACCGAGCACACATACATATGGTCGCTATCGGGGTGCGGGGTCTTGGTGAGCACCTTGGCGGTCACCACGTGGTCGAAGGACTCGCCCACGGTGTCGATCGCCTCGACCTCGGTGCCGGTACGGATATATTCGTCCGAAAGGGTCTTGGGATCCTCCGGAATATCGATCATGGTCTTGAGCCAGTCGTAAGAAACACGCATCTAACTGGTCTCCTTTCATAAATGCGGCTTTGAGCCGGAAACTGCAACTAAGAAGAAAGCGTTCTAGAACTGGTTCAAGAACCTCATGTCACCAGTCATCAACGTGCGCAGGTCGGGCAGGTCGTAGCGCAGTGCCGCGACGCGCTCGGCGCCAATACCAAAGGCGAAGCCGGTGTACTTCTCGGGGTCGATGCCGCAGTTGATCAGGACGTTGGGGTCGACCATACCGCAGCCCAGGATCTCGATCCAGCCGCTGTGCTTGCAGAAGTTGCAGCCCTTGCCGCCGCACACGTGGCAGCTCACGTCCACCTCGCAGCTGGGCTCGGTGAAGGGGAAGAAGTGCGGGCGGTAACGCGTCTTGCGATCCTCGCCAAACATGCACTTAACAAAGTAGTCGAGCGTGCCCTTAAGATCGCCAAAGGTGATGCCCTCGTCGACGACCAGGCCCTCAATCTGGTTGAACTGCGGCAGGTGGCAGGCGTCGGCCGTGTCGGGACGGTAGACGGTGCCCGGGCAGATCATGTAGATGGGCGGCTTCTGCGACTCCATGGTGTGGATCTGCACGCCCGAGGTCTGGGTGCGCAGCAGCACGTCGGACTCACCGTGAGCGTGAGCCTCGGGATGCGCGACGCTGCCGGGGTTGTTGTCGACCACATAGAACGTGTCGCGAGCCGAGCGGCTCGGGTGATCCATGGGCGCGTTGAGCGCGGTGAAGTTGTAGTAGGAAGTATCGACCATGGGGCCGGACTCGACGGTGTAGCCGATACCGCAGAAGATGTCCTCGGCCTCCTCGATGATCTGCTTGATCAGGTGCTGGTGACCGATCTGCGGACGGATGCCCGGCAGCGTGATGTCGACGGCCTCGTGCTCGAGCGCGTGCTTGAGGGCGGCAGCCTTCATCTCGGTGGTGCGCTCGTCGAGCATGCCCTCGATCAGCTGGCGCATCTCGTTGGCGCGTTTGCCCATCATGGGACGATCCTCGGGGGCGAGCTTGCCCATCATGCGCATCAGGCCGGTGATACGGCCCTTGCGGCCGAGCAGCTCAACGCGCGCGGCCTCGAGCTTGGCAGCGTCGTCGGCGCCTGCGACGAGCTCCTTGGCCTCTTCCTCGAGTTTGACCAGATCATCAATCAGACTCATGTCTTCCCTTTCGTCTCTCGCGCATCCGCACTCCGGGACGGCTGACGCTGCCCGATGCTGCGGATGCGCGGCCCGGTTCGGTAACAAAAAACCGTCCTCGGGCATGTGCATTGCCCAAGGACGGTTAAATTCCGCGGTACCACCTTGTTTGACCCGGCGGATGTCTGGCCCGCCGCGCCCACTCTGTGCCTCTTGTCGCGAGGCTCACGGCTTCCCTACTGGGACTTTGCTGCCACTGGCCGCGTGCCCGTTGAGGTCGCTGCTCGGGAGTGAACGCTTGGCCCTTGCCACCGCAGGAAGGCTTGCAGCCCATGACCCTCCCTCTCTTGCCGGCGACGCGGCGGGCAAAACCCTCTCCGTCAACGCATTGGGCTATAGGATAACACATTTCGCGAGCGCATCGCCGCGTTCCGTTTTGTTCGCGCTGGGTACAAGGCAGGTAGCTGTGCAAACTGGCCGCGCACCCGCCTGCGGCGCTCGGCCTGCGAGATTAAGGATACGGTATGGGAAAGAAACTCGATAAGAAGGCCAAGGCCGCCGTGGCAAAGGCCGCCAAGGGCGTCAAGGCCGCTAAAGTCGACAAGGCCGTCAAAAAGTTCCGCAAACTCGAGGGCAAGCTGTGGACTCGCGAGTACCTGCTCAAGATTGCCGAGTTCGATGGAGCGACGATTGCTCCTGCCAACGGCGCTGCCGCCCGTGCCGACGCCATGGGCACGCTTGCCGGCGAGCATCACAAGCTGCTGACCAGCGAGAAGTCTGTCGAACTTGTGCGCTCGCTGGCACGCGAAACCGTCGCCGGCGGCAAGATCGACGACCCGCAGCTGCTCGACGAGATCCGCGTACTCGGCCGCGACCAGCGCGAAGCGAGCGTCATTCCCACCGAGGAGGCCGAGGCCTGGACCAGGCTCACCTGCGAGGCCGACGCCGTGTGGCACAAGGCCAAGACGGCCAATGACTGGGCGAGCTTTGAGCCCTATGTGGATAGAATCGTCGCCCAACTTAAGCATCAGGCCGAGCTCATGGACCCCAAGCGCGACCCATACGATGTTTGGCTCGACCAGTACGAGCGCGGCCTTTCCGCCAAGAGCTTCGATGCGTTTTGCGATGAGGTCAAGGCGACGGTCGTGCCGCTCGTGCACGCCATCGGCGAGCGCGGCCAGCAGCCCGCTGCCGACTTTTTGCACGCCCGCGTGCCCGAGGCCGCCCAGCGCGCCATGAGCTTCGACCTTATGAAGCTCGTCGGCCTGGACCTGAACGACACCACGCTTGCCTTTACCGAGCACCCGTTTAGCGAGGGCTTTGCCGTGGGCGACGCGCGCATCGCGACGCACATCTACGAGGACGACTGCATCTCCAACGTCTACAGCATCATCCACGAGGCGGGACACGCCATGTACGAGCTGGGCGTCAATCCTGCCTATGCGCGCACCCGCCTGGAGGGCGGCACTTCCATGGGCATCCACGAGAGCCAGAGCCGCTTTTTCGAGAACACCGTGGGTCGCAGCCGCGCCTTTATGGGCCCGCTGCTCGAGGTGCTGCGCCGTCACGCGCCCGAGGTCTATGGCAGTGTGGACGAGGATACGCTCTACCATGCCGTGAACATCGCACGGCCGTCGCTGATCCGCACCGAGGCGGACGAGCTCACTTATCCGCTGCACGTTATGGTGCGCTACGAGATCGAGCGCATGCTGTTTGCCGGCGAGGCCACGGCCAAGGACATCCCCGCGCTTTGGAATCGCTTTATGGATGAGTACCTGGGCATTCCCGTTCCCGACGACACGCACGGCTGCCTGCAGGATACGCACTGGAGCGGTGGCTCGTTTGGCTACTTCCCCACGTATGCGCTGGGTAGCGCCTACGACGCTATGTTTGTGCCGGCCATGTGCCGCGACGGCGTCGACCTTACCGGTGCCTGTGCGAGCGGCGATTTGGCGCCCGTCCGTGCCTGGCTGGGCGAGCACATTTGGCAGTGGGGCCGTGCCAAGGACGCACCGGAGCTCATCAAGGGCGCGTGCGGCATGGCGTTCGATGCCCGCTACTACTGCAGCTACCTGCAGGACAAGTTCACCACGCTCTACGAGCTGTAAGGCATAACCGACACGCCAACGCAAAGGGGACGCCGCGGAACCAATCCGCAGCGCCCCCTTTCCACCTAGTTGTTTAAGAACGTCCCCAATGACTACCTTACAGAGCTTCCAGCGCGGCGGCGATGCGCTTCATGGCGGCATCGGCGGATGCTTGGTCGGGCGCCTCGGCCAGCACGCGGATAACCGACTCGGTTCCACTCTTGCGCACGAGCACGCGGCCCTCGCCTGCCAGCGCAGCCTCGGCCTCGGCGATGGCGTTCTGCACGCCCATGTTCTCGAGCGCGGCGTCCTTGTCCGCCACGTGCACGGCCACCTGCGCCTGTGGCAGCAGCTTGCACGGAGCCGTGAGCTGCGAGAGCGTCTCGCGCTCGGCACGAATCACTTCCATCACGCGCAGCGAGGTCATAATGCCGTCGCCCGTGCGCTCGATATCGCCAAAGATCGTATGGCCCGTCTGCTCGCCACCCAGGCTGTAGCCGCCCTCGCGCATCTTGGCATACACGTGACGGTCGCCCACGCCGCTGGTCACGGCGCTCAGTCCGGCAAGCTCCAACGACTTGATCAGGCCAAAGTTGCTGGCGATCGTCGGTACCACGGTACCGCCCGAGAGACGCCCGTGCTTGTTCAGGTACACGCCGCACACGTACAAGATCTGGTCGCCGTCGACCACGCGGCCGCGCTCGTCCACGGCCAGGCAGCGGTCGGCATCGCCGTCGTAGGCAAAGCCCACATCCAGGCCCTGCTCCACCACGTGGCGCTGCAGGCGCTCAATATGCGTAGAGCCGCAGTCGACATTGATGTTAAAGCCGTCGGGCGCGGCATTGATCACGCGCACATCGGCGCCCAGCGCGTCGAACACCGGCTTGGCAACCGAGGAAGCCGAGCCGTTGGCGCAGTCGATGCCGATCTTGACGCCCTGCAACGAAAAGTTCGCGCTGGCGATGAGCGAAGCAATGTAGCGGTTGCGGCCCTGCATGTAGTCCACCGTGGCGCCGATGTGGTTGCCCGTGGCCAGCGGCACCTCACTCTTGCCATCGATATAGTCCTCGATGAGCTCCAGTACGTCCTCGTCCATCTTAAAGCCGTCGCTGTTGACGAGCTTAATGCCGTTATCGCAAAACGGGTTGTGGCTCGCGCTAATCATGATGCCGCAATCGAAGCAGCCTTCCACGGTCTGATGCGCTACGCCCGGCGTGGGGATCACGTGCAGCATATAGGCGTCCGCACCGCTCGCGACCAGGCCGCTCACCAGCGCCGCCTCAAACATATAGCTCGAGCGACGTGTGTCCTTGCCCACGATGACGCGCGCCTTAGCACTGCGGTTGGCACCGTAATACCAGCCCACAAAACGGCCAATCTTATAAGCGTGCTCTACCGTCAGCCCAACGTTGGCCTCACCGCGAAAGCCGTCGGTGCCAAAGTACTTCATGCGCTCTCCTTACAAAATAGGGGCGGACAGATTGCCTGTCCGCCCCAAAATGGTACTCGATTATCTGCGCTACCAGAAAAACCCTACGCCGACGCGCTGTCGCGAGCCGCCTGGCATGTAGGAGTCTGACGCAGTGTAAGCGGCTTGTCCCCCGCCTCGGCCGACGTGGTCAGCGTATACGTGATCGTCGTCGTCTCGCCAGCATGCAGGTCAACGGTACCCGAATAGAAGGGGATTCCATGCCACGTAGCGGCGCCAAGACCAAACTGGGTGCCCTCAACCGTAAGGTCACTGATGTTGCCGCCCGTCGGGGCAAACAGTGAGACATTCAGACGCTCGTCGTCGCGCGCGGCATCGGGCGCGCTCGCCGCGACGTAGTCGGGCAGCTTGCCGGCCTCCTCCTGCGTCATGATGTTCGTCAGGGTAACGGTGATGCGATAGGAGCACGTGCCGTCGCCGTTCTTCACGCCCTGGCCAATCTGCGTGTCGGCGTTCAGATACCAGTCGAGCTTGGAGAAGCTCAGGTTGTTAAAGTAAACGCCGGCAACGGGATCGGCACTCGGATTATCCGGATCGGGCAGCGAAGCGTCAATGCCCGTCTCTTTGATGGCATTCTGCTCATCATCGTTTCTCATCCAAGCGATCAGGCGGCCCTCTTCGGCACCGCGCTCGACGGCGCTGACAAGCTTCGTAACATCGACATCGCCGATACCGCCAAGGATCTTGTCGAAGGCAGCGCTGGCGACGGATGCAAAGATGCCGTCAGACTCCTCGACCGGATAGTTCCAGTACACATCGTGCATGAGGACCTTTGCGGCGTTGGTGCCGTCGACAACCGTTCCGTCGGGCAGTGACACGTTACCGACCAGGCCCAGCAGATACTGCAGGAACACCGGGTCGATACCGATGACGCCATCAACGTCCTGTCCATACTGGGACTTCCACAGCGCGGCGACACGCTGCGAGTTGCGGGGCCAATCAGGCGAATAGGTATTGCCCGAGTTGTACAGGTTACTGTGGTTGCCGAACAGCGCCTCATCCTCTTCGTCGACGCTCTCGACTGCCTCATCCTCACTGAGTCCAATGCGGGGAACAAACTCGCCAATCGACATCTGGCCGTCAGTGACCGAAATCAGGCCCTGCGAACCGCCAAAGCCGCCGCAAGCACGAATCTCGACGTTGTTCATGGCGTACATAAGGTAGTTGCGCGTCTGGCCGTTGGCGCCGAGCATCTGGGGAAGGACGGGGGCGACCTTCTCCGCCGCGTCAACCGCGCCGTTGAGGGTGGCAAAGCCGTCCTTGGCCTTATCGACCAGCTCGGTCACCTGGGAAATATGAGTATCGCCAATGCCCTGGACCTTCTCGTTGGCGCTCTTGAACACCTTCGAGCTGCTGGAAAGCGAATCGGCGACCGCCTGCAGCGCGGACACGTTAATCATGCCGTCCTGGAACAGCTTGCCGGGCGTAGCCTGCGAAAGGTTATCGGCCATGGGAACCAACGCATTGCTCGAGACATCGGACAGGGCGTCGATCATGGTGCGGGCCGCATTGATATCGCTGCCATACACCGGGATAAACGAAGCCGCCGCCCACAGCGGGCTCGAGGTCTCCGCCTTCATGCTGTTGCAGAGCTCATCGATCTTCTTCGCGTCGTCAGGCAGCGTCGAAAAATCGCCCGACGTGACCTTGTCCTTAAGGCCACCGACGATCTCGACAGCCTCCTTCGCTTCGCTCTTTACGGTCTTTGCCGAGTTAAGCAGCATAAAGCCGCTTGCGCCAAGCGCAACGAGAAGCACCGCGACTACAGCGGCAATAATGGCGCCGGTGTGACGCTTTTTGCGCTCGCCCTTGCGATGGCGATGACGGACCAGACCGTCAGAGGTCGAACTCGACGAAGCGTCGCTACCGTAGCTCAAGCCAAAATCGTAATAATCTTCCTTGGAACCCGAGCCCGCAAACTCGGCACCGCTATCATCCAGGCGGGCGAACGTGCCAGTCTCGGAGGCGCCGGTGTAAATCGTGCCAAGGTTACCCGTAAGCCCCGCGCCACCGGCAGAGGGAGTATTGTTGGCGGCCTTGTCGGCATTAACGTTGCCGACGGCATTCGCGGCGTTGGCAGCACCTGCGTTGTTCACAGGTACCGAAGGAGCCCCGCTCGGCTGCGACGCAGAGGTTGCACCGCCCGCAAAGACATTCCCTCTTGCACGGCCGGTCTTTTTTGCCTTTTGAGACTGCTCGTACAGAGCGGTAAACATCGCCGTCTCGCCCGGGGACACGCGCTTACCGGAACCGCCCTGTCCAGCGCCGCCCGGCGTGCCGGCCTTACCAGCCCCGTTCGGACGCGGCGGAACTGCAGGACGGCCGCTATCGCTGCCCTTAAAGTGATTACCAGCCATAAAGAAATCCTCGCAATTGAGTCGCAATGAAAAAGTCCATAACGTTACTAGTTTATGGCATTTTGAGCATCGACAGCTAAACTCCAGACACGGACATCGATTGGCGAAAATGCGGCACAACACCTTTTCCGTTTTGGCAGCGGCGCCAGCTACACCGTGAGGAACATCATCACGATGATCATGACAAAGCCGATAAGGTCGGTCGGCAAAAACACCGTGCCCAGCATAACGGCGCTGGTGATGGTCGCCGAGACGGGCTCCACGGTTCCGATGAGACTCGCACGCACCGAGCCGATGTCCTTAACGCCCTGCATATAGAGCATGTAAGCAAAAAACGAGCCGATAACCACGAACACCGCGAGCGCCTCGACGCCGGCAGCGTCGAGTGCCGGCATATGCGCCCAGGGCTGCACGAAGACACATGAGATCACGCCCGCCGTGAGCATTGCCGAGCCCGTGACGATGGGGCTGCCGTATTCGGGCAGGATCTTGGCGGGAATCACCGCCATACACGCGGCGCTGACCGCACACATAAGACCTGCTGCCAGGCCAAGCGGCGAGATATTCAGGCTGGTGGGGTCGCCGCCGGTGGCGATTAAAAAGGTTCCACCCAGAGCCAGGCCAATGCCGATGACTTCGCGAGTACGCGGCATGCGGCGATCGATCGCGCAGGTGTAGCCCATGATGATAACTAGCTGCAGGCACTGGAGTACCGTCGCGGTTCCGGCATTGGTCAGGCGCACGGCCGAAAGATAACAAAACTGGTTAAAGAGCAGACCAAAAGCGGTAAAGAGCAGCAGCTGCTTGCGATCAGCGGGCGTCGTCCAAAGCTTGACCAGGCGCTCGCGGTCGCGCGTAACAACCACGGCCATAAAGAGTAGACCGGCGAGAATCTGGCGCACGCTCATAAGCCACAAGGTGTCGACGTGATAGGTATCGAACAGAAAACTCGCGCTGGTGCCCGAGAAGCCCCAAAACGAACCGCCCACCAGCGTAGCCAACACGCCCAACGCCATCTTGCGCGACGACGCATCGTTAAGGCGGTCGCGCCATGCACGGCGGGTGCTGCGGCTGAGCTCATCGGTGCCCTCGGGCACATCAATGTTCGATATATCGGTCATCGGCACCGAAGCCCCTGCGCCTTCGACCTGCTCGACACACTCTTTGCTCATTCCACTCCCCCGAAACGGCCTGGAAACAATTCGGCTTACCTTACCACGGCGAAGGCACCAGCTGGAGGCTTGTCCGCTTATCGGTAGGACAATTCCGCAGGCGTCTTTCCATAGCTCGATACCGCAATGGCCCTGCATCATGCGACAGCCAAATTGCGGCAGCAGACTCTTTTGAAATGGATATGACAAAGCCCCCGAATTCCACAATGTAAGCGATTTTTAAAAATGTTCTTGCCACCGAGTTCAGGCTCCGTTATATTATCCCTTGCGCACTTGCGCACCCTTGATCGGGCGTTTAGCTCAGGGGGAGAGCGCTTCCCTGACACGGAAGAGGTCAGAAGTTCAAATCTTCTAACGCCCACCAAATGTTCGCAGCTCAGAGGCTATGTCCTCTGGGCTGTTTTGTTTTATGTCGCCAAATCCGCTGGCAGCTCCAACCGCCCAAGCAACCACCCTGCCCATACACAAAACCGCGTCAGCGACCCAAGTGCCTATCCCGGCTGACTCTGCAGTCAATCAAAACCGCGTCAATAGCCACCGAGGCCGAGGCCAACGCGTCTCGAACCCATCCGAGCCGCAACTCCTCAGCAAAACGCCGCGATGTCTGCGCCCTGCGGTATCCTTGAGCCACTTGCACCTGCAGCACCAAGGAGCCGCCATGCGCACCGAGCTCGATGTCCCCTTTTCGCACAAAGAAGAAGCCAAGGCGCTGGGCGCCAAATGGGACCGGACCAAGAAGATCTGGTATGTACCCAGCGGCGTCAACCCCGAGCCCTTTGCCGAGTGGCTGCCCGGTGTTGACCGATCCGACCCCTCAGCGCCGTATATATATCTAGTACTGGGCAAGCGCGAATGCTGGAAGTGTCACAAAGAGACCTCAGTCGCGGCCTTCGGCATTCCCTATCGAACCGATAACGACGACAGCATCGCCATCGCGCACGCGCCCAACGAAGCCGGGTACATTGCCATCGACACGGCCAACGCCAACGCACTCGCCATCGTGCCCGCTCTTGGCTGCGTACCGGGCGAGATCCGCGACTACCTTCATAAGCGCTGCGGCTACAAGCCCGTAGGCGCGCGAGCCTCCAAAGCCCCGTCGCTCGGCAACACGTGCACCAGTTGCGACGCGCTGCAAGGCAGCCGCTATCTGTTCGAGGAGCCCTCGTCCCCGTTTGCCCTCACTGCCATCAACAAGCTGCCGGCACTGGAGTTTGTGCGCGTCGAAGTTGCCGGCGTCTTTGGCATCCCGGCCACGCGCACCGACTTTGACCAGGCGCTCTTTACCTGGGCACGCGATCATCACGCCGAGTTCCACAAGCAACTCGGTGAGGGGATTTATTTGTAGAGGCAAAAGACACTCACAGCCAACTCCTCCGCATCACCTATCCCTCGTCGCCGGCGTCGTACACGATATCGAGGCCACAAACGGGGCATTTCTCCGGATACACCGGCATATGAACGCCTGTCCGTTTTCTCACTTCGTCGCTGAGTCTGTCGCGCGCATCGATGAACCGAATGTCGAGACACGGTATTTGCGAGCCGCAGCAAGGGCAGGTGACGACAAACGACCCGCAATCAACCTCTACGCTCGGAAACATATTGTTGTCTATAAGGGCACACGGCAGTTTTCCGTACTTCCCCATCGCAATATCGCCTCGCCAGCTCATACACGCTCCCCTCTCGCTATACAAAACAGGAAGAGCATGCACCGGCGGGCGTGCGCGAGATTGCATCGCCACGCGATCCGATCAAACAACACGATCGTCAAAGAATGCCAAAGCCAAATACGCTAATACGGCAGAAGCCCCGCCTTTTCACGCTTCTTTTCCGAGCGATCGAACTCAATGCGATGGGCCTCAAGAAACACCGTATTGGGTCGCCACTGATGCTCATTCGGCTGCCTTAGCGTCGTACCCGCAAAGGAAGCGTAGTCGGTCTTATCCAACAGGTACGATCCACACAGCCGATATTCACCGCAAACAGGCTCAAACGAAATCAGATGAGCATCGAATAAAGCATGTAAGTCGCGCCGAAGCAGAATGCCGTTGCTGGCAACCTGCGATTTGGGTCCCGAGTAATTCTCGATATGCGCAGCCTCCAGAGCTTCGCTGACGCCGCAGTCCGACACCGCGCAACGGCCGTCATAGGCGGCAACGAGCTGCTTGCGGAACCATTGTTGCCCCAATCGCTCGCGCCTTAACGCATAGCGGACCTTTTCGTCGTCGGTCGCACCCTGTCCGGCAAACTCAATATCGACGGGCATGCGCTTCAGATAACTCATGTCGGGCACAAAACGAGGGTCCGGTCCGCCTTTATGAACAGGACCGTGCAGAACAAACCATCCGTTTTCGGGCTCGAACCGCTCAACAAACGCAAGGCCGAGCACCTTATAGCCCACCTCGGTTGCGAATATGACTCCGACTGGGACGCCACATTCCATGCAGTTGAGCATTTTACGGTTGTAATTCTGGTCTCGAAAACCAACGGTACCCGGCGCTTGAACCGAGTACTTAATGACCCACGTACCATCGTCCAAATAGAGCGGAGGCACATCGGTGTAGAAGCTCTTTTTAGAGTTATGGACCGAGAGCGCAAAGATCTTATTGGGGTCTTGCTTCACCCGATCCTGGCCCGGCCAGAAGATCCCTGAATCCCGCGTTACGGGAAAGAAGTCCGAGCCAATTCTCAAACGATACTGATACTGAGGGCTATCTTCCTTGGTGTGGTGCGGAAGGCTGGTCCAAACGCCGCCGCGCTGTTCCTCACCCAGAAACCACTCCCATGCCTCAACGTATTCGGAAGGCACGAGACTGCAGGCGCGGTCATAGCTTGGTCCATCCATCAACGGAACAGCAAGGTCAATGTCGTTCATCGCCAGCACCTACAACCATACGAACGCGAGTCATGCCCCTCAATAATATGGCCGAGAGTCAATTATTACGAGATCTCATTCCGCGATCGGCACATCGTTGATGCTCTCGGTTTGCCGCTAGCGCGCTTGTACCCCGCTACCCCACTTCCCTGTATACTGATGTAGCACGTGTTTCATCCGGGCTTGTTGGACCGGGTCGTTCATGGGAGGGCCTTATGGCTGCTTCGAATCCGCCTAAGGGGAGCGTTTCTTCTTCGTCCATCAAGCCGGTTACACGCAAGGCCGTGCGTTGCCAGCGCGAGGTCGCTTGGCTTGTCACGCAGGCGGCGGGCAGGCTTGTGGCGACCACTCAGGACGTCAATGCGCCTACGCCGAGCTTTGTGTTAGCGGCGGCGCTGGATTTTGTGCGCCAATTGGAGCTTGCCGCACAGGATACCAGCGGCCACCTCGACTACCAGAATGTTATGGCGCCCGACCTGCAAACGTTCTGCCGCATAGCCAAGTTGCCCGCCGCGCCCAATGCGCTTTCGGACGCAGGCTACATGTTTACGCTTTCGGGCGCGGAGCTCATCCGCGATATCTACGCATACTGCAGCGAGCTCGCCGAGCGCAGCGTCTTTGGCACGGCTGAAGTCAAACCGGGATATGTCATCAAGCTGGTTCTTAGGCTGTTCTTGATGGACGGGTTCGGGGCCATGCCGGCGTAAGCCGAGTCTTTAGCATCACCGTCGACTGGGCAACAACCGCTTTACCTTAGTGGGCGCCAATCGAGGGTCGATTATTGAGTCGCCTCGTCCACTAACGCATTTATTCCACGCGCTCTGACAGTCGATATTTGCGGTTGCGGCTTGTCGACGGCGCCGTGGGCTCAAGCTCGCCTTGAGCAATGAGCGCGTTGACGCGCGACCTAACCTGGGAAATTGTAAGCCCCGTGCGTTCTGCCAGCTCACGCGTCCCCAGCTCGCCGTAGTGTTTGAGTGCCGTCACAATTAAGCCCCCGCCATGATCGACCGGCTCGATCTTTGAACGGTAAAGTACGACCTTGAACCGATCGAACCCCGGGCAGAACAGGGGCTCGGCCAGACCATGTGCGCGCATGGCATCGATCATCATCGGGATGCCCGAGCCATTGCCCTCAGCCGGCGAACCTGCGCCATCCGGCAGAGGGACAATCGACATGAGTTTCACGAGCGTCGCGTTACGGCATCGGGAGCTGCCGTCAAACAAGTTCTCGCGAGTCTTTCCCCCGTAAAGGCCGCCAGGATTCGTCACCTCGACACGATCGTCAAAGACGTCGACAGCAATCGATTGTCCACAGAACCGATCCCCGTATTCTCGATGGATTACGGCGTTGGCGATTGCCTCGCGCAGAACCTCCTCAGGAATCTCCAGCGAGTCGACACGCGAGACGCCTTGGACGGTCGAGGTTCGCCGCAAATTCTTGGCGACGGCCGCGACAGCATCCGAGATCATCTCGCCCAACGTTCCCTCACAGATTGTGCGGTCCATGAACCTCAGCGACCCCGCCGTGCCTTTCCGGGTCCCCGCATAGACAGCCATGTCGATAAAGAGCTTGGGATAAAACTGCTGAGGGTAGGTGCCCGCAACTAGGAGTCCAGCCTTGGTGACATTGCCCTGGGAATCAAGGAAATTTAGGCGCTCCAGCTTCGTTTGTTTGTCCGGCGCGCCGCGCATTGCCCGGGGCGTTAACGAGAAAGCCCGATCTATCGTACGGTCGACCAGCGTCTCGTCGAGATCGTCCGCGTCCGCACCCGCCACCGCGTCGCGATCGCTCGGAGTCGCTCGACCGTATGACGCCAATGCGAGCACCTCGGTCGATGAAAGCGGCACATCTTTGTCATCGATGCGCTTGTAGCTGCCGCCCTGGGCGCCCCGCTCTATGATATAGCAGGGCTTGCTCGACGGATCGAGCTCCTCAATCGTAATGACGAGAACGATGACGCCCTGAAGCTCCACTCGCTCGATCGTGTATTTGGGCGGATTGGCCAGCTTTCCTCGACCGCCCGCATCACCCATGCCTGACACAAATTGGTTGAGCACTTTCTCGGTCTCGAAGTTCTCAACCGGGACAAAACCTGCGCGCTCACTCACTCCGAGCACGATGATTCCGCCGGCAGTGTTCGCGAATGCGCTCACCGTTTCCCACACGTCGCGGGAAAGCGTCGTGGCGCTCTCCTTCACTTCGACGTTAAGATCATCCGAGCCCATACGCCTTAAAGACTCAAGCAGACCGGTCAGCTCGTTTTCGTTCATCTGCACGTCCTTTCGCTCGGTCCTGCGGAGAATGCCGCGGATAGATTTCCCTCGTCTCTCAGTTATCTCTCGTAATTATCTCTCATCTATCTCTCTATCTCTCGGCTTAGAGATAAGAGATAGATAAAGATGGAATGTCTACCATTTGCTTCATTTATACATATTTTTGCTGGTAGAACAATCGGTATTGAGACAATACCATGATTGCCTGTCTCTTTGCTGCTCAGTTATCTCTCATATTTTTCTCTCATCTTCCTGTCATCTCTCATATTAGAGACGAATGAGGGACGAGAGATACGCGAGTGATGGACGAGCGAGGATTTTCGGACGGTCGGATATCGAGAGTGGATATTTGGACGGTTTTTGGGGCTTTTGCGGCAAATTCCGTCCAAATATCCACTCTCGTTCGATAGGTATCCGGAAATCCTCGCTCGTCCGTCCGAATATCCACTCTCGTTTGGCGAGTGTCCATTTTTCCACGCTCGTGTGGCGGGCACGCGGGACCTATGCCCAATCCGGCTGCATCGTCTCCAGTTCGCCGCAGAGCCGCGGCCCCATATGGGTATACTCTTGTGGATTCGACTCGATTCGCCCCCGCTGGGGCGTCAAAGGAGACTGCATATGCCCACCACTTCAACCGACCCGCGCGCCGCTGCCGCCGCGTTGCTGGTGCCCGGCACCACCTGCCACGGCTTTGCCGTCGAGCGCTGCGAGACCGTGCCCGAGCTCGACTCGGACGCCTACGTGCTGCGCCACACCGCCTCGGGCGCTCGCCTGCTGTACCTGGCATGCGACGACGAAAACAAAGCCTTTGCTATTGGCTTTAAGACGCCTCCGGCCGATTCCACCGGCGTGTTCCATATTCTTGAGCACTCGGTGCTGTGCGGATCGGCCAAGTTTCCCGTCAAGGAGCCGTTTGTCGACCTGATCAAGAGCTCCATGCAGACGTTCCTCAACGCCATGACCTACCCCGACAAGACCATCTACCCCGTTGCCACCACCAACGAGCAGGATCTGTACAACCTGATGGACGTGTATCTGGACGCGGTGTTCAACCCGGCCATCTATACCAAGCCCACCATTTTTGAGCAGGAGGGCTGGCACTACGAGCTGGACCTGCCGGAGGGCGACGGCGACAGCAGCGCCGCGAGCCTGCACGAGGGCACGCTGCGTTATAACGGCGTGGTGTTCAACGAGATGAAGGGCGCGCTGTCCGATCCCATGAGCGTGCTGGACGATGCCGTCAACGCCGCGCTCTATCCCGACACCGCCTATGCGCACGAGAGCGGCGGCGACCCGCGCGCGATTCCCGCGCTCACCTACGAGCAGTTCCTGGACACGCACGCGCGACACTACAATCCCTCCAACTCCTACATCACGCTCTACGGCGACCTGGACGTGGACCGCGCACTGGCCTTTTTGGACGAGCGCTATCTGTCGCAGCCGAGTGCCGCGAGCCGCCGCATGGACGCTGCCGTTGCCGCCGGCGAGGACCCGTCCACGCTGGCGCCCAATCCGTTGGACGCGCAGGCGCCCGTGACCTGCGAGTACAAGCGCATCGAGATGGCCACCACACCCGAGAACGCCCTGGTGGGCCTGGGCCTTGTGCTGGGCAGCGCGCTCGACCGCAAGCGCACGATCGCGGCGGATATCCTGTTCGAGGCGCTGCTGGGCTCCAACGAAGCGCCGGTTAAGAAGGCCATTCTGGCCGCCGGCCTGGGCGGCAACGTGGTGAGCTACACCGCGGCCGAGAGCCTGCAGCCCTACGAGCTCATCATGCTGCAAAACGCACAGCCCGGTGTGGCGCGCGAGCTGCGTCGCGTGTTCCAGGACGCCTGCCGCGACCTGTGCGAGCACGGAGTTCCGCGCGAGCGTCTGGAAGCCATCATCAGCAGCAACGAGTACGACCTGCGCCAGCGTGACTATGGCATCGCCGACGGCGTGGCCATTGCGTGCGACGCGCTGAGCACCTGGCTCTACGATGACGACGCCGCGACGCTGGCGCTCAAGTACGGCCCGGTGTACGAGGAGCTGCGTAGCGAGCTGGACGGCAGCTATTTTGAGGACCTGCTGCGCGAGCTGGTGCTGGAAAACGACCACATGGCACTGGTCGAGCTGGTGCCGGTGGACGCCGCCGAGGGTTCGGAGGGTGCCGAGGCCGCCGAGCTGGCAGCCAAGCGCGATGCCATGACCGATGCCGAGCTGACCGACGTGGTCGAGCGCACGGCCGCGCTGCGTGCCGCGCAGGAGGCGGAAGACACACCCGAGGCCAAGGCCACGCTGCCGCGCCTGCGCGTGTCCGACATTGGCGAGGCGCGCCCCGAGCCGCCACTGATCGTGGACACGACCGTGCCCATCCCCTGCCTGCGCCACGGCATCCCCACCAACCGTCTGGCCTACGCCATGCAGTATTTCGACCTGAACTGCGTCGCGTTTGAGGACCTGCCCTATGTGACACTGCTCTGCCGCCTGCTCAAACAGCTGCCCACGCGCGAGCATTCGGCCGAGGAACTCGACAATTTGCTCGCCGGCAAGCTGGGCTTTTTGAGCTTTACGACCGAGGTCATGACCCAACCCGACGTGGACGGCGTGCGCCCCTACCTGCTGGTGAGCGCCGGCGCCCTGTCCGAGAAGATCGATGCACTGGCGAGCCTGCCGCGCGAGGTGTGGTCGAGCACGCTGCTGGCGGATGCCGACGCCGACCGCGTGCGTGACGTGCTCACACAGATTCGCATTGGGCTCGAGCAGGGCTTTATCAACAACGGTCACTCGGCGGCGCTCGGTCGCGCGATGAGCTACAGCTCGCCTTCGGCCGTGGTGCGCGAGCAGCTTTCGGGCGTGGATTTCTACCTGTTCCTGCGCGATCTGCTCGAGCACTTTGACGAGCGACTGGACGACCTGCGTGCCAAGCTTGCCGAGCTGGCGGAGCGCATCTTTGTGGCCGACGGCTGCCTGGCAAGCTTTACCGGCAGCGATGAGGACTTTAACGCATACTGGGCCGCCGCGGGCGACCTGGGACTGGGCGCTGGCGGCGGCGCCGATGCCGGCCGCAACGCGCTCGTGGTGCCGTCGCCGTGCGACCGCCACGAGGCCTTTGTCATCCCCAGCGACATCTGCTTTGCGGCAAGCGCGTGCGACCCGCGTCGCCTGGGCATTGACGTGACGGGCGCCTGGGCGGTTGCCGCCAACGCGCTCTCCTACGACTATCTGTGGAACGAGATCCGCGTTAAGGGCGGTGCGTACGGCTGCGGATTCCGCGCGGCCGGTGAGCGTCAGACGGCGTTCTACACCTACCGCGACCCGGCAATCGACCCCTCGATTGAGCGCGTGGCGCGCGCAGGCGAATGGCTCGGCAGCTTTGAGCCCGACGAGGCCGCCTTTGAGGGCTTTATCGTGAGCTGCGTGAGCGGCATGGACGCGCCGGTGAAGCCGTACGCGCTCACCAAGCGCCGCAACACGACCTACCTGGCCGGACTCGATCCGCATGCACGCGAGGAGCGCCGCGCCCAGATGCTCGCCGCCACGCCCGGTGAGCTGCGCTCGCTCGGCGCCGACGTCACGCGCATCGCGGCCACCTCGCCCACCTGCGTCTTTGGCGGCCGAGACGTCATCGCCAAGAGCAACGCCGGCTTCAACGTCATCGACCTGCTGGGCTAACCACAACAAAGGTAGATTTTTGGGACATGCCCGGAAATCTACCTTTTTCTGCGGCTTGGGCGAGGCGGCGCAGCCCACCGCGGCGGTTTGTCTCGATCTGTACATCTAGACGGCAATATCGGCTCCAGATGTTACAGATCAAGACGTTCCCGAACGGCACTAGCTCTTTGTCTCAATCTGTAACATCTAAGTCCAATTTTGCCGAGTTACTGTTACAGATCGAGACAAACCGCCGCAGACGCCCATCACGGCACAGACCGCCACGAAGGTGCATGTGTCCCCTTCGTGGTTGTTTTTGCTGTTTACCCAGATAAAACCCGCCAAAATAAACCTGTCCCTTTTTGGCAGGTTTGCTAGAGGAGGTTGGGATGGACAAGGCTAAATTGCGGCGAGCGGTGATTGCCCGGCGCGATGCGATTGATTTGGATGTGCGGGCGGCGAAGTCTGCTGATATCTGTGCGCGGCTGGTTGAGCTGCTGGGCCGCTTGGATGCCGCGGCGCCGCGCATCGTTGCCGTCTATGCCGCGATGGGTTCCGAGGCAGACCCTGCCGCGTTTGCCGCTGCGGCCGCCGCGCGCGGCTGGCGCGTGGCCTATCCGTGCATGCTCTCGGCAACAGACGCCGTGGCTTGTGGCCAGCGCATGTGTATGCGGGCAGTTGCCGCCGACGATGCGTCCGCGGCTCCGTTTATCGCCCACCCCACGCGGGCCTTCGCGGCCACGGACATCGACAGCAACCACTTCCCTATCGTGCCTGCCGAAGCTCTCGACATGATCGTCGTGCCGCTCGTGGCCTTCGACCAAACCGGCGCGCGCCTGGGCTACGGCGGCGGTTGCTATGACCGCTATCTGCCCATGCTCTCGCCCGCATGCCAAATCATCGGCATCGCCTTTGACGAGCAGCGTGTCGACCGCGTTCCCACCGACGCTCACGACCTGCCGCTACCCCACATCATCAGCGCCTAATCGCCGCCACATCAGCCACGGCTACAGCAGTACCATCGCAGCCTAGTGCTCCTCGCCGGCGCGGGCCAGGTCGTAGGGCGTGGTCTGGTAGACGTAGTAGTTGAGCCAGTTGGTGTAGAACAGCTGAGCCTGGCTGCGCCAGACGTTGCGCGGCTCGGCGGTGGGGTCGTCACCCGGAAAGTAGTGCGCCGGCACCTGAGGGTTGAGGCCGCGCTTCACGTCGCGCTCGTACTCCAGGCGCAACGTGTCGGTATCGTACTCGGGATGGCCAAAGACAAAGAAGCGATGGCTGTCGGTCGACTTGACGATGTACAGGCCCACCTCGTCGGACACGGCCACGACCTCAAGCTGCGGCTCGGCCTCCACGTCCTCGCGACGCACATCGGTGTTGCGCGAATGTACGGCATAGAAGCGGTCGTCAAAGCCGCGGACCAGCGGGCTTTGCGGCTTCACCAGATAATGCTCGAACACGCCGCTTGCCTTTGCCGGCAGGTCATACTTCTGGATACCGTAATGATGGTACAGACCGGCCTGCGCGCCCCAACAAATGTGCAGCGTGGAGTGCACGTGCGTGGTGGACCAATCCATGATCTGGCAGAGCTCGGGCCAGTAGTCGACCTCCTCGAACGGCATCTGCTCCACCGGCGCGCCCGTGATGATCAGGCCGTCGTAGTGGATGTCGCGGATGTCGTCGAACGTGCGATAGAACGTCTCCAGGTGGCCGGCGCTCACGTGCGTGGCCTCGTGCGTTTTCGTGCGCAGCAGGTCCACCTCCACCTGCAGCGGCGTGTTGGAGAGCTTGCGCATGATCTGCGTCTCGGTGGCGATCTTGGTGGGCATGAGGTTGAGGATGAGCACGCGCAGCGGACGGATGTCTTGGTGCAGCGCGCGGTACTCGGTCATGACAAAGATGTTCTCGCTCTCGAGCTGCGCGGCGGCAGGGAGGGCGTCGGGGATGCGAATGGGCATGGATGCTCCTTACGAGTCAGTTGCAGCTATGGTACAACGAGCGGCCCCATCCGCGCGAGCATATCGCCCAGCGATGCCGTCAGCGGCCCAAATCACTCCAAAAGTAGAGATTAAGGCATGCCCAAAAATCTATGGCGCTTTAGCCTAGCAAAGTGGCAGCAGGACGTTACAATAGTTCGACGCGAAAAACTCGGCCGAAAGGATACATATATGTACCAGACGCGTAAGATCGGTGTGGTCGGCCAGGGCCACGTAGGAGCACATGTTGCCAACAGTCTGCTCATGCAGGGCATTGCCGATGAGCTGTACCTGTGCGATATCAACCAGGCCAAGGTGACGTCCGAGGTCCAGGACCTGCGCGACTCCCTTTCGTTTGTCCCGTACAACACCAAGATCGTCAACTGCTACGACCACTACGAGGAGCTTGCCTGCTGCGACGTCATCGTCAACGCCGCCGGCAAGGTCGCACTGGCCGCCGGCAACCGCGACGGCGAGCTGTTCTTTACCACCGACGCCGCCCGCACCTTTGCCAAGCGCATCGTCGACGCCGGCTTTGACGGCATCTTCGTGAGCATCTCCAACCCCTGCGACGTCGTGTGCACCGAGCTGTGGCACCTGACCGGCTACGATCCCAAGAAGATCATCGGCTCGGGATGCGGCCTGGACTCCGCCCGCCTGCGCACTGAGATCTCCAAGAAGGTCGGCGTGAGCCCCAAGTCCATCAATGCCTACATGATCGGCGAGCACGGCTTTAGCCAGCTTGCCGCCTTTAAGGCCGCAACCATCGCCGGCAAGAGCCTCAACGAACTTCAAGCCGAGAACCCCGACAAGTATGCCTTCGACCACATGGAGATCGAGGAGCTCGCGCGCAAGGGCGGCTACGTAACCTACCAGGGCAAGCAGTGCACCGAGTACGCCGTCGCCAACTCCGCCGCGCGCGTCTGCGCCGCCGTGCTGCACAACGAGCACGCCGTGCTTTCGGCATCCACGCTCATGACCGGCCAGTATGGCGAGGAGGGCATCTTCACCTCCCTGCCGTGCGTGATCGGTGCCGAGGGCGTCGAGGAGGTCTACACGCTCGACCTGTCCGAGCATGAGCTCGAGGGCTTCCACAAGAGCTGCCAGCACATCCGCGACAACATCGCCCAGCTCGACTGGTGGGACACTGAGGCCTACGACGCGAAGTAGTCCGCCGCTTGACGCGACACCTCGCTCATACGGACGCCATGCAAAGCGGGCCGCGCCGGAAATCCCCGGCGCGGCCCGCTTTTTGACTCATGTGGCCCGCTTGCGAATCGAAGGTGAATGCTTTTCCCGTTACCTAGTACTGCTCGATGCCCATGTAGCGACGAACCTCGGGGCTGTGGTCGAAGACCTTGCCGCGTGCGGCGCGCAGCTCGCAGCTCATGTTGTAGAAGAAGATCGGTTCCAGGTACGAACGCACGCTGGCGGGCACCTCGCCCACGCCGTACTCGAGCGCATCGAGCACCATGATTGTGTCGGTGTGCGTGTTGAGGAACGCGAGCGCGCGCTCCTCCATGGGGCGGCACTCGCCGGCGCCAAGCTGCACAAAGTAGAACACGCCGGGCTCGGTAGCCTCGAACGGGCCGTGGAAATACTCGCCGGAGTGGATGTAGCAGCAGTGCTGCCATTGCATCTCCATGAGCGAGCAGATCGCCATGGCGTAGGTCTGGCTAAAGTTGGGGCCGGAGCCCAAGATATAGAAGAACTTGTGCTGCTGGCAGAGCTCGGCAAAACGGGCGCCCAGCTCGGCGTTGACCTTCTCGCGCGCGGCGGGCAGCAGCGCGTCCATCTGCTTAAGGCCGGCGTACATGTCGGCGAGCGCCTCGTAACCCTCCTGCTGGTCGAGCAGCTCGGCGGCGATCAGAGCGCCGATGCCCTGCGGGACCTCGGCCTGCGGCACGCCTTCGCCCCACGGATAGACCCAGGTGGTCCACTTGCCGTTATCGATCTTGGAGCCCTCGCAGTCGGTCATGGCCACGACCTCGGCACCGGCTGCCAGCGCCATCTCGCAGCCGTCGACAACCTCCTGCGTGTTGCCGCTGTGGCTGCAGGCGATGACGAGTGACTTCTCGCCAAGACTCCTGGGGGCCATCAGGCAAAACTCACGCGCCGTGTAGACCGTCGAGGTAAACGTGGTGGCCTCGCGCTTGAGCAGTTCGTTAGCCGGCATCAGGTCGATCATCGAACCGCCGCAGGCGATCCAAAAGACGTTCTCGACCTTGCCCTTGCGCTCGATAATTTCCTGAATCAGATCATGTGCGTTCATGCTGATGCTCCTCCTTGTGTGGCGGCTTTTGGCGACGATTGCTCGTACCTGTTGTCGTTCTATGTTGTTCTATATATACCACGCAAGCAGGCACGGCGGAAGCCACTGCGGCAAATTTGTTCTATATTGTTCTATCTATGGACGTTAGATGTCGAATACATAGCGCGAGCCCACGATCTTTTGGCGTCCGAGCAGCAGGGGCCGCTCGTCCTCATCGGTAAAGTACGCCTCCATATAGAAGAGCGGTTCGCCGACCGGCACCTCCAGCAGCGAGGCCGCCTGAACATCGGCAAGCGCAATCTCCACGGTACAAGGGTCGGACTTGAGCGGTGCGCGGCCCGAATGCTCGGCAACGAGTGCAAAGATCGAGTTATCGGCGAGATCCTCGTCGGCAAGCGTCTGCAGGTAGGGATGGTCAGCCAGCACAAAAGCGTTGTTCTCGAGCATGACGGGGATGCCGTCGGCCGTGCGCACGCGCTCGATAACGATGAGCTCGCAGCCGGGTTCCACGCCAAAAAACGCCGCGTCCTCGCGCGTCGCCGCAACCACCGTGCGCGACACCAGGCGTGCTCCGGCCACCATGTCGTTGGCGGCGCAACCCTCGGAAAAACTCTGAACGTCGCCTTTCTGGACAATCTTGCGCTTGAGCTTGGGCGCGCACACAAACGTGCCCCTCCCCTGCTGGCGGTTGAGATATCCCGCGCGCGACAGCTCCTCGATGGCGCGGCGCACGGTAATGCGCCCCACGCCGTAGGACTTCGCAAGCTCCATCTCGGAAGGAATGCGCGAGCCGGATGCGTACACGCCGCGCGCGATCTCGCCCTTTAGGTCGTCCATAACCTGCTGGTACAGCGGCACGGCGGACACCTCAGTACGCTCGGTTTTATCGTCGAATGCCATCGTTACGCTCCATCCCGTGTATGCTCGGACTCAAACTCTTCAATCGCCGCCATAAACTGCTCGCCAAAGGCATCGGCCTTTTTCTCGCCAATGCCGTTGACCTGGATAAGCTCGTCGCGCGTCTGCGGGCGTAGGCGGCACAGACCGCGCAGGGCCTTGTCGGAGAAGACCATGTACGGCGCCATCTCCAGCTCGGTCGAAATCTCCTTGCGCAGGGCACGCAGGCGCTCGAACAGCTCGGCATCGTCGCCCACACGCGGGCGCTGATCCAACTCGGCCTCCTCGCGCAGCAGATCCACCGCACGGCGGGCGCGGGCCGAGGCCTTGCGCTTGGACGCGCGACGCTTAACGGTAAAGGCAAACGCCTCGTCCTCGACCTCGCCGGCGCGCGGGCCCAGCCCCACGACCGGGTACTGCCCCTGCGAGGTGGCCAGATAACCGCGGCCGCACAGCTGGCCGATGATGTCCTTGATGCGCCCGACCGATTCGCTCGACAGCTCACCGTAGCCGCAGTCCTCGTCCAGATGCATCTGGCGAATGCGCTCGGTGTTGCCGCCGTAAAGCACGTCGGCGATGAGCGACTTGCCAAAGCGCATGGGACGCGTGGCCACATAGCGCACGGCAGCGCGGGCCATATCGGTGACGTCCTCGACCTCGAACTGCGTGAGGCAGTTGCTGCAGTTGCCGCAGCCCTCGGCATCGTCTGCGGTACCGCCCGCAGCAGCCGCGACAGCATGCTCGGCCGCGGCCTCGTCGCCAAAGTAGCGCAGCATGTATTCGCGCAGGCAGCCAGTGGTATTGCAGTAGCCCTCCATCTGGCTGAGCAGGCGGTAGCGGTTCTGGAGCGCCCACGCGCGCTGCTCGTCGTCGAGTGCCTCATCGGCCGCATCGCCGCGGTCGATCAGAAAGCGGCGCATACGAAAATCGTTGCCGTTCCACAGCAAATGGCAGCTAGCCGGGTCGCCGTCGCGGCCGGCGCGGCCAGCCTCCTGGTAGTAGGCCTCGATGCTCTCGGGCACATTGTTGTGAATCACGTAGCGCACGTTGGGCTTGTCGATGCCCATGCCAAAGGCGTTGGTGGCAACCATCACCTGGATATCGTCGTCGATAAAGGCGCGCTGGCTTTGGCGGCGGACGTCATTGCCCATGCCGGCATGGTAGCGGCCCACGCGAATGCCGCTGGGGCCCAGCGCTTCGGCAAGCTCACCTGCCAGCGCATCGACGGTCTTGCGGGTCGAGCAATACACGATGCCGCTCTCGCCCGAATGCGCAATCACATAGTCGCGCACCCACGCGGCTTTGGCCTTGTCGCCCATCTCCTCGCAGCCAAAGTAGAGGTTCTTGCGATCGAAGCCCGTCACCACCGTCGCGGGGTTTTGCAGGCCGAGCATCTGCTGAATGTCCGCACGCACGCGCTCGGTTGCCGTAGCGGTAAAGGCCGCCACGATGGGACGCTGCGGCAGGGAATCGATGAACTCGCGAATCTGCAGGTAGGCGGGGCGAAAATCCTGGCCCCATTGGCTCACGCAGTGCGCCTCGTCAATGGCCACGAGCGGCACGCCAATGCCGCCGTCCGCCGCGGCCTCCTGCGCAAAGGCTAAAAAGCGCGGCTCGAGCAGGCGCTCGGGCGCCACGTACATAAGCTGGTAGCGACCCTCGCGCGCCCGTTTGAGCACGGTGTTTTGCTGGGCCGGGGTAAGGCTGGAGTTGAGATAGCTGGGTCGCGCACCCGCCGCGAGCAACGCACGGGTCTGGTCCTCCATCAGCGACAGCAGCGGGCTCACCACAAAGGTGATGCCGGGCAGCATGAGCGCGGGCACCTGGTAGCAAATGGACTTGCCGGCGCCCGTGGGCATAACGCCCAGCGCATCGCGACCGGCAAGGATCGCATCGACCATGCGGTCCTGTCCCGGGCGAAACGAGGTGTAGCCAAAATAGGCGCCGAGCGTGTCGAGCGCCATCTGCTGCATGCTATCGGTCATGGTTTCCTAACGTTCAAGTCATCTGCCGCCGATTATACGCCGCCACGCGGACCGGCGTCGCCCGGCTGCCGGCCACGGGCGATGCAATCCGAAGGGAACGAGCGTGGATTTTCGGACACTAGCCGAACGAGCGTGGATAATCTCCCACTTTGAACCCGTCACCAAGCCAAAAACGGGAGATTATCCACGCTCATTCTGCAGATTGCCGCTTAGAGGCGTTTGCAGCGTCGGCCGGTCCGCCGTTCGTTAGAACGGCGGAACCAAAGGCGCAGCGTCGAGCCGTTGCGCGGTTTGGAAAACCGCGCAACTAGAGCTACATAACCATGACGTAGCGGCTACCCACGTAGTACTGCTTACCCATCAGGACCGGCTCGCCATTGGGACCGGTAAAGCTGGCACGCAGGTTGAGCAGCGGATCGTGCGGAGCAATGCCCAACTCGGCCGCCTGCTCGGTATTGGCACGAACGGCCTCGACCGTGCGGTAGCCAACCGAGACAATCGGCGTTCCGCCAACACGCTCGACCTCGGCAAAAATCGACTTGTCCTCAAGATCGGCCGTCAACAGCTCACGGTAGGCGTCAAACGGCACAAAGATGTTCTCCTCAAAGATGGGCTCGCCGTCGGCTGTACGCACGCGCTTAATATGCAGCAGCAGCGCGTCCTTTTGCAGGCCAAAGAACTCCATCTCGTTTTGACGTGCCGGCACAATCTGGCGATCGACCACATGCGCGCCCGCCTTCATGCCGTTGCTGGCACACAGCGCGGTAAACGTCTGCAGCGTCGAAGCGTGGAACTGACGATTGATGTGCGGCGTGGAGACAAAGGTACCACGGCCCTGCTGCTTAACCAGGTAACCATCGGAGCACAGCTCCTCGACGGCGCGGCGCACCGTAATGCGGCTCACGTCGTACTGCTCGGCTAGCTCAAGCTCGGACGGAATACGCTCCTTGGGTGCATAAACACCTTTCTCGATCGCATCCTTGATTTCATCGTAAATCTGCTGGTAAAGCGGTGCATTTTTGGGCGCGGGCATATCTGATCACTCTTATCGAAATATCGAAATAACTAATACGTATATAACGTCTAGTTTCATGTTACCTCATAATGATAAAACGATACACCCTCCCTACCAAAAAGCGACAGCTTCATTTTGGTAGGTTTTATCTGGGAAAACGAAAGCCCCTCGAAAGCAGCGAGGCTTTCGAGGGGCTCATACGGAAGGGTTGCGCCAGGCCGGCAAAATGCCAATACCCTACCTGCCGTCGTCCTGCTGCAGGCTGTCCTGCTCGCTGAGGCGCGCCTGCCTGCTGGCCATGCGCGCGGGCTTGTCGGGATCAGGTACGGCCGTGGGCATGGGCTCGTCGACATGACCGCCCCACCAGCCGCCCACAAAGTTGAGCGTGTGGAATACGTTGATCACGGCGGCTGGATCAACGTCGCACACCAGCTTGATAATGTCCTGGCTCTCGTAGGTCGAGACAACGGCGTGCAGCAGGTACATCTTTTCGCGGCTGTATCCGCCGATGACCTCGGCGCAGCTAATGCCGTGCTGAAAATGGTCAACATAGGCGGTCATGACCTCGTCCGCCTTGTGCGTCGTAATCTGCAGCGTCACGCGGTCGTAGCGACGATAGAAGCTGTCAATGGTCTTGGTCGAAATAAACTGGAACACGATGGAGTACGCCGCCTTGTCCCAGCCAAACATAAAGCCAAAGATCGCCAGGATAAAGCAGTTGAAACCAAAGATGACGCCCCAGATGGTCTTGCCCGTGTGGTTGGAGACCCACAGCGCGATAAAGTCGGTGCCGCCGGTGGATGCGCCGGACTTGAGCGCGATGGCAGCGCCCAGACCCGAGACCACGCCGCCAAAAATGATGAGCATGATCTTGTCGCCCAAAAACGGGGCGAAGTGAAAGACGTTGAGGAACAGCGACGAGAGCACGACCTGCATCATCGAGAAGATGACGAAGCGCTTGCTAATGCCGCTCCAGCATAGGAGCGCCACGGGGATGTTGAGCGCAAGCATACCGAGCGAGATGTCGATGTGAACGCCGCCAAGCGAGGTAACGCGATCGAGCAGGACCGCGACGCCGGTGAGACCACTCGGAAGCAGGTCGGCGGGCCGAATGAACGCCTGGATCAGGAATGTCTGGAGAACGGCGGAAATGGTGACCGCCACGGCGGTGATGGCGCGGCGGACGATGGTGAGGCGGCCGAGCACGAGCACGCGGTCCGTGAGCTGATCGATGGCGTTCGCCACGGAGGCTCCTTTCGAAGGCAGATCTAGTTGTGAGGCATGCCCGCGATTGTAGCATGGAGCGTGCGGGAGCGCTTCAATTCACCCTCCCTCGACAACCATCAGAAGGACCGTGAGGCCGCCCAAAAGAAAAACGCCGTGAAGAGAGCGGTCCCTTCACGGCGAATTCGGCATTTGCCCAGATAAAACCTGCCAAAATAAACCTGTCCCTAAATGGCAGGTAGGATGTCGGTCAGGTTGTCGATGACGACGTCGGCGGCGGATTGGTCCAGGTTGACGCCCTCGTGCGGGCGCAGCGCCAGGACGCGGGCGCCGGAGCGCTTGCCGGCCTCGATACCCAAAGGCGAGTCCTCGATAACCAGGCACTCGGCAGGCTCCACCCCCAGCGCCTCCATGGCACGCAGGTAGATCTCGGGGTCGGGCTTAAACGCACTGCACTCGTGACCGCTGATGGTGTAGTCCAGCACGTCGGCGATACCGGCGATCTCCACCAGCTCGTCGATCAGCTCACGATAGGACGAGCTCGCGATAGCGCACTTCACGCCGCGCTCGTGCAGCTCACGCATCACCGGCTCCGTCTGCTCGTTGAGCAGCTCGGCATACGGAACGGGATGGTCCGGACTGTAGACCTGCTTGTACTCCACGCGCAGGCGCTCGCGCAGCTCAACATCGTCGGGCACCAGCGCCTCCCAAATGGCGGGCTCGTTAGACCCCGAAAGATCGGGAATCTCGTCAAAGTGGAACCCTTTCTCTTCCATAAACGCCACGCGGCGACGGTTGTAGAACCACTCGGTATCGACCAGCACGCCGTCCATGTCAAACAGCACTGCCTTGATCATACGCATCTCCTCCCCACCTGCCAAAAAGGGACAGGTTTATTTTGGTAGGTTTTATCTGGGGTTTTATGGAACGACGAACACGCCCTCCCCAGAGCAAAAAGGGGACGGGGCGCAAACCCCATCCCCTCTCAATCAACCCGTAAGGTCTACTTACTTGTGATTAGTAGGAAAGCTTCCACATGTAGCGACGCATGGTCAGCGGGTGCTGACGGGCCTCGGCGATCTGGTTGCCGTACTCACGCATAACGGCGAGGTGCAGCAGCGGGTTGAAGTAGGTGATGACGCTCGCGGGCACGGCGTCAGCCAGGCCGTAGTCCTTGGAGTCGATCAGAGCGACCTTGGCGCCCATGCGCTCAAGGAAGGTGAGGGCGCGGGCGTCCATCGGACGGGTGGCGCCATCGGACATGAAGAAGACGTAGGGCTTACCCTCGGTGGAAACCTCGAACGGACCGTGGAAGTACTCGCCGGTGTTGTAGGCGGCGGCGTCGATCCACTGCATCTCGGTGAACAGGAAGGCGGCGTGAGAATAAGCCATCTTCTCGGAGGCACCGGAAGCCATGAAGTAGATCATCTTGTCGTCCTTGAAGTCCTCGGCGAACTTCTTGGCGAGCTTCTTGCAGTGCTGAGCGGCGTTCTCGCAGAGATCGAAGATGTTGGTGAGGCCGGTGATCATGTCCTCGTAGTGGTCATAGCCCTCGGTCTGCTGAAGGATCTCGACAGCAAGAGCGATGGCATAGCCGGGCTTCTCGCACTTGGCAGCGTAGTTGGCGTGGAAGCCGTGAACGATGACGTGGTCGGCGTCAACGGTCAGAGCGGAGCCAGCCTTGTTGGTGAGGGAGACGACCGGGCAGTTGTGCTTCTTGGCGGTCTTGTTGGCCTCGACGGTCTCGGGCGTGGAGCCACCGAGGGAGCAGGTGATCACGAAGGTGTGCTCGTTGACCCAGGAAGGCGTGTCGTAGTTGAACTCGTTAGCGGTGAAGATCTGAACGTTCAGCTTGTCCGTGTTGTTGGCCAGGAAGTACTTGGCGGGGTAAAGGTCGGACATGGAAGCACCGCAGCCGACGAAGGCGACGCTGTGGATCTCGTGGTTGGACAGGACGTCAGCGACGATCTGCTTAGGGAGGTTAAGGTCGATCTCGTACATCTGACACATTCCTTTCGATTTTTGCGGCGCCACATTGCCGGGCGCTCGCAGGGTTACCGTGGTTTGGACCGAGTCGCCGGCCCGTTGAGGATGCGACAAAGGAACTGTCCCTTTGTCACATTTTGGGGATGGAAGCCTGCCTGGGGTATGGGATGCCAGGCAGGCCCCCGGGGGAAAGCGGTTAGGCGCTTAGTCGCGACTAGGCCAGGATGCCGGCCGCGGAGAGGGCGATGCCGCCCACGATGGCGATCACGAGAAGCCAACCGGTGTTGACGTTCTTCTTGATGAGCCAGTACATAAGGCCGGTGAGGCCGAGGGAGATCATCTGGGGCATCATGCCGTCCAGGATGTCCTGAATCGCGACGGTGCCCTCAGCGAACTGCAGCGGGGTGGTGGCGCCGATCAGCGTGGCGATCATGCCGCCCACGGACATAAGACCCACGATGCCACAGACATACATGAGCTTCTCCATGAGGTCGCCGCCCTGAAGCTTGCTCAGGTACTCGTGGCCGCCCTGATAGCCCATCTTGGCTGCGAACCAAGTGATCAGCACAGAGGGGACGATGGAGATGAGCATGGCCAGGATCGGGCCCATGATGGAGCCCTGCTGAGCCAGCTGAACGCCCAGGCCAAAGGCGATGACGCGGATGGTGCCCTGGAAGAAGGAGTCACCGATGCCGGAAAGCGGACCCATGAGGGAGGTCTTGACCGCGTTGATCGAATCGGGATCGAAGTTCTCGGGATCCTTGGCGTACTCCTCCTCCATGGAGGCGGCGAGGCCCAGGATGAAAGCGCTCGTCTGCGGGGTGCAGTTGTAGAACGCCATGTGACGGTGGTAAGCCTCTTTCTTAGCAGCGAGCTGCTTGGGGTCGGACTCATCCGGATAGAGGCGGTCGAGCGTGGGAACCATGCCGTAGAGGAAGCCCATGTTCATCTGACGCTCGTAGTTCCAAGAGGCCTGGATGGCCCAGGAGCGCCAGAAGAACTGGCTGACCTTCTTGTTCAGGGACACGTCCTTGGTTGCGGTTGCCATAGTGTGTTCCTCCTTAGTCTTCGTCGTCTTCGAGCGGATCGTAGTCGGAATCGACACCGGCGGCTGCATGGGAACCGTTGAACTTGAAGCCCATGAAGACGACAGCCAGGCACACACCGATCAGAGCGACCGCGATGACGGACAGGTTGAGGTAAGCGGCGAGCAGGAAACCGATGAACAGGAACGGAGTCATACCCTTCTTGATCATCATGGTGAGCAGCAGGGCCAAGCCGTAGGCGGTCATGATCTTGGTCGAAACGTTAAGACCAGTGGACAGCCACTCGGGAACCATGTTGACGATGGCCTGAACCAGGTCGGTGCCAACAAAGACGGCGAGGAAGATCGGCAGGAAGTACATGACGGCGTACAGACCGGAGCCGGCGCAGATGTGCATACGGTAGGCGGTCTTGAACTTTCCGTTATCGATCGCGCTATCTGCCACATGGGTGAGGGCGGCGATGATGGAACGGAACACGATGCCGAGGAGCTGACCCAGGACGGCGACCGGGATGGCGATCGTCATGGCGGTCTCGGCGGAAGCATCGGTCAGGCACGCAAAGGCAGCGGCCACGATGCCGCCCAGGACCATATCGGGCGGAACGGCAGCGCCGACCTGCACCAGGCCCATGGACACGAGCTCGACGGCGGCACCGACGGCAAGGCCGGTGGGCACATCGCCCAGCAGCAGACCGACGAGCGTAGCGCCAACGAGGGGCTGCTCGAAGTTAAGACGACCGAGCAGGCGGGAGTCCCACATGCAGAACACGCCGACGAGGCCGATGAGCACCGCACTGATGAACGTATTCATACCCTTCTCCTTTCAGTCAGGCAAAAGCCTGGTTGATTACAGCTTGGCGTCGATGTCGACGCTCTGATACGTAGGGGTCTGCTGGACGTAGAGCTTAATGCCCATGTCGAGCAGCTGGTTGACGTCGGCCTTCTGGGTGGCGTCGAGGAAGACGGAGCTGTCCTTGCCGCCGACCTGATCGGCACCGTCGTGGTTGGCGGTGGCGCCCAGGTTGATGGCATCGAGCTTGTAGCCCTGGCAGAACTGCAGCATCTCGGCAGTGTTGCCAAAGACGAACATGACGCGCTCGCCGAGGGTGTTGAGCTTGTCCATCTTGGCGAGGGCGCGCTCGACGGTGAAGACGTTCAGGCGCACGCCCTGGGGCTTGGCCAGCTTAAGAGCGCCCTTCTTGATGTCATCGTTGGCGGCAGCGTTGTCGACGACGATGATGCGCTCGGCCTGAACCTTGGTAGTCCAGGTAAAGACGACCTGGCCGTGCAGCAGACGGTAGTCAAGACGTGCGAGGACGATCTTGGCGGGACCGGAGCTGTGACGGGACGCCTTGGCCTTCTTGGCGGGAGCCGCGGCAGCCTCGACCGGTGCGTTGGGGTTGGT
>CABUUJ010000006.1 GCA_902494715.1 uncultured Collinsella sp.
CCTTGATGCATTCCTCGGTGTCACGGCCGATGGCGTGCTCGGGCGCCTCGAGCGGAACGCTGGCGAGCTTGGCAGCGCGGGCAGCTAGCGCGTCCATGGAGATGCGGATGCCCGGCGCGATCGCTCCGCCAATGTAATAGCCGTCCTCATCGATGACGTCGATATTGGTCGCGGTACCAAAGTCCACCACGATCGCTGGCGCGCCGTAGAAAGCTTCGGCTGCGACGGCGTTAGCTACGCGGTCGGCGCCCACGGCCTGGGGTCGCGCCGCACGCAGCTTGGTCACGGCGGCCGTCTGCGGCCCGATGACGATGGCGTCTGCGGCAATGCGGTCGGCCACAGCGTGCCATTCGCGCGAGAGCTGCGGCACCACGCCGGCAAAGGCGATCGCGTCGACCGCGCCGAGCGAGAGGTCGTACATCTTAAAGAAGCCCATCAGGCGCACGTGGATCTCGTCGGCGGTATAGGAGCGGTCGGTGGGCATGCGCCACGACTGCACCAGCTCGTCTCCGTCAAACAGGCCCATGGCCGTCTGCGTATTTCCCATATCGATAGCGAGCAGCATGTCTACTCCCAGTGTCGGCATAAAAGGACGCGCACCATTGTATACGTGCCGTCGACGGCGCTCGGCTGCGATTCGTTTACGGTGATAGGGGCTGAGGGGTTTAAATATGAAGGAATTATGCTCTACGAGATTTTCCTTGCCGTTTACCGAACTCCCGCGTAATATTCTTTCTTGCGCACATGAGGCGCCCAGACATTGCGGGGTGGAGCAGTCTGGTAGCTCGCCGGGCTCATAACCCGGAGGTCGTAGGTTCAAATCCTGCCCCCGCGACCAAGAACTTGCAGCTCGTCGGCCTAGCCGGCGAGCTTTTTTGTTATTTCGGGACCGTGTTTTCGGTCCAATTCTCGGCCTCTCAAACAAAATCTCGATCTGTAACATCTAGACCCGATTTGGGCGGCTAGGTGTTACAGATCGAGATATACCGGTGGGCTGGGTCGTGTTTGTCTAAATCTGTAACACGAGGGACGGATTTTGCCGAGTTGTTGTTATAGATTGAGATTTTCTAGCAGGCGGGTTTGGTTTGTCTCGATCTGTAACAGTAAGACCCAGTTTTGCCGCGTAACTGTTACAGATTGAGACAAACCGACGGGCCGCCCTGCCCCATCCACCTGCCGCTACCTGCTGTCCGCCGATTTCCGTTGCGCTGTTGTATTCCCATGCCATATCCTCTAGACAACTACGCGGCAACATCGCCGCCGCGCCTACAAGAGAGGAATGTCCATGACCGCACCTGCATCCAAGTTGCTCCAGCCCATTACGGTTGGCCCCCTTGAGCTCAAGAACCGCATTATGTTCCCGCCGCTTACCACCGGCTACGAGGAGCGCGACGGTTCCATCGGCGAGCGCAGCCTGGCTTTTTACGAGCGCCTGGCCCGTGGCGGCGTGAGCTACATCGTCATCGGCGACGTCGCTCCCGTCATGACCGCGAGCCCCACGCCCAAGCTGGCAACCGACGCCCAGATCCCCACGTTTAAGGCTCTGGCCGATGCCGTCCACAAGCACGGTGCCAAGGTTGCGCTGCAGCTGTTCCACCCCGAGTACGACGTGCCCGGTGTCGGCCGCATGGTCATGGGCTCCATGGCCGCTGCCAAGGCCGCGCAGGAGGCCAAGGCCGCCGGCGACGAGGAGACCTTTGCCGCCAAGATGGCCGAGTCCAACGAGATCCGCAATCAGGCATACGCCAAGCTGCACCACGACATGCAGCACTTTGTGAACGAGGCGAGCGTAGAGCAGCTCACCCAGATCAAGGAGGCCATCGCTGCCTCGGCCGCCCGCGCGCAGCAGGCCGGCATCGACGCCATCGAGGTCCACGGCGACCGCCTGGTGGGTTCGCTGTGCTCGGCCATCCTCAACCAGCGCACCGACGAGTACGGTGGCTCGTTCGAGAACCGCGTTCGCTATGCGCTGGAGGTCGTCGCCGCCATTAAGGAGGCCGCGCCGCAGCTGATGGTGGAGTACAAGCTCCCCGTGATCATGGAGAACCCCGACGGCACGCCGCGCGGCAAGGGCGGCCTGCAGCCCGACGAGGCCTGCGAGTTTGCCAAGCTGCTCGAGGGCGCGGGCATCGACATGATCCAGGTTGCACAGGCCAACCACACCGGCAACATGGGCGACACCATTCCGCCCATGGGCGCCATGCCCTACAACTGGACGCTGCCCGTGGCCGAGCGCGTCAAGGCTCTGGTCTCCGTGCCGGTGGCCACCGTCGGCCGCGTTGTCTCGGTCGAGGCCGGCGAGAAGATCCTGGAGGATGGCTCGGCTGACATCATCGCCTATGGCCGATCGCTCATGTGCGACCCCGACATTGCGCTGAAGGCCGCCACGGGTGAGCCCATCCGCGAGTGCCTCAACTGCAACAAGGGCTGCGTCGACGCGATTCAAAACCGCAAGTACATCTCGTGCGTGCTCAATGCCGAGAACGGTGACGAGGCGACCATCGCCATCAAGCCGGGCGAGGGCGACAAGAAGATCGCCGTGGTGGGCGGCGGCATCGCCGGCCTGGAAGCCGCGCGCGTGGCGGCCAAGCGCGGCTACGACGTGACCATCTACGAGGCGAGCGATCATCTGGGCGGCCAGATTGTGCTGGCGGCTGCGCCTCCGCGCAAGGACGAAATCATGCGCTCGGTCGAGTACTACGAGAAGATTCTGCCTGGCCTGGGCGTGAAGGTTGAGCTCAGCCATGCCGCTACCGCTGAGGACCTCAACGCCGCCGACGCCGCGATTGTGGCTGTGGGAGCGCACGACGTGGTCATCCCCGTTCCGGGTGCCGACTCGGACAAGGTCGTTTCGAGCTGGGACGTGCTGGCCGGCAAGGTGGAGCTCAGCGGCCGCGTCGCCGTCATTGGCGGTGGCCTGGTGGGCACCGAGACTGCCGAGTACCTGCTGCAGCACGGCTGCGAGGTGGCGATCGTGGAGATGCTCGACAAGATTGCCGCGGGCGAGTCCGAGACCATTCTGCCGCTGATTATGAGCGACTTTGCAGAGCACAACGTGGAGCAGCACGTGAAGACCCGCCTGACCGCCATTACCGACGAGGGCGTGGAGGCTGTTCGCACCACCGAGGACGGCGCCGAGGAGCCGGTGAAGATCGCCTGCGATTACGTGGTGATGGCCGTGGGCTCCAAGGCCAACGCGTTTGACCTGGATGGCGTGACGGTGCCCGTGACCTGCGTGGGCGACTGCTCGGGTGAGCGCACCGCCGACATTGCGAGCGCCATTCGCACGGCGTATCACGCGGCCAACGAGCTGTAGTTGAACATCGCGGCCAGGCGGGACGGTAGCACGGATCCGTTTCGCCCGGCTGTGTCCCGTCGGGTGCCAACCGGTGCGGGGCCTGCAAGCGCAGCAGGTCCCGCCCTTTTTGTTTTGCTCCGGTGGATGGCAATGCGCGGTAATCATGAGGAGTGAGGACGTCTACTGCCTTGCAGATCACTCAAAAATATTGTGGGAGGGGTTAATAACTATATCCTCTATACCAAAGGACATAAAGAGATGCCAATTTTGTTGACAAGCGAATGACGATTAGCTGCGAGTCAGCTACCAGCGTAAATAATCGATAAAGAAATGTCGTAATTTGGTGCCAAATGCCCAGATAACGCCGCGTCTATTTTAATTGACTGCTTTGAGCAAACAGTAAAATGCTACTATCTAACTTGCACGTAAGAAAGCAGATTAACGGTTAAGGCTAAGAAGTGGCAGGTATGTCGGAAGCAACTAGGACTCGCACGCATGCGCCCGAGGTTAGGCAGCGCGCCGTCGAGATCCTCCAAGAGGGGGTCGGTCATCGCGCCCTCGCTGCGGAGCTTGGCATTCCCCAGGCCACGGCTCGTCAGTGGGCCCGCGCGTATGCCGTGGGCGGTGCCGACGCCGTTCTCAATGCCGGTTCGCATCATCACACCTATTCGTACGAAGTTAAGCTCGCCGTGGTTAAGGATCGCTTGGAAAACGGCTTAACGGTTCGCGAGGCCATGATCAAGCACAAGATTCCCAGCGAGTCTTCGGTCAAGGCTTGGTGCCGTCAGTACCGCGAGAGCGGTGAGTCCGCACTGGTCGATAAGCCGCGCGGTCGCAAGCCGCGCGTTAAAAAGGCGGAATAGCAAACGGGATGGTGCGCCCACGGGGGCGCATTTTTCTTGCCGCGCCAACTTTTGGACCAGCGCGAGCCTATCGGGACATCCTCCAAAGTGGCCAATAAACCGCGCACAGTGGCCCGCGCGCCTGTCGCTGCGATTGGGGGAGCGTCGTCTCTCTGCTCCAATGCGGACAGACTCCTTGCCCTGTACGCCTAAAACTCCCCAGTTGACCGAAAACCTGCCGCCGCTATTCCTCAATTGAGCTATAACGTTAAACAATTGCAGCGTTTTTGCATGGGGGAGTGATGGTATGACGCTACTGTATTTCCTTACCCTGTTTCCGCTGGTACCGGCGCTGGGCATGCTGTTCGCGCGCGGCGACCGCGCCCGCGATGCGGTGGGGCTCATAGGTTCCGGCATTATTATGGCGGCGACAGTTGTAGTCGCCGTCATGTTTTTTGGCACGGGTCCGCAGAGCTTTGAGGTTGCCCCCGGCACCTCGCATGTGCTCTCGATCATCAGCTCCGTCATCGACGTAATTCTGTGCGCCGTCATCCTGTACAACGCGTACAAATATAGGAACGCGCTCACCACGGTGCTCGGCATAGTCCAGCTGGTGGGCTCGCTCGCCTTTGCAGCCATGACGCTGCCCGCGGCCGAAGCCGTCACGGCGACGCCGCTCTACTTGGATTACATGAGTGTGATCATGGTCCTCGCCGTCGGTATCGTCGGCAGCCTAATCTGCGTGTATGCCTTGGGTTATATGAAGGACTTCCAGGCCCATGACGAGCACGAGGCCGCACTGCGCGGGCAGACCGCGCCCGACCGTCGCCCGCAGTTCCTGGCGCTCATGTTCCTGTTCCTCTCGGCCATGTTCGTCATCGTGACGAGCGACAACCTTGAGTGGCTGTTCTGCGGCTGGGAAATCACCACCGTGTGCTCGTTCCTCATGATTGGCTACACGCGCACGCCCGAGGCCATCAAGAATGCCTTTACCCAGATCATCCTTAACATGCTGGGCGGCATCGCGTTTTTGGCGGGCCTTATGTTTCTGCACGTTAACGGCATGCCGCTGACCATCTCGGGCATGATCGAGCTTTCCGGCGCCGGAACCGCACAATCCGCGCTGCTGGTGATGCCGGTCGTCCTGCTGTCGCTCGCCGCACTCACCAAGGCCGCACAGATGCCGTTCCACACGTGGCTGTTGGGCGCCATGGTTGCCCCCACGCCCACGAGCGCCCTGCTGCACTCGTCAACCATGGTCAAAGCCGGCGTGTTCCTGATGGTCAAGCTCAGCCCGCTCTATGCCATCTATCCCGTGACTGGCTTTATGGTCACGAGTGTGGGTGCCATCACGTTTTTGCTCGCTGCCCTCATGGCCATCTCGCAGAGCAACGCCAAACGCGTGCTCGCATTCTCCACCATTTCCAACTTGGGCCTCATCAGTGCCTGCTTGGGTGTCGGCGCGCCCGAGGCCGTATGGGCGGCCATCTTCCTGATCCTGTTCCACACGGTGGCAAAGTCGCTGCTGTTCCTGTGCGTGGGTACCGCCGAGCATCATATCGGCAGCCGCGATATCGAGGACATGGACGGTATGTTCAGCCGCATGCCGCACCTGACGCGCCTGATGATGCTGGGCATCATGGGCATGTTTGTGGCGCCGTTTGGCATGCTCGTGTCCAAGTGGGGCGCTCTGGTGGCGTTCGCGCAGACCGGCAACGTGCTCATGATCATGGTGCTTGCCTTTGGCTCGGCCGCGACGTTCTTCTTCTGGGGCAAGTGGCTTGCCAAGCTTTCGGGTGTCGACCCCACGGCTCAAAACGTTGAGGTCAATGTCCATAAGACCGAATGGGTGGCACTCAACACCATCGCCGCGCTGCTGATTCTGTGCTGCGTGGCGTTCCCGGTTATCTCGAGCGGTCTGGTGTCGCCTTACTTGGCCATGGTGTTTGGCCGCGTGCCGTACGTTATTGGCAAGGACGCCATGTACCTGATGGTGGTTATCGTGGCGTTTATCGCCGTGGTGCTGCTGACTTCATTCCGAGTGAGCAACAAACCGCATGTAAACGTATATCTTTCGGGCGTGGGAACCGACAAATATCGCCATTTCCGCGGCTCGATGGGACACGAGGTGAAGGCCGAAAAGCGCAATTGGTACTCGGAGGACGCCCTTGGCGAGAAGCGTATTGGCCCCGCGGGTAGCGTCGTGTGCTGCAGCATTATCTTGTTTGCGCTGCTGTGTTGCGCGTGGATTGGGCCCGAGCGGCTTGCCATGAGCGCGCCCTCGGTGCTGCGCGGTAAGTATTTCGAAGGCTCGGGCGTCGTGGGCATCTTTATGGGCACCGTGGCGTTTGCCTTGCTGGCGCCGCTTGTGGGTGGCCTGATCGACGGCGTTGACCGTAAGCTTTCGGCCCGCATGCAGGGCCGCGTGGGCCCGCGCTTGCTGCAGCCCTTCTACGACGTTGCCAAGCTGCTGCGCAAGGCCCCCGCCAGCGTAAACACCATGGACGATACCTACATGGCGTGCGCGCTCATCTTTACCGTCGTGGGCGGCGGCATCTTTGTGTCGGGTTCCAACACGCTGTTGTGCGCCTTTATGGTTACCCTTGCTGCGATCTTTGTGGTGCTGGCGTCCGCCTCGACGCAAAGCCCGTTTGCCCAGGTCGGCGCCGACCGCGAGCTGCTGCAGGTTATGAGTTACGAGCCCGCCGTTCTGCTGATGAGCGTGGGCCTGTACCTTGCCACTGACAGCTTCGATTCCATTGCCGTGACGGGGCAGTCGGCCCCCATCATCGTGTACAGCGCACCCATTTTCCTCGCACTGCTCGCGGTGCTTACCATCAAGCTGCGCAAGTCGCCGTTTGACCTTTCGTACTCGCATCACGCGCATCAGGAGATCGTCCAGGGCGTCGCCACCGAGATGAGTGGCGGCACGCTGGCCAAGATGACCCTCATGCACTGGTGCGAGACCGTGCTGTTTTTGATGTGGGTGGGCATGTTCTTTGTTTGGGACAACCCGGTGAGCTGGGTCGTAGCCCTGGTCGTGATGGCTGCGACGTATTTTGTCGAGATGCTGATCGACAACACCTTCGCACGCAGCACCTGGCGCAGCTGCTTTAAGCTCGGCTGGGGCGTGGCGCTGGTGTTTGGCCTGCTCAACCTTATGCCCATCCTCGTCGACGTATTTATTTAGGAGGCGGCATCCATGGATCATAAAATGTCGCGCTCGCCGTGGGTTATTCATTACGACGGCTCGAGCTGCAACGGATGCGATATCGAGGTGCTGGCCTCGCTCACGCCACTGTTCGATGCGGAGCGCTTTGGCGTGGTCAACACCGGCAACCCCAAGCATGCGGATATCTTTTTGGTGACGGGTTCGGTCAATGCCCAGAACCTGCCCGTCGTGCGTCAGATCTACAACCAGATGCTCGAGCCCAAGTGCGTGGTGGCGTGCGGCATTTGCGCGTGCTCGGGCGGCGTGTTCCGCGATGCGTACAACGTGATCGGCGGCGTGGACCGCGCGATTCCCGTGGACGTGTACGCGCCCGGGTGCGCCATTCGCCCCGAGACAGTGATCGACGCCATTGCGGAGGCGTGCGGCATCCTGGACCAGAAGGAGGCCGTGATGCGTGCTGGCGGTGACCCGCTTACTGTGGGCGGCGCTGCAACCTGGGACGGTGGCGTTGAGCTGGGCGAGGACGGGTTTGTGGCAGCGGGGGCCGGGGCTGACGGTGCCGGTGACGTGCCTGCCGGGAAGCCTGCCGCGCCCGTCGCTGGCGACGCATCTGCTGAGACGCCCGCCGCTGCAAAGGAGGCCGAGTAATGCAAAAGGCTATCTATACCACCGTCGGGATCGACGAGCTCCTGTCGCATGTCCAAGCGCTCAAGGGCGTCGGCGCGCGCTTTGTGCAGATGCATGCCGAGCGCAACGTGGACGACGGTTCGTATCGCCTGGTCTATACGTTTATCAACGTTCGCGCCGCTCAGGAGCATATTGCTCAGGACGGCAGCTATGCGATTGAGAATCTGGTGGTCGAGGGTATCGACCAGTACCAGGAGATTCCGTCCATCAGCTCGTACTATCCGGCGGTGTTCCCGTTTGAAAATGAGGCCCACGACCTGTTTGGGCTTGCCATCACCGACATGCAGATCGACTTTAAGGGCTTTTTCTATCAGGTCTTGACCGCCGAGCCCATGAGCGTCATCACGCCCGAGGTGAAAGCTGCGCGCGAGAAGGCCATGAAGGTCCGTGCCGCTGCCGAGGCCAAGGCGCGCAAGGCCGCTGCCACTGCTGCTGCGGGGGAGGGCGCCGCGGGCGCCGGCGATGCTGCGAGCGCTGCTACTGCCCAGCCCGCTGCGGCTGCCGGCTCCGATACCCAGCATGACGAGGCTGCTGCGAAGGCCGCGCTCAAGGCTGCCGAGATGGAGGCAAAGCTCGCCGCCATGGATCCCGAGAAAGCGGCCAAGGTCCGCGCGGCGCTTGCCGCCAAGGCCGCCCGCGACAAGCAGAAAAAGGAGGCGTAAGGTCCATGGCACATCGCTCCGTTATTCCGTTTGGCCCGCAGCACCCGGTGCTGCCCGAGCCGCTTCATTTGGACCTGGTGATCGAGGACGACCGCGTCATCGAGGCAATTCCGCAGATCGGCTTTGTGCACCGCGGACTCGAGAAGCTCACCGAAAAGCGCGACATGCACCAGTTTGGCTACATCGCTGAGCGCATCTGCGGCATCTGCGCCGTGGGCCATAGCTATGGCTATGCCAGCGCCTGTGAGCGCATGCTCGACATCGAGGTGCCCGGCCGCGTGCAGTATATCCGTACCATTCTGCACGAGCTTTCGCGCATCCACTCGCATCTGCTGTGGCTGGGTCTGCTCGCCGATGCCTTTGGCTTTGAGGCGCTGTTCTATCGTTCGTGGACCCTGCGCGAGCAGATTCTCAAGATCTTTGAGAGCACCTGCGGCGGCCGCGTGATCCTTTCGATTAACGAGATCGGCGGTCTTAAGCACGACATCGAGGACTCCGAGCTGGCGGGCATTGTCCAGACGCTCGATGCCATGCGTCCCGACTACGAGGCCCTGGTGCATACGTTTTTGGACGACAATAGCTGCGGCGAGCGCCTGCATGGCGTGGGCGTGATCAGCAAGAAGGACGCGCTTGATCTGTCGATGGTCGGTCCGTTTGGACGCGCCTCGGGCGTGGACTACGACGTGCGCATGTTCGGCGACGGTGCCTATGCGGACTTGGCTGCGTTTGAGCCCATCGTTGCTACCGATGGCGACTGCTATGCCCGCTGCCAGGTGCGTTGTGCCGAGGTCACGCAGGCCATGGACATCATCAAGGAGCTTGTCGGCAAGATTCCGCACGACGGAATCGGCGGGCGCACCAAGCTTACGCCGGCCGACGGCGCGCGCGGCGAGGTTGTGATTGAGCAGCCGCGCGGCGAGGCGTATTACTATGTGCGCGGCAACGGCACCAAGAACCTGGACCGTTTTCGCGTGCGCACGCCGACGTCGCAGAACCTGGCGGGTCTGACGCATGCGCTGCAGGGCGTGCTCCTTGCCAACGTGCCCATGATTATCCTGACCATCGACCCCTGCATTAGCTGCACGGAAAGGTAGGCGCGGCATGAGTTTACTGACATTTGCCAAGACGGCCTTGGGTTCTATGGTCAAGCAGCCGGTCACGGTGTGCTATCCGCAGGAGAAGCTTGCGGCGCCCGAGCGCTTGCGCGGGCATATTGTTAACGACATGGACGTGTGCATTTGCTGCGGCATGTGCGCGCGTCGCTGCCCGGCGGGCGCGCTCGCGGTCGATCGCAAGGGCGGAACGTGGTCGATCGACCCGTATGCCTGCGTGGTGTGCGGCGAGTGCATCGAGAGCTGCCCCAAGCACTGCCTGACTATGGACACCGCCCGCACCCCAGTCGCAGCGGACAAGACTCCCACGGTAGAAACCAAGCCGGAGTAGCGTTGGAATAGAGCTGGAATAGGGTCCGGTGGGGCAAAAATGCCCCGCCGGCCCCGCGCGCGAACGCGCGGTTGGGCCGCCGCGAACAAAACCATGCCGGTATACGGGGCTGGATTGCGAATCCCCAACCATATCGAAAATCACGAAAATAAAACCGCAGGTAGATTGCTTGCTGTTTTTCAAAAATAGAGGGCATGGATGAGGGCTCCGACTTTTGCCCCGTAATCCGGCATAGTTTTGAAATGACACCATATTGGTACCAGCCCCGGATCCCCCGGGGATGGAGGAAAACGGACTATTTTGGCCTTGCGAGGGCGCCCGCGCGACCCGCCCGCCACGAAATGGGCCTATCTACTACGTTTAAGCTACTGCCCTCAACCATGGCGAAAAATGCAAAAATAAAACCGCAGGTAAAACGCCTGCTGTGTTTCATGAAACGCGGCTATGGTCGGGGGCACCGGGTTAAACGTAGTAAATGGTCCGGTTTCGTGGTGGAGGCTATCTCCTAATCCTCTCCAGATGGAAGAAAATGGGCAATTTTAGCCCGCTCATCTTGAGTCGCACCCGTTTTCCTGCGAAAACTCTCGTGTCTCAACTTTGGTGAGACATTTGTCTCACGTTCAAAATCGAATCTGGAACGTGTGTCACCTGCCCAAATTGTGTCTCATTCCGTAACTTTAGGCTGATGCAAGGTCTGAGACCGCGAGAAGGGAGACGCGATGAGTAAGTACACGAGGGGTCTCTTGGCGGTGATACTGGCCGTGGTGCTGGTGTTGCCGGCTGCAGCATTTGCCATGCTGCCCGAGGCCAACGCCAGGTCCAGCACCGGAATGGACGGACCGACGGCGACAAAGATAGTCGATCCTGACACCACTAGCCGTTGGCAATACTGGGCGTCGGGCGGCGAGCAGGACCAGACGACACGTTATGTGGGCCGGATTTGGACGGACAAGACGGTCGAGCCCGCGCAGGACGAAAAGTCCGACTTTGTGACGACGCTTTCCACGATCTCTTCGACTTCTGATACAACGTCGCTGGTTACTAAGCCGCTCGATATCGTGATGGTGCTGGACGCCTCCGGGTCGATGGGTGATGACATGGGTGGCAGCGATTCGACCAAACGCATCGACGCACTCAAGGCAGCTGCCAGTTCCTTTATCGACACCATCGCCGAACAGAACGCAAAGATCAAAGATGATTCCAAACAGCATCAGGTTTCGATTGTCAAGTTTGCCGGTACAAAGAGCTACGATATCGGTAACGGTACGTATAGCCGGAACAAATATAACTATTCGCAGGTTATGAAGGGCTTGACGCCGTGTGTCGGTAGCGATGCGACGGAACTTAAGAATACGGTCGGCCACATCGAGCCCGCCGGCGCTACGCAGGCTGATTACGGCCTTGAGCTTGCTCGCGACATGTCGGGCCGCACGGATGCCCAGAAGGTCGTCGTGTTCTTTACCGACGGCTCTCCTACAAGTTCTAATGGTTTTGAGTCCGATGTCGCTAATGATGCCGTTAATGCCGCCAAGACCATGAAAGATAAAGGCGCCACCATCTACACCATCGGCATCTTTAGCGGTGCGAACCCGGATCAGGCCATTAGCAAGGCAAGCAAAGAAAACAAGTTCATGCACGCCGTGTCGAACAACTATCCAAACGCCACGTCCTACACAACCAATAAGCTTGGTAAGCGCACCGAGAATTCCGATTTCTACAAGGCTGCGTCGAATGCCGATGAGCTCAAGAAGGTGTTTGATGATATCTCGAGCTCTATCACCTCGGGCAAGGGTTCTCCCACTCAGATCGAGGATGGTTACGACGAGAGCAAGTCCGGCTACATCACCTTTAGTGATGAGCTGGGCGACTTTATGCAGGTCGATACGTTTGTCAGCGCTCAGATTAATGGCGTCCCCTTTGATGAAGTGACCAAGACAACCAAGGGCAATACGGACACGTACGAGTTTTCGGGCGTGGCCAAGGACCTGGTCATCACCGTCGAGCGCTCTACCAATGCGCAGCAGGGCGATATCGTGACGGTCAAGATTCCCGCATCGCTGATTCCGCTGATCCGCTATCACGTGGACATGGAAAACGGGATCTTTGAGCGCACGTCGCTCAATGACATCAAGCCTATTCAGATTAAATACACCTCGAGCGTCAAGGACGCCGCGCGTAACAACCTGTTTACGCCCGATGACGGACTCAAGAAGTATATCGAGAAACATAAGGGTGCCGACAACCAGACGGTCTACTTCCTGGCCAACAAGTGGTCGGGCGGCGAGCTGGGCGATGTTGTCGCCGAGTTTGAGCCCGCCGATACCAACAGCTACTATTACTTCCAAAAAATCACGCCTATCTACACGGACAAGGAATGCACCCAGCGCGCGACGGTAAAGCCGCAGGGCAACGACGTCTATTACTACAAGGACGAGTTTGTGGCGATGGGCGAAGACCTTAAGCCGAAGAACGACTATGCCGTTGTGATGTTTGAAGGGCACGAGATCGCCAACTACGACGGCGCTCTGGTCAAAGAGGACGGCTACTGGTCCTTTAACAAGGGAACCGCGCGCTTGGCCTATATCGACCAGCTGCATACCACCAAGGACGATGTGGAGGCGAACGGCAACAAGACCGAGACCGCGCGCGACGTGCTTAACCCCAGGTGGAATGACCTTTCCTCCGTTGCGACTTCCACGCACGTGCATTCGCACCTGGGCAACAACGGCAAGATTATCTTTAGCCTTGCAACCAAGCCGACAACGGTGGCGACTGCCGACTTTGGCCTGACCAAGGTACTCGAGGGCCGCAAGTGGGCGGATACGGATGCGTTTGAGTTTGAGCTCTCCGCGACGTCCGACAACAATGCCCCGATGCCCGACCCCGCGACCGTAACTGTGACCAATGCCGATCTCGACAAGGGCAAGGCAGCCATTAACTTTGGCAAGATTACTTATGCCGAGCCGGGCAAGTACACCTATGAGGTCCGCGAGGTCAAGGGCGACGCCGGTGGCATTACCTACAGCAAGAACGTTGCCACGTTCAAGGTGACTGTGACGGTTAACGCCAAGGGCGAGCTTAAGGCCGACGTTGAAAAGACCTCGGGTGAGACTAAGTTCACGAACACCTATAGCGCCAAGACGGAAACCCCGCTGACTCTTGAGGCTACCAAGACGCTCACGGGGCGCCTGATGGCCGACGGTGAATTCAAGTTTACGTTGAGCTACGCGGGGCACGACGAGGTCCTGCTGAACGCAACCAACAAGAGTGGCAAGGTTGAGTTCGGTCCGCTGACGTACACGACCAAGTCGCTCGTCAAGCTTGTCGAGGAAGACAAGGCGTCGTTTGACGCCAGCGCAGATAAGCCCACGTGGACTATTCATTACATTGCTGCCGAGCAGACCGGCGAGCTGCCTGCGGGCGTGAGCGCTACCACGGCGGCAATTGACGCATATGTAACCGTTGTCGACAACGGCGATGGTACCCTGACGGCGACGGCTGTCTACGGCGATACCGGCAACGAGTTTGTGAACGCCTACACTGCCGAGTCTGCCGAGACATCGCTTGTGGGCAAGAAGAATCTGCTGGTTCCTGCTGGCCTGACCCCGGCTGACATTGCCGGCAAGTTCACCTTTACCGTGACCGGTGAAGAGGGCGCACCCTTGCCCGCGAACGCGAGCGTGACCAATGATGCCAAGGGCAAGGTCGACTTTGGCAAGATTACCTTTACGCTCGACGACCTTAACAAGGCTCTGGGCGAGAAGCCCGAGAAGCGCGAGCACACCTTTACCTACACCGTGACCGAGTCCGGTAAGGTTGCTGGCGTGACCAACGACGCCAAGCTGTCGCGCGAGGTTTCCTTCACCGTGACCGATGACGGCAAGGGCAATCTGAGGGTGTCCCGCAAGTCGGATGGCAGCGCAGCCTTTACGTTCATCAATACCTATAGCGTGACGCCCAAGGATTCCAGCGTCACCGACAAGATCAAGGCGACCAAGTACCTGACCGGGCGCGACATGGCTGAGGGCGAATTCTCCTTCGAGCTCGTCGAGGGCGAGGGCAAGGACGCCAAGGTCGTTGCCACCGGCAAGAACGCCGCCGATGGCAAGATCACGATGAGTCCCATCGAGTACACCAAGGCCGGAACGCACACCTACACGCTGCGCGAGGTCAAGGGCAACATCGGTGGTATCACCTACGATGCCGCGACCTACACCATCGAGACTGTCGTCAAGGACAACGGCGACGGCACGCTCGGTGTAGAGCACAAGCTGAAGGACGTCGACGAGGCGAAGTTCACCAACTCCTACAAGCCTGGCTCCAAGGACTCCAGCGTCACCGACCAGATCACCGTGACCAAGTCCTTGGACGGCCGTGACCTCAAGGCTGGCGATTTCCGTTTCGAGCTCGTCGAGGGCAATAACGTAGTTGCCACCGGCACCAACAATGCCGACGGCAAGATCGTGATGGATCCCGTCACCTACACCGAGGCCGGCGAGCACACCTACACACTGCGCGAGACCAAGGCCGGTGCCACCGAGAACGGCATCACCTACAGCACCGCCGAGTACACCATCGTGACCACCGTCACGGACAACGGCGACGGCACCCTCAGCGTGGAGCATAAGCTGCAGAACGCCGAGAAGGCGACCTTCGAGAACACCTACACGGTGATCCCCAAGAGCTCCAGCGTCACCGACCAGATCACCGCGACCAAGGTTCTGACCGGCCGCGACCTCAAGGAAGGCGAGTTCTCCTTCGAGCTCGTCGAGGGCGAGGACGCCAAGGTCGTCGCCACCGGCACCAATGCCGCCGACGGCAAGATCACGATGGGCGAGATCACCTACACCGAGGCCGGCAAGCACGCCTACACGCTGCGCGAGGTCCCGGGCGACGCCGGCAACGGCATCACCTACGACGGTAAGACCTATACCATCGAGACCACCATCACCGACAACGGCGACGGCACGCTCAAGGCCGAGCATGTCCTGAAGGGCGCCGACGAGGCGAAGTTCAACAACGGCTACAAGCCGAATCCTGACGAGTTCAGCGTCACCGACGAGATCAAGGCGACCAAGTACCTGACCGGCCGCGACATGGCTGAGGGCGAGTTCTCCTTCGAGCTCGTCGAGGGCGAGGGCAAGGACGCCAAGGTTATCGCCACCGGCAAGAACGCCGCCGATGGCAAGATCACGATGAGCCCCATCGAGTACACCAAGGCCGGCAAGCACAAATACACGCTGCGCGAGGTCAAGGGCAACGCCGGCGGCATCACCTACAGCGATGCCAAGTACACCATCGAGACCACCATCACCGACAACGGTGACGGTACGCTCAGTGCCACACATGTTCTGAAGGACGTCAAGGTTGCCGAGTTCAAGAACTCCTACAACGTGACCCCCAAGAGCTCCAGCGTCACCGACCTGATCACCGCGGACAAGGTCCTGGACGGGCGCGACCTCAAGGCTGGCGATTTCCGTTTCGAGCTCGTCGAGGGCAATAACGTGGTCGCCACCGGTACCAACAATGCCGACGGCAAGATCGTAATGGATCCCGTCACCTACACCGAGGCCGGCGAGCACACCTACACACTGCGCGAGACCAAGGCCGGTGCCATCGAAAACGGCATTACCTACAGCACCGCCGAGTACGCCATCGTGACTAAGGTTACGGACAACGGCGACGGCACACTCGGCGTGGAGCATAAGCTGCAGAACGCCGAGAAGGCGATCTTCGAGAACACCTACAAGCCGAATCCTGGCAAGTCGAGTGTCACCGACAAGATCGCGGCGACCAAGGTCCTGGCCGGCCGCGACCTCAAGGCCGGCGAGTTCTCCTTCGAGCTCGTCGAGGGCAACGACGTGGTCGCCACCGGTACCAATGACGCCGACGGCAAGATCACGATGGGCGAGATCACCTACACCGAGGCCGGCAAGCACGCCTACACGCTGCGCGAGGTCCCGGGCGACGCCGGCAATGGCATCACTTACGACAGCAAGACCTACACCATCGAGACGACCATCACCGACAACGGTGACGGCACGCTCAACGCTGCGCATGAGCTGAAGGGAGCCGGCGAGGCGAAGTTCAACAACAGCTACAAGCCGAACCCCGACGAGTTCAGCGTCACCGACCAGATCACCGCGAATAAGGTCCTGACCGGACGCGAGCTTGCTGCCGGCGAGTTCTCCTTCGAGCTCGTCGAGGGCGAGGGCAAGGACGCCAAGGTCGTTGCCACCGGCAAGAACGCCGCCGATGGCAAGATCACGATGAGCCCCATCGAGTACACCAAGGCCGGAACGCACACCTATACGCTGCGCGAGGTCAAGGGCAACGCCGGCGGTATCACCTACAGCGATGCCAAGTTCACCATCGAGACCACCATCACGGACAACGGCGACGGCACCCTCAAGGCCGAGCATGTCCTGAAGGACGACGTCAAGGCTGCAACTTTCGAGAACGCTTACAGCGTGACCCCGCTCGACGCAGAGCTCGACTTTGACCTGAGCAAGGCCATCGACGGTCGCGACTGGACGGACTCCGACAAGTTCAGCTTTACCATCACCGCCCCCGAGGGCACCCCGCTGCCCGACCCCGCAACCGTGACCGTGAGCAAGAATGACGCGAAGGACGGCATCGCAGCCATCAAGTTCGGCAAGATCCACTACACGGCTGCTGGAACCTACAAGTACGAGATCCGCGAGAACGCGGGCAGCGCGGCAGGCATGACGTATGACGGACATGTCGCGACCGCCGAAGTGACCGTGACTGATAACGGCAAGGGCGTCCTGACCGCCAACGTCACCAAGAAGGAAAGCGGCCGCTTCACCAACACGTACCGCTCTGAGCTCGATTACGCCGCGGCCGGCGGCCTCAAGCTCAGCAAGACCCTCTCCGGACGTCCCATGACCGAGGGTCAGTTCACCTTTACCGTGACGCCTGCCGACGAGGCTTCGGCCATCGCGCTCGGCCTGCACGAGGGCGCCAACGTGTACAAGTCCCCTGCAACGGCAGAGGCAACGGTTGGTCTGATCGACATCCTGGCTGGCCATGAGGTCAAGTTTACGCAGGCTGACGCGGGCAAGACCTTTACATACACCGTTGCCGAGAAGAACGACGGCCAGCCCGGTTACACCTACGACGACGCCGAGCGCACCGTGACGATCGCTATCGCCGACGATGGCGCTGGTACGCTCAGCGCCACGACGACCGTTATTGGCAACCCCGACAAGGGAACGCCGGTAACCGAGTACAAGACTGGTGCCGCTACGGTCGAGAGCGCCGTGGTTCCGTTCGTCAACAGCTACCGTGCATCGACCGATAACCCGGGCGGCGAGCTTGCGCAGATTGTCGCCACCAAGACCCTGACCGGTCGTCCGCTGGCCGACGGCGAGTTCTACTTTGGCATCGCCTATGCGGGCGAGAAGGAAGCCATCGAGGGTACGTGCGTTACCAACGTTAACGGCCAGGTGAGCTTTGGCGCTCTGCATTACACGACCGAGATGCTCGCCGATCTGGTAAACGCCAAGCGCGCCATCCGCACCGACACGGATGCCAAGCTTGCGTGGACCATCAACTACACGGCGTTTGAGTACACGTCCCCGCTCGCAGCAAAGGGTATTACTGCCGCGAAGTCGAGCTTTAGCTTTAAGGTCATCGTCGTCGACAACGGCGACGGTACCCTGACGGCAAAGCCTGACTACGGTGGCGTCGAGCCCGTGTTCGAGAACGTCTACGGCGCCGACGCCGTTGACGCTGCGCTCGCCGGCACCAAGAAGCTCCAGGCTGCCGAGGGCCTGACCCCGGCCGACATCGCGGGCAAGTTCACCTTTGCCGTGACCGCCGATGAGGCGGATGCCCCGATGCCCGAGCGCACGACCGCAACCAACGACGCGGCTGGCAACGTGGACTTTGGCAAGATCCACTTTACGCTCGACGACCTCAACCGCGCCCTGGGCGTGACGACTGATGCTTCTGGCGATGCATCGAGCGACGCTGAATCCAACGCCGACGAGGCCGAGGTTGACGCTGACGCCAGCGGTGACGAGACCAAGGACGAGTCCAAGCCCGAGGCCCCCACCGCTCCGCGCTCGCACACCTTTACCTATACGGTGGCCGAGTCCGGTAGCGCCCCCGGTGTGACCAACGACGCCAACGCTACGCGCAAGGTTTCCTATACCGTGACTGACGACGGTGCCGGGCATCTGAGCGTCAAGCGCGAAGGCGACGACGGTGCGGACTTCACGTTCACCAACACCTACGTCGTGGCGCCCACCGACTCTTCCGTGACCGATCAGGTCAAGACGGTCAAGCGTCTGACCGGACGCGACCTTGCAGATGGCGAGTTCACGTTTGAGCTGCTCGAGGACGGCGTGGTTGTCGCCAGCGGCACCAACGACGCCAACGGCAACGTTGCACTGAGCCCGATCCGCTACGAGTCGCCCGGCACGCACACGTACACGCTGCGCGAGGCTTGCCCCAACGCGCTCGGCCTGTACAAGGGCGTTACCTATGACGGCACGACCTACACCGTCGTGACCACCGTCTCCGACAATGGCGACGGCACGCTGACCGCGACGCACAAGCTCGAGGGAACTACCGAGTCGGCTGGCTTTACCAACAAGTATCACGCCATGCCCACGCAGGTCTCCATCGGCGCCATTAAGGTGCTCGAGGGACGCGAGCTCAAGAAGGACGAGTTTAGCTTTAAGCTCGTTGGCGAGGACATCGAGTCTACGGTTACCAACGATGCCGACGGCAAGATCAACTTCGACAAGCTCGAGTACGACGAGCCCGGTACGTACGTCTACACCGTCAGCGAGGTCAAGGGTGACGAGGCCGGTATGACCTACGACAAGTCCGTCTTTACCGCGACCGTTAACGTGGTCGACGACGGCGAGGGCAACCTCAAGGCGAACGTTGCCTTTACCAAGGGCGACAAGAGCGTCGAGGGTATCGTGTTCAACAACACGTACAAGAAGCCCGAGACGCCCGTGCCGACGCCCGACCCCGGCACGCCCAAGACCGTGACGAACATCGTCAAGACGGTCAAGGGTTTCCTGCCCACCACGGGCGACCAACAGGCTGCCGCTCTGCTTATGGCATTTGTCATCGCCATGGCCGGCGTCGGAGCCCTAGTCTGGGGTATCCGTAAGCTCTAGGCACGTCGACAGCGCCCGGGGCCAAAAGGCCCCGGGCGGCCGGCAGGGCTAAATTCCGACCTACTCCTACCCCCAGCCGCCACGGAGGCATCTCCCTCCTCCGTGGCGGCACTTTTGTGTGCCGGGGGCGCCACGAAACCGGCCCATCTACTACGTTTAGCCCCTTACCCCCAACCATGCCAAAAAAAACGCGAAGACAAAACCGCAGGTAGAACGCCTGTGGTTTTGTTCAAAACGAAGGTATGGTCATGGGTATCGCGTCAAACGTAGTAGATGGGCCGATTTCGTGGCGAGCGGTTCCGGCTGATCCCTTGGGGACGGAGGAAAACGGATCATTTTGGTCCCGCGAGGCTGGCGGAGGCACTCGTCCAGGGCCGCCCGAACAAAACTATGCCGGTTTACGGGGCTGAGTTACGAGTCTCCAACCATGCCGATATTCGTGAAAATAAAACCGCAGGTAGACGAGCCGTCATTTTGCAGAAAACGCGGGTATGGATGGGGGTCCTGAGTTTGGCCCCGTAAACCGGCATAGTTTTGAAATGGCCTTAAATCGGTAGCAGCCATTTTGCTATGCCGGAACGGTCGGTCTTCGGGCAACTACCCTCGCAGGTAGGCGATAGCGATCTGCGTGCGGTTGCGCAGGCCCATCTTTGCCAGGATTGAGCTGATGTGGTTGCGCACGGTGCCTTCGCCCATGTAGGCGGTGGCGGCGATCTCTTTGTTGTCGAGGCCGCGGGCGATGAGTTCGGCGACTTCGAACTCGCGGTCGGTCAGGCTGGCGAAGGCTGCGGGCCGGCGGGGCGTGCCCGCCTCGACGTCCGTTCCGTCAAAATCGATGTCCTCGATCGCCTTGCCCTCGAGCACGCGTTTGCCGTCCATGACCTGCGCCAACGCCGGCGGAATGGCAGCGACATCGGTCTTGATCAGGTAGCCGCGGGCGCCCAGCTTGAGCGCCGACACAATGTACTCGTCATCCGAGAACGTCGTCAGAAACACCACGCGCGCCGCAGGGTCGTGCTCAAGGATCTCGCGCGCGGCCGAAAGGCCGTCGCGTCCCGGCATCTGGATGTCGAGCAGCGCAATATCGGGTGCGTGCTCGGCGTAGAGCGCCACCGCATCGTTGCCGTTGGCACCGGTGCCCACCACTTCGATCTGCGGCTGGGCGCCCAAGATAATCTTGAGCGAATCGACCACCAAGCGGTCGTCGTCGACAACGATGAGCCTCATCGGCCCTCATCTCCTTGCTGTTTGGGAACGGTGGCAAACACACGCCAGCCGCCGGCGCCGGCACGCGGGCCGGCGGTGAAGGTGCCGCCAAGCGCCTCGATGCGCTCGCGCATGGAGGCGAGCCCCATGCCCTCTGCGGTGCCGCGGCCGCTTGCTTGGACCCCACCCACGCCATCGTCGGTAACAATGAGCTGGTAAAACGACGGATGCTCCATGCACCGTACGGTGACGGTCTGGGCGCAAGCGTGGCGCATGGTATTGGAGAGCGCTTCGCGCAGGACCGCTGCAAAGCAGTTGGCGACGTTTGCGGGCGCATGTTCGGCCATAACTTCAAGCTCAATCTGCGGGCCGCCGTCCGAGCGTGTGCCTTCGACAATGCGTTCGAGCTGCACGGAAAGGTCGACGGCGTTGTCGTTGAGCGCGTGGACGCTGGTGCGCACAAGCTGGAGCGCCTCGTCAACCGTGCGTTTAACGTCGGCGAAATCGGCGGCGACGCCAGGCTCGTCGGCGTGGACCACGCGTAGGGCTTCGGCCTGCAGTGAGGCGCGCGTGAGCTGGTGCCCGACGTTATCGTGGATCTCGCGCGCGATGCGGGCGCGTTCGGCGAGCGTCGCGAGCTCGACTTCGTAGTCCTGGCGATCGGCAAGATCGCGGTTGCGCGCCTCGAGCGCGAGGGCTCGTTCCTGCAGCTCGTCGCGGGTGCGGCGCATGCGCCGCTGCTCGCGCTCCAACTGGGCGGTGCGTAGCGATAGCAAGGTGGCGGCAACCGAAAGGATGGCGGTTAACAGCAGCGTTCGGGTGGTGAGCACGCCACCACGAAGGTCCGCGACAAGCGCGCAGACAAACACGGCGCCAATCGCCAGCGCGGGCCAGATTCGTTCACGGCGAACGCGTCGCGCGATGTCATAGAGAGCGAGAGGCGCAAACGGCACAAACGGCGGCACGAAGACAGCCGCGATGATGCAGGCGTAGCTCGCGGCCTCGCTCACACGGCGGGCGCGGTTTCCCTGTACGACCTCGGCCAGCGAGGTGGCAATAACGCCAAGGCAAAACGCCGCGACCAGGCGAGCGTCCACAGCAAGACCCATGGCGGCCGCAATACAGCACGCCAGCACGATCGATTTGTCGAAAAGCCTGTTCATACGGGTATTGTACGCGAAGCCGCGCGTGGTGGAGGGACCGCCTGCGCAACCGTGACATTCCTCCCACGCGGCAAAGCGGGGACGTCGGCAGGCCGCACGGCCAAGCTCCGCACTCGTGACAAAGCTCACTGGTGCGCGCCGCTCGCTCCTGCGATGATGCAATCGTACCGGGCCGCAATCAACAGAAGGGCCGCCTCATGACAGACATCGTCCACGTCGAAAACCTCGTCAAGCGCTACGACGACCTTATCGCGCTCGACCACTTTAGCCTGAGCATCGCCCCCGGCGAGATCTTTGGCCTGCTGGGCCCCAACGGCTCGGGCAAGACCACGTCCATCAACTGCATTCTGCAGCTGCTCGCCTACGACAAAGGCACCATCGAGCTGTTCGGCGAGCCCATGACGCCCGCCCGCTACGACCTCAAGCGCCGCATCGGTGTGGTGCCGCAGCAGGTGGCGGTGTTTGACGAGCTTACGGTGCGCGAGAACATCGACTATTTCTGTAGCCTTTACGTCAACGACCGCAAGCGCCGTCGCGCGCTCGTGGACGAGGCGATCGATTTTGTCGGGCTGGGCGACTTTACCAAGTTTCGCCCCGGCAAGCTCTCGGGCGGTCTGGCGCGTCGCCTCAACATTGCCTGCGGTATCGCGCACAAGCCCGAGCTTATCTTCTTTGACGAGCCCACGGTGGCGGTCGACCCACAGAGCCGCAATGCCATCCTGGAGGGCATCTGCCGCCTGCGCGACGAGGGTGCCACGGTGGTGTATACCAGCCATTACATGGAGGAAGTCGAGCAGATCTGCAGCCGCATCATGATCATGGACGGCGGCCGCGTGCTGGCGCAGGGCACCAACGACGAGCTCAAGCGCATGATTCAGATGGGCGAGCGCGTGACCGTCGAGGTCGGCGCCGTCGAGGCCGCCACAGTCGAGCGACTGCGCACCCTCGAGCACGTGCTTTCGGTTGAGCTGTCCGGCGGCGAGCTCATCTGCACCTGCGAGGCGAGCCCGCACAACCTGGTTGACATCCTCGACACGCTGCGCGCCGCCGACGTGGCGCTCGGCCGCGTGTGGAGCGAGCCGCCGACCCTCAACGACGTGTTCCTCGAGATCACCGGCCGCGAGCTGCGCGACTAGGGGGCAGCCATGTTCAACACCATTATTATCACGGTCAAGACGCTGCTGCGCCGGCCGAGCACGTGGGTTTGGGGTGCTCTCTTTCCCATCGCGCTTTCCACGATGTTCATGTTTATGTTTGCGAATCTGAGCTCCGACGGCACGGTCGACCCGGTGCCGGTGGCCGTCGTAGCGGATGAGGCCTGGGACGCCTCGACCTTTAAGGACGTGGCGACGTCGCTTGCCAAGGAAGGCGACGACCAGCTGCTCGAGATCCATGAGTGCGACGATGCAGCCGATGCGAACCGTGCGCTTAAGGCCGGCGAGGTCGCGGGCATCTATACGGTCGACGCCGTAGGCACGCCCAAGCTCACGCTGCTTTCGAGCTATGACAACTCGCGCGCCTCGTCGGTACTCACCGACCGCAGCATTCTGGAGACGGTGGCAAGCTCGTATACACAAAATGCCGAGCTCATGTCCCAGATTGCCCAAGACAACCCGGCGGCGCTCGCCGACCCGGAGGCGGTTGCGCGCGCTCTGTCGCTCGAGGGCGGCACCCGCCGCGTAAGCCTGACGCGCGCCACGCCCGATGGCACGGTCATCTACTACTACGCGCTCTTTGGCCTAGTCGCGATGATGTCTGCCGAGTTTGCCGCCTTGAGCGTCGTCGACCTGCAGCCCAATCTGTCGGGCCTTGGCGCACGTCGCTGCGTGGGCGGCCTTTCCAAGACGGCATCACTGGCTGGCATTTTTGTGGGCTCGTGGCTGGTTTCCTTTGCCTCGATGACGATTGCGATCGGCTACGTGCGCCTGGTCGTGGGCGTCGACTTTGGCGGGCGCGAGGGGCTGTGTCTGGTGGGCGGCGCCGTGTCCGCGCTTGCCGCCACGGGCCTGGGGCTCTTTGTGGGCACGCTTCCCGTTAAGGGCGGCAAGGCGTCCAAGTCGGGCATCCTCACGGGCTTTGCCACCACGTGCGCCCTGTTCGCCGGCCTCTACGGCGAGCCGGCGATGGCGCTTGCCGACGACGTCGCCCGCGCCTGCCCGGCCGAGTGCTGGTTCAACCCCGTCAAGCTTATCTGCGACATGTTCAATCGCCTGTATTTCTTTGAGGACCTGGGGCCCTTCGCCGTCCGCGCCGGCGCGCTCGTTCTCATGTCCCTGGTGTTTGTCGCCGCCGCCACGCTGATCTTTGGAAGGAGCCGCTATGAGCACCTTTAAGACCGCGCTTCGCATGGCGCTGGCGCACCCGTTCTACCTGCTCATCTATACGGTGTTCATCTCGCTCATGGGCGTATTCATCGCGGCCTCGGTGAGCTGGAACTCGTCGCAGCTTACCGAGTACAAGCCCTACGACACCAACGTGATCGTGGTCGACCGCGACAATAGCGACCTTTCGCGGGCGCTTACCAAGCACCTGGGGTCGCGTTTTGAGCTGGTCACGGGCGCCGGCGACGACACCTACGACCTTGCGGACGCGCTCTCCAAGAGCAACAGCGCCAAAGGTAGTGCCGACTGCGTGTTCTTTATCCCGGAGGGGTTTGAGGGCGACCTTGTTGCAGCCGCCCGCGCGGGGGAGTCTCTGCCCAAGCTCGATGTGACCTACGGCGCCGGCACCATGGCAGCGGCGCTTTCGTCTGCCGAGGCCTCGCGCTGGATCTCGCTCGCGGGCGCTGCGGCGGCCCTAGAGCCCGCCGCCTCTAACGGCGATGTCGCCAAGGCCGCCGAGCATGCGGCCGCGAAGCGCGCCGAGGTCGAGATCGAGCAGGTCAAGGTCGATTCGACTGCCGCCGCCACGCTCGAGTCGTATTTCAACTTTGGCGCGTACGCGATTATCTCGTCGGTCATCGTGTCGGTGGGGCTGGTGTTCTCGGGCATGAACGAGCCCGAGCGCGTACGTCGTATGGATGCCGGCCCAATCTCCGAGCGCCAGCGTTCGCTTGCCGTGTTTGCGGCCGCCGCCGTGCTCACCGTCTGCATCTGGTTTGTGTCGAGCATGATGGGCGTTGTGGGCTTTGCCGGCGCGGTCGCCGAGGTCGGCACGGGTCGTGTGTGTCTGGCACTGGCGGCGACGTTTGCCCTGGCATGCACGCCTCTGGCCGTTGGCTTTGCCCTTTCGAGCCTGGGTGCGCGCGAGGAGCTGCTCAACGGTGTGGGCAACTTACTCGGCATGCTCATGACGTTTTTGGGCGGCGCTTGGATGCCTCTGTCGCTGATGGGCTCGGCCGTGCAGACGGTGGCGCACTTTGTGCCGACGTTTTGGGTGAACGACGCGATTGGCAAGGCGCTCGCCGCGGACCTGACGTCCACCGTGCTGGGCGACATCGCCTGCGACCTAGGCGTCACGGCGCTCTTTGCCATGGCCATCGCCGCCGTAGGCCTCGCCCTCGCACGCGCCAAATCCCGCGCCTAGCCACCTAGTCATTTAAGAACGTCTCCAATGACTAGTCTTGAAACAAACCCCCACTCTCGCCCAAAAATAGTTCGCCAAGGTTTACTATTACGTTCATAAAGTAGTATGAGGTTAACAATGGGGGATACCATGGCAACGCAGAGAGCCTACGTCCAGGTTAAGGATCTCAAAAAGCACTACGGCGATGGAGATGCGCGCCTTACGGTGCTCGACGGCATCAACACGTCCATCAACCGCGGCGAGATCTGCGTCATGCTGGGGCCCTCGGGCTCGGGCAAGTCGACCTTTCTCAACCTGATCGGCGGCCTGGAGGATGCCGACGCCGGTTCCATCATGGTGGACGGCTGCGACCTCACGGTGCTCAAGCCTACCGACCTGGGCGAGTATCGCCGCCGTGAGCTGGGCTTTGTCTTTCAGTTCTACAACCTGGTGCCCGACCTCACCATCAAGGAGAACATCGAGGTCACGGCGCACCTGTCCAAAAACCCGCTCAATGTCGACGACCTGCTGCGCTCGCTAGGCCTCTATGAGCACCGCAACAAGTTCCCGCGCCAGGTCTCGGGCGGCCAACAGCAGCGCTGCGCCATCGGCCGCGCGCTCGTCAAAAACCCGGGCCTGCTGCTGTGCGACGAGCCCACGGGCGCGCTTGACTACAAGACGTCCAAGGAAATCTTGCAGCTCATGGAAGATGTCAACCGCACCTACGGCTGCACCATCATCATTGTCACCCACAATGCCGCCATCGCGCGCATGGCCAATCGCGTGCTGCGCCTGCGCGACGGGCGTATCGTCGAGGATGAGCTCAACGAGTCGCCCGTCGCGGCCGCCGAGCTCGATTGGTAGGCGGCACCATGACACCTCTCGCAAAACGTCTCCCGCGCGAGCTGCGCCGCAATATCGGCAAGTACCTGGGCATCTTTTTGCTTATGTGCGGAAGCATCGCCCTTACCTCGGGCTTTTTGCTCGCGGCGCATTCCATCGGTTGCCTTATCGACGACATGCGCGATGCGTACACGATTGAGGACGGCCGCGTGACCACCTCCTTCGAGGCCACCAAAGACCAGCTCAAGGCGGCCGAGGATGCAGCCGGCGACGTCGGTGGTGTTACGCTCTACAAGAATTTCTCCATCGACGCCATCATCAAAAAGACAGCCGGCGACGACGGCACCAAGCGCACGCTGCGCACCTATGCGCACCGCACCAAGGTCGATATCGCGTCCTACTGTGAGGGCAAGGAGCCCAAGGCGGACGACGAGGTAGCAATCGACCGCGTTTTTGCCACCAACAACGACCTGTCCGTGGGCGATAAGGTCGAGCTCGAGGGGCGCACCTACACCATCTGCGGCATCATGACCCAGCCCGATAGCCAGGCGCTGTTCCTTAACAATTCGGACTTTACGGTGAACACCATCACCTATGGCGTGGCCGAGGTCACCGACGCCGGCTTTGCTGCGCTCGAGGATGCCGGCGGCGCGCCCGCCTACACCTACTCCTTTACCTTTGCCGATCGCGATCTCTCCACCGCGGACCGCACCGATGCCGAGCAAGATATGGTGGAGGCACTGACCGACGCCGATGCGCGCGTGGATGGCCTCATCGACGCCGATTCCAACCAGGGCATTGGCTACGCGCGTGACGACGTGGACGGCGACTCCATGATGTGGATGACGTTGCTCGACATCATCATCGTGATCATGGCATTTGTCTTTGTGGTCCTTACCGACGCCACCATCGAGGAGGAGAGCGCCATCATCGGCACGCTGCTCGCCAGCGGCTATCGTCGTCGCGAGATCGTGCTGCACTACCTCGCGCTTCCCGCTATCGTGGGCGTGCTCGCGGCGCTTTTGGGCACCGCGCTCGGCGTTGTGTTCTTTACCGAGCCCATGCGCAGCCTCTATTACGGTTCGTACAGCCTGCCGCCCTTCCAGGTGTACTGGAGCCGGGAGATCTTTGTGAAGTGCGCCGTGGTTCCCGCCGTCGCGCTCATCCTCATCACGCTGGTGGGTCTGCTTCGCAAAATGGGCAAGACGCCGTTGCAGTTCCTTCGTCACGAGGCGAGCGGCAAATTGGGCACCAAGCGCGGCTTGCAGCTGCCGGAGCGCATGGGTTTTGTTTCCCGCTTCCGCCTGCGTATCTTCCTGCGCAACCTGGGCAACTTCGCCACGCTCTTCGTAGGTATTGCGTTTGCGTCGCTGCTACTGCTCTTTGGCCTGGCGATTTTGCCCACGATGACGCACTACGCCGACAACCTCGAGACAAGCCTGGTCGCCGAGCACCAGTATACGCTCAAGGCTCCGCTGGAGCTCGAGGGTACTGCCGAGGAGCGTGAGCAGTGGTCGGCACTCGAGCGCTTGCAGTCGGTTGACGGCGCGCTGCTTTCCGCCGCCCAGGATGCCGATGACGAGCTTGACGACGCGGCCGATGCGGCGCAGGCGGCAGCCGATGCCGCGACCGCGTCTCCGTCTGCCGAGAGCCTGGCCGCGGCGCAGGACGCGCTCGCCAAGGTCCAGGACAAGAAGGATGCGCTTTATGCGCGCCTCGATGACCTTGCCGATGCCCTCGGCTGCAACCGCGACGAGGCTATCGACCTGATCGACAAGGCTTCTAAGATCGACGCGGACAACGACGATATCCATCCGGTCAATACGACCGACAACGGCGCGGGCGCAATCGCGCAGGCCGAGAAATATGCTGTTTACCAGCTGCAATACGACCGCGGCGATGGTAATGGCGAGGAGACGATTTCCGTCTACGGCATTTCATCCGATTCGCGCTATTGGAAAGGGCTTGACGTCGGCGACGGACGCGTCGTCTTTGGCGGCGGCCTGCTCGATAAGTTTGGCTGGAGCGAGGGCCAGAAGGTCACGCTCATCGACAGGTACGAGGGCGAGCATTATTCTCTTGAGTACGCGGGCAAGGACTGTGCCTGGGGCTCCAAGTCGGACATGAATATCTATATGAGTGTCGACGACTTTAACGAGCTGTTCGGCAACGACGCCGCCTATTTTAACGGCTATGTGAGCAACGAGAAGCTCGACCTCGACGCGCGCTACTTTGCCGGCGACACCACGCCCGACGACATGCGTGCCGTGGGCGACCAGTTCATCGGCATGATGAGCAAAATGATCGGCATGATGGTTGGGCTTGCGGTGTTCATCTTCTTGCTGTTTATGTATCTGCTGACCAAGGCCGTGATCGACCACAGTGCCCGCTCGATCAGCTACATGAAAGTCTTTGGCTATCGCGATAGCGAGATCTCGCATCTGTACATCCGCTCGATCACGCTGTGCGTGGCGGCGTCGCTCGTGCTGAGCCTGCCCGTGATCATCGGCTCGCTCACGGCCATCTTCCGCTCGATGCTGCTCGCCTACAACGGCAATATCGAGATCTACGTGCCCGCTTGGTCTATGGCTGCATGCGTCGGCATTGGCTTTGCGACCTACCTGGTCGTGGCGCTGCTACACACGCGCTCCATCAAGCGCGTGAGCCTCTCCGAGGCGCTGAAGGTCCAGGAATAGAGAACCGCCCGCACGCGGGGGCACGAACCGAAGCAAGAGTAGTCATCGGGGACGTTCTTAAATGACTAGTCGCTGGGGACGCTCTTTCGCCATCCAGCAGGAAAGGAACGTCCCTAGCTGCCAGGTGGCGAGGCACTCATTTAAGTCCGTCCCCAATGAGTGGCGAAAGAGTGTCCCTTGCGACTACTCATTTAAGAACATCCCCAATGACTAGGTGCCGTACTTGACTTTAACTCTGCTTTAACTGGTACCATCCTCTATGTCTGTAACGCCATATAGACCGAGGGGATAGATCTATGACCGCAACTGCACCCGCAGCACCCGCTAAGGTGTACTTCACCAACCTGCGCACGCATGCTCGCGAGAGCCAGCTCGACAAGCTCAAGCGCCTCATCCGTCACGCCGGTATCGAGCAGATCGACTTTGAGAACAAGTTCGTCGCCATCAAGATTCACTTTGGCGAGCTGGGCAACCTGAGCTTTTTGCGCCCCAACTACGCCCGCGCCGTCGCGGACGTCGTGAAGGAGCTGGGCGGCAAGCCCTTCCTCACCGACTGCAATACGCTCTATGTCGGTAGCCGCAAAAACGCGCTCGAGCACATTGATACCGCCTACCAGAACGGCTTTACCCCGTATGCTACGGGTTGCCAGATCATCATTGCCGACGGCCTCAAGGGCACCGACGAGGCGCTCGTCCCGGTCGAGGGCGGCGAGTACGTGCACGAGGCCAAGATCGGTCAGGCGCTCATGGATGCCGATATCGTGATCAGCCTCACCCACTTTAAGGGCCATGAGCAGGCCGGTTTTGGCGGCGCCATGAAGAACCTGGGCATGGGAGGCGGCAGCCGTGCCGGCAAGATGGAGCAGCATGCCGCCGGCAAGCCGAACGTCGCGACCGAGCACTGCGTTGGCTGCCATGCCTGCGAAAAGATCTGCGCGCACAACGCTATCTCGTTCGACGGCACCCGCGAGCGCGAGCTTGCCAGCGGCGCTACTCGCACGGTGCACGTGGCTGCCATCGACCACGATCACTGCGTGGGCTGCGGACGCTGCATTGCGGCATGCAACCAGGACTGCATCAAGCCCGGTTATGAGGCCGCGGCCGACGTGCTCAACTGCAAGATCGCCGAGTATACGAAGGCCGTCGTCGACGGCCGCCCGAGCTTCCACATCTCGCTTGCCATGGACATCAGTCCCAACTGCGACTGCCATCCCGAAAACGATACGCCTATCGTCAACGACATCGGCATGTTCGCGAGCTTCGACCCGGTCGCCATCGACCAGGCCTGCGCCGACGCCGTCATGGCGTCTGAGCCGCTGCCCAACACCGAGCTCACCGATAGCGCGGCCAAGATGGAGCACAACCACGAGCATCTGGAGGGCGAGCAGGCCAAGGATCCCTTCTGCATCACGCATCCCGACACCGACTGGCGCGTGTGCATCGCGCACGCCGAGAAGATCGGCCTGGGCACGAGCAAGTACGAGCTCATCGAGGTCAAGTAGCACCTAGCTATTAGACAAAACAAGCGCCTTTGTAGCACAACTGTTAGCAAAAGCCGCCCGTGAGCACAGTGCCCACGGGCGGCTTTTCGGAAGTGCTAGGGGGTCAGATAGGCCAGTAAACCGTACTATTTGCCTAAAAATACTCGTCGAGGAAGTCGTCGACCGTGTTCCAGTAGAGCTCAGGGTCAACTTGCGCACTCTTGGCGTGGGTGGCGCCATGGATGGTGAGCTTTTGCTTGACCTTGCTGGCGCACGCCTCGTAGTTTTGGTCGAGCATACTGTACGGCACAAAGGTGTCCTGGTCGCCGTGGATAAACAGCATGGGAACCGTCGCGTGTTTGAGTTGCTCCACACTGCTCGCCTCATGAAAGTCGTAGCCCGCGCGCACGTTGCACACCAAGTTCGCTACATCGAGCAAGGGAAAGCTGGGCAGGCCGAACACGTCCTTGAGCTGCAGAGAAAACTCGTCCCAAACACTCGTATAGCCGCAGTCCTCGATAATGCATTTTACGTTTGCAGGCAGAGATTCCCCCGCGACGTTCATGGCGGTTGCCGCACCCATCGACTCGCCAAAGACCAAGATGCGCGCCTCGGGGTCAGCCTGAACGATTCGCTCGATCCATGCGACGACGTCGAGGCGCTCGGGCCAGCCCATGCCGATATAGTCGCCGCCGGAGCGCTCGTGGGCGCGGGCGGCAGGCGCGAGCACGTTCATGCCGCGGTCGTGGAATCGCTTGACGTATCGGGCCATGCCGATGGGCTCGTTGGTATATCCATGGAGGCAGACGGCGTAGTCGTGCGTGCTCTCCGACGCAGCAAAATACCAAGCGGCAAGCTCGGTTCCGTCATCTGCGGTGAGGCTGCTGCTCTCGCGGTTCTCCTTAAACCACGCCCGCGCCTCGGTGTCCTCGGCATCCGGCTGTTCACCTTTTTTGTCGTTCTTGCTATCCTGCATCATCTTCATGGTGTACGGCGCTTGGGGGTTCAGGGCAAAGTCAAACAAAAAGTTGCCGGCAAATCCGAGCAGCGCAACGACAACCACCAGCGCAACGATGCCGGCTATCTTGAGCTTTCGATGGGAACGTTCGTTTTGAGCCATGCGGTATTCTCCTATAAGATGTTAATACATCAACATTTAAAACAAGCGCATTATGGATGTTCGCCGTTGATGCGTCAACAAGCAAGGAATGGGTAAACAAAGGGTCACATATGGTGCAAATTTCGCACGCACCCAGACGCTTTGATATAGTGTTGAGAACTCTTTACGTTGGAGGATGTAACCGGCATGTCCGATTCGAGCGACAGTTCTAAGCCGCGACCCAAGACCGCGGCCGTTCCACACTACACGGTGGGCGAGGAGATCATGAACTCCGTCACCCATGGCGTCGGCTGCCTGCTGGGTATCGCTGGCTTGGTGCTCCTGATCGTATTCGCTGCCCTGCGCGGCGGAGGCCCGGCCCACATGGCCGCGGCGATTGTCTATGGTGTCAGCATTATTCTCGAATACCTTGCCTCCACGCTCTACCATGCGATTCAGCCCGCGGGCGCCAAGCGCGTGTTTCGCATCATCGACCACAGCTGCATCTACCTGCTCATAGCCGGCAGTTATACGCCGTTTTGCCTCATCACGCTTGCAAACGACGGCGGCCCTATGCTGTTCTTTGCCGTGTGGGCCATCGCCATCATCGGCATCGCGCTCGAGTGCTTTTTGCGCGAGCGTCAACCGCACTGGGTAAGTGGCCTGGTCTACCTGCTGATGGGCTGGCTCGTCGTCTTTAAGCTGCCCGAGCTCGTGGCGCTGCTGAACCCCGTCGCGCTTGCCCTGCTCGCCGTCGGCGGCGTGTGCTATACCGTGGGCGTGCCGTTCTATATCGCCAAAAACGTGCGTTATCTGCACAGTGTTTTCCACTTGTGGGTGCTCGCTGGCAGCATCTTCCAGTTCATGGCGGTGATCCTCTTCGTAATCTAGCGACCGCGCCCACGGCCCCGCTCGCGCGGGCGACCGGCACAATTGCCGTATCCGCCATCAACGTTTTACCCTGACGTCCCGAATCTTGGAGGTTCGAGAAACTCCCGATGGACATAACCATCTCCCTTATTACCACGCTCGTCCTGACGCTTATCAACGGCTACTTCTCCATGTCCGAGATGGCGCTCACCACGGCTAAGCGCGCCGTGCTGGAGCACGATGCCGAGGAGGGCGATAAGCGCGCCGAGCGCGCCGTCCAGCTCGCCGCCGACTCCGATCAGTTGTTGGCCACCATCCAGGTCGCCATCACGCTCGTGGGCTTCGCCTCGTCCGCCGTTGCCTCGACGAGCCTGTCCGACCCGCTTGCCACGTGGCTCATGAGCTTTGGCATTGCGCCGCTTTCCGCCATCGCGCGCGGCCTGGCGCCGGTCATCATCACCGTCGCCGTCGCCTTTGTGTCCATCGTGATCGGCGAGCTTGTGCCCAAGCGCATCGGCCTCGCTAACGCCGAGGGCGTATCCAAGCAGGTCGTGGGACCGCTCTCCGTGTTCCAAAAGATCGCTCGCCCGCTCGTGTGGCTGACCGGTGCCTGCTCCGACGGCCTGGCCCGCATCCTGCGCATCAAGAGCGCCGATGATCGCCAGAACGTCTCGGAGGAAGAGATCAAGTACATGGTCTCGGAGCAGGATGACCTGCTCGACGAGGAAAAGCGCATGATCCACGAGATCTTCGACCTGGGCGACACCGTGGCCCGCGAGGTCATGGTGCCGCGCGTGGACACCACCATGTGCGAGGACGACGAGACGGTTGCCGACGTGCTGTCCACCATGCGCCAGACCGGCTTCAGCCGCATCCCCGTCTATCACGAGGACCCCGACAACGTCGCGGGCATCGCACACATCAAGGACCTGATCCAGCCCGCGCTCGACGGCAAGGGCGACCAGCCCATCGCCGGCTATTTGCGCGACGCCACCTTTGTGCCCGACACCAAGGACATCCTGCCGCTGCTGTCCGAGATGCAGACCTCGCACGACCAGATCGTGGTCGTCGTGGACGAGTACGGCGGCACGGCCGGCATCATCACCATCGAGGACATCGTCGAGGAGATCGTCGGCGAGATTGAGGACGAGTTCGACCCCGACAACAAGTACCTCACGCGTCTTTCGCGCCGCGAGTGGCTCGTCGATGGGCGTTTTTCGTGCGATGACGCGATTGAGCTTGGTTGGCCGCTCGAGGAAAGCGATGATTATGAGACCATCGCCGGCTGGATTTTGGAGCTTTGCGACTCGGTGCCCGACATCGGAGAGGTGTTTGAGGTCGCGGGGTACAAGTTCAAGGTACAGTCGATGCGTGGCCAGCGCATCTCGCTCATTCGCGTGATCGCTCCGGCCGAAACCGATAAGAAGGATTCCGAGTCCTCGGCAGAGAAGCCGGCGGCGTCGGGTGCGGGCTCTGCGGATCCGCACGATGGCGACGAGTAGGACAAGGAAGAGTAGGGGAGAGTTATGGCAGGCCTGTTCAACATCCTTAAGGTCACCGTCAGCGAGGACAAGATTTGCGCGCACGTGCTGGTGAACCCCGGCATGCCGCTCATGACCTCGGAGGATATCGAGGCCACGGCGCGCGTGTACTACCTGGTGCCCGCGATTGCCAAGCATCTGTGCCTGGGCGATTCGGGCCGTGAGTTCCAGGACTGCATGGGCCAGACCGAGCTTTGCCACCTGCTGGAGCACGTGACGGTCGAGCTCATGAACGAGACCGGTCTTGCCGGCAGCATCTCGTGCGGTCGCACGCGCGTGAGCGAGCATGATGAGCGTGTCTTTGAGGTCGAGCTTTCGTGTCCCGATGACGCGTTGGCCATTGGCGCGCTGTCATCGGCGACCTTTATGATGGACTGGGCGTACCTGCACGCTGACCAGCCGGCCCCCGACGTGGAAGGCACGGTCGCGGGCCTGCGCAACCTGGTGCTGGGCATGCGTGCCGAGGCCGAGGGCAAGGACCCGCACGAGGCCGTTGCCGCTGCGAACGGCGAGGACGTGGCCGAGGATGCGCCCGAGGGCGACGCTCCTGCCGACGCCGACACTGAGCCCGTTGCCGAGGCGCCTGCTGAGCCCGAGTCTGCGGAGCCCCAAGGCGTTCCGAGCTTTGACGACGAGCCGCAGATGCCAATCGATACCGAGGGTGCGGTCGCCGAGAACCACGAGGCCCCCGCGGCCGTCTTTGGTGGTGCGGCAACGGCTCCGTCCGGCTCGGCGCACGAGGGCAACCTGCCGCTCGTCGATGGCGCCGGCGAGAACCCGGCCGCCACGGTCGCCATGCCTGCTATGCCGCAGGAGTAGACTCACTCGCTTATCACCATCATGTACCTGCGCTTTTACCGTACGCAGATGAGCGCGACGGCAAGTGTTGCGCTGCGGGTATAATGGACAGCATTCAAACGGTGGGCATCGAGGTGCCCGCAGGAGAGGAATGATCATGGGAAAGACTTTCAGCTTTGTCTCCGGTGCGCTCTTTGGTGCTGCCGCCGGCGCTATCATCGGCGTTGCTCTGGCCCCGCGCTCGGGTGCCGAGACCCGCGCCATGGCCGCCGATATCGCCAATGACGCCTGGGACAACATGCGTGACACCTACGAGCACAGTGCCGAGGAGGCTCGTGCCGCGGTCAACGACTTTGGTCCGATGGTCGACGCCAAGACCGATGACCTGCGCGCCAAGGTCGACCTGGCCCGCGAGCGCATGGACCAGCTTCGCGAGCAGCTCAACGATGCCATCTCGGGCGGCAACGTGACGCCCGCTGCCGACGTCGTGGTCGAGAACGTCACCGAGGCCGGCACCGAGGCCACGGAGTCCTCGACCGAGGCATAATGCGCGCAGGGGATTTTGTCGGCGTCAAGGTTTATCGTAAGCCTGCCGAAGACAAGCGCACCAAAAAGGACGGCACGCCGCGCAGCCCTAAAAAGCTCGGCAAGATTCACTTTCCCGTCTTTACCCCGGGCGGCACGCGCGTGGTGGGCTTTATGGTCCGCCAGTCCGATATCGCGGGCATGATCGAGCGCCCCGACCGCTTTGTGGCACTCGATGCCATCGGTATCTATGAGGGTGCTGTCGCGGTCGACGACGTCAAGGGCACCTACGATGCCGCCGCGGCCAAGCGCCTCGATATCAACCTGGACGATTGCATCATCTGGGTTGGCATGGACGTGCGCACGGAATCGGGCGATGTCGTGGGCTACTGCTCGGACGTTGAGTTCAAGCCGCGCTCGGGCATTGTGCAGACGTTCTATGTGACCGCCAGCGCCGCATCGAGCATGTTGGTGGGCGACACGCAGGTGCCACCGACGATGCTGCGCGGCTACGAGAACGGCGCGATGATTGTCTCGGACGAGGTCAAGACGCTTGGGTATTCGGGCGGCGCGGCCGCCAAGGCTGCCGAGGCCAGTGTCGTGGTGGGCGATAAGGTCAAGAAGGGCGCCAAGGTGCTCGATGACAAGGGATCGGTCGCCGTGGACAAGGGCAGCCGCGCGCTGGGCAAGCAGCTCGGCAAGACGCGCGGTATGTTCAAGGCCTTTAAGGACGAATATCAAAAGGCGAGCGGGGGCTCGTCAAAAGCTAGCAAATAGCGACGTACCAAATGATGGGAGGCGAGCCGGAGACATGTTGCTCCGGCTCGCTGTGTTTATGGGGGAGGGCACATGCGCCAAAACGGATCTAACTTAAACGGGCACTCGGGTGCGCGTCCGACGGCGCGCCGCGACCTGGGGCAGCTGCCCAGCGGTCAGCGTCGACGTCGCCGTAAGCCCGGCGCGATGTACCTCAACCATAGCCGTGGGTTTAGCGATCGCAGCGCGCGCATCGGCAACGGGCGCTCGCCGCGTCGACCGTCCCGCCTGCCCTATGCGCTCATCGCCGTGGGTTGCGCGCTCGTGCTGTTTATCGCTGCCGTCGTGGGCTACGTCAACCGCAGCGTGGACGTGGAACTCAACGGGCAAAAGACCGCGGTGCGCGTGGGCTCTACGTTGCAGAATCTTATCGACGATCAAAGCCTGACCGAAACGTACGACGCCGGCGATCTGCTGGCAGTCGACGACAGCGTGCTCAAGCGCCATGGCGGCGAAAAGCTGTCGGTGAAGGTCGACGGCAAGCGCGTGAAGCAAGGCAAATGGGATAGTCGCGAGCTTACGGGTGGCGAGAAGGTGACGGTCAAGGACGGCCGCAACGTGTACGAAAAGCACGAGGTCCAGGCCACGACTATCGAGCCAAAGCTTAAGGTCGAGGGCACGGGCGCCATTGAGTATGTCAAAACCTGGGGCGTTCAGGGCCGCTCCGAGGTATGGGTCGGCGAGCAGTCGGGCAAGACGCAGGACCGCGGCGAGGTTGTGCCCGCCACCGACTGCGTGGTCGAGTGCGCAAGCGTAGCGCCCAAGGGCAACGAAAAGTACGTGGCCCTGACATTTGACGAGGGTCCGAGCGGCGCGACCAAGCAGATCTTGCAGGTGCTCAAGGAAAAGGGCGTCACGGCGACGTTCTTCCTTTCGGGCGATGCGGCCGAGGCCTCGCCCGCTACTGCCAAAGCGATTGTCGATGCCGGGTGCGAGGTCGGCTCCAACAGCTACAGCGATGATTCGCTCAAGGGCGAGGATCGTGAGACGGTGCGCAAGCAGATCACCAAGGGCACCGAAGCAATTAAGTCGGCGACCGGCGTCGAGACGATGTTGCTGCGTGCCCCCTACGCCGCGTTTGACGAGCAAAACTGGATCGACTCGATGGACCTGGTGTCCGCCGTGGTTTCGTGGAATATCGATTCGGGCGACTGGCTGCTCAACGGCGCTGACGAGCAAGTATCGACCGTGCTCGACTCGATGACGCCGGGCAATATTGTGCTGCTCACCGATAGTGATGAGTGCGCCGAGCAGACGCTCGAGGCGCTGCCGCAGATTATCGATGGCCTTGTCGCCGACGGCTACAAGATCGTGACGTTGAGCGATCTGGTCAAGACGGATACATCGCTGAGCAAAAAGCTCACCTCGCTGACGAAGGTCACCATGCCCAAAAACGCCGTGTTCCCCCAACTCGCCGAGGATGATGACACCACAGACTAGTCATTTAAGAACGTCCCGAATGGCTATGTCACGGATACGTCAGCGTTTGGTATGCCTGCAATGTGCAGCGCATAAATTCGGTGCCGCAGCGCGATGCTGATGCTATAGTTACTGCGGTTAATGAGGGTCAAGAGAAAGGTTGCAGGTGAAATCCAAACCTCGACCATACAGTCGATGACCCCATGCAGGTGCTTTTTGCGCATGCACGGGGTGTAAGCGTCGAGCGGCGTACCGCCCGCGCATGCGTATACATATCCAGAAGCCCCCGGACGCCGCACGCGCGGCCGCGTCCGGAGGAATAATGATGGGGAGCACCATTGAATTATCTGAGTGAGATGCTCAAATTGCCGGTCTTGGACGTCGATGGCGAAAAGCTCGGCGTTGTGAACGATTTTGGTATTGCTACCGGCGAAGTTTTTCCACATGTGACGTCGCTCGCGTTCCGCGGGCCTGGCAAGACGCCGTTTATGATCAGCTGGCGCAAATGGGTCGACCGTATCGACGAGACGGGTGTGCACCTTAAGTCGCCGGCCACCGAAATCCGTTTTTCGTACCTGCAACCGACCGAGCTCCTGCTGGCGCGCGACGTGCTCAACAAACAGATCGTCGACACGCAGGGCATGAAGGTCGTGCGCGTCAACGACATCAAGTTTTCCATGTCGGGCGAAAACCAGCTGCGCCTGCTGGGCGCCGAGGTCGGTGCTCGCGGTCTGCTACGCGCCATCAGCCCCGCGCTCGAGCATATCGTCGAAGGCTTTATGAAGCACCTGGGCAAGCCGCTCAGTGAGGATATCATCGCTTGGTCCTACATGGACCTGCTCGACCGCTCGACCAAGAACATTCAACTCTCGGTGTCGCACAAGACGCTCGGCGAGCTGCACCCTGCCGACATCGCCGACATTATCGAGCAGCTCGACCCGCGCCTGCGTGCGCAGGTGTTTGCGCAGCTCGATACTGCCCAGGCCGCCGAGGCCATCTCGGAGTTCGATGACGACGAGCTTATGACCGAGATGCTCGAGGGTCTGTCCGACACCGACGCATCGTCGATGCTGGCCATGATGGACCCGGACGATGCAGCCGACCTGATCGACGAGCTCGATTACGAGAAGGCCGAGAAGCTCCTGCGCCTGATGGGCGTCAAGGAGGAGAAGGCGATTCGTAACCTGTTGGGGTATGAGGACAACACCGCCGGCCGCATCATGACCTCGGAGTTTGTCTCCCTGCCCGCCACGGCAACGGTCGGTGACGCCATCGAGGCGATTCGCGAGCTCGACGAGGACTTCGAGAGCGTCTACTACGTCTATACCGAGGATCCGAGTGGCATGCTCACCGGCGTGCTTTCGCTGCGCACGCTGATCGTAGCCGACCGCGACGCCACGCTGGGTCAGCTGGCCTATCGCGACCTGGTCTATGTGTCGCCCGACGAGGACCAGGAAGACGTAACGGACGAGATGACCAAGTACGACCTGGTTGCCATCCCTGTCTGCGACGAGAACCGCCACATCCTGGGTATCGTGACCTTTGACGACGCCATGGACGTTATCGCCGAGGAGCACCAGGAGGACCTGCAGATCGCAGGCGTCGGCTCGGGCGATAGCGCGTCGGACGACTCGACGAATGTGCTCAGCTGGTTTGTGCACCGCCAGTATTGGGTTGTTGTATGGGGCATTGCCTCGTGCATCATGGCAACGGTGCTGGGGACGGCGCTCGGCTCCGCGCATCTGGTGGTGTTCCCCATGTGCGCCATGCCGCTCGTGCTGTTGGCGGCCTCGCGCATGGTGTCGTTCGTCAAGAACTACTTCCTGGAGTATGACGGTCACGACGACGAGCCCAAGCCGTATCTGGGGTTCTTCTTCCAGAGCACGGGCATGGGCCTGATTCTGTCGCTCATGACCTATCTGTGCGCCCAGCTGGTGCGCACCGCTGCGTTCCTCGATGCGCCCATGTTTGAGGAGCAACTCTTTACCGGGTGCTTTAATATCGCTGCTATCATTTGCCTGGTTGGCAATATGAGCGCCGTGATTTACCTGATGGTGCTGTTCTGGCGTGACGAGCATGACCTCAACACGTCGGGTACCGCCATGAACGTCATCGCCGTCATGATCTCGTGTGTTGCGTACTGCGCTGCTGCGGTGCTGCTCACCATGTCGGTCATGGGTTAGGTGGTCGCGTGCAAAATACCAAGCAAAAGTCGGGTACCAAGCAAAAGTTGACCATCGCGGCCATCTTTGGCGCTATGGGTCCCGGTCTGCTGGCGGCGCTTTCGGGCAATGACGCCGGCGGCATTGCAACGTATTCCAGCGCGGGCGCCAGCTATGGCTACAAGATGCTCTGGATGCTTCCCGTCATGACTGTGCTGCTCATCGTGACGCAGGAGACCGCGGCGCGCTGCGGCTGCGTCACGGGCAAGGGCCTGGCATCGCTCATTCGCGAGCGCTTTGGCGTGCGCAAGAGTGTACTTGCTATGGCGGCGCTGTTGATCGCCAACACGGCTGTGACCATTTCGGAGTTTGCGGGCATCGCCAGCGGCCTTGCTCTTTTTGGTGTGCCGGCGAGCATCTCGGTGCCGTTGGTGGCGCTGCTGGTGTGGATGCTTACCATGTCGGGTAGTTTCCAGCGCATCGAGAAGATTCTGCTGCTGGTGAGCTGCGTGTTCGTGACCTATATTGTCGCCGCGTTTATGGCCGGCCCCAACTGGGGTGAGGTCGCGGTCGACTTGGTCGTGCCTAACATTCAAAATGACCCCAGCTACGTGTCGCTCGTGGTCGCAACGATCGGTACCACCATCGCGCCGTGGATGATCTTCTTGGCGCAGAACAACGTGGTCGATAAGAACGCGGGCGAGGACGATATCGTGCTGCAGCGCATCGATACCGTGAGCGGCTCGCTTGCCGCCGATGTCATTGCCGGCTTTATTATCATCACGACCGGTACGGTGTTGTTCCCGGCGGGTATTCAGATTAGCGATGCTGCCGATGCCGCCCGCGCGCTGGAGCCTATTGCGGGTCAGTGGTCCACGGTACTGTTTGCCTCGGGCCTGGTCGCGGCGAGCTTCTTGGCTGCCTGCGTGCTGCCGGGCGTTACGTCGAGCGCTATCTGCGAGGCATTTGGCTGGGAGCGCGGTGCCGACCGCAGCTGGGACGAGGCCCCGGTCTATCGCGGCATCATTACGGCCATCATCGGTATCTCTGCCGTGCTGGTACTTATGCCCGGCGTCGATCTGTTCCAGATTATGATGACCTCGCAGGTCATCAATGGCGTGCTGCTGCCCGTGGTTCTGGTGTTCCAGGTGGTTATCGCCGCCGACCGTCACATTATGGGTGCCAACCGCAACGGCCGCGTGTGGAACGTGCTCACTTGGGCGACTATCGCCGTGATTACGGTGCTGACAGTCGTTATGTTTGTGCTGCAAGCGATGGGCTACAGCGCTTAGCGCCTCTTTTGGACTCCAAACAGGCCGCCGCCATGGGCTGCGGCCTGTTTTTTGTCTGCTATAGGGTGTTAGTTATATAGCAATGGACAAAAAATGCCAAATATGAGTACTGTTGCTAAGTGAATAGCATTTACATCTGAATAGATAATGAACATAACCATTAGTATGTTCACTAAAATTGGCTTCAATACGCCTTAAACCAGTCAGGTTGGCTGCTTTAGGGGGTTGTAGGGGTCGCTCGGACGTCATTTTGGGTGGTTTTGCCTGCTACTAAAATGGTAACAGTACTCATATTTGCCCTTTTTTGCCCACAGCCTCTTGGAGCCGGCTCGAAAAGAGTGATTTTGGGTTGTTTGCTGCGGGCGTGGGGCTTGGAAACAACGCTCGGGGTGGCGAGGCGCCCAGAATTCGGTAGCAAGGAGGGCGTTCCTCGGCTGTGTCAGGAGTGTCCCTAGGTGCCGGCACATAAGGAACGTCCCTAACTGCCGGAGGGGGCGTCTGCCGTGGCAGGCGCCCCCTTCCGGATGTGGGAAGTTTGTGCTGTGGGTTACTTGTCGGTGCCCAGCTTGTGCGGCTTGAGAGCGAGCGCATTGACGAGTGCGTCGGTGGCAGACTTGACGGCTGCCGGCTGCGGATCGTTGACGTGATCCTCGGGATGCACGGGCAGGTCCTTCTTGACGGCATCGTGGATCAAGTTGAGGTACTCAGTCACACCCGTGTTCGAAAGGTGCGTGCCGTCGCCATCGAACAGGTCGTTGCGGTTGGCACTGTATCCGTACCAATCGATAACGCGCACGTTCTTGTAGCGCGTAGCGGCGTTGGCGATGGCCTGGTTGGTAGAACCAACCCACGGCTGCGGGCTGCGCGTGTTCACAAACACCACAATACGCTTATCTCCTGCATCGGCCATGATGGCGTCGATCTGGTCGTCGGTTACCAAGCCGTTGGTGCCCAGGGCAAAGACCACGATCTTGCCGGCAAGGTTCTGCTGGATATAGCCCTCAAATGTCGCGCGGCCCGCATCAAACTGGCGGCCCTTTTCGGCATCGATATGGCTGTGCGGGAACACGCCGTCAAAGGTGTCCACGGCACGCAGCGACACGGAGTCACCGATCATCAACAGGTCGTAGGAGCCGTCGGGGAAGCCGTCGTTGTCCTTGTCGGTGTCGTCGGCCGCCTGCTGGTCGGTGGGCGCGGTGTTCTTTGCTTCCTTGTTGAGGACCTCGGCGCCCTCACCGCTCAGTGCGGAGGTCTCCGGCACAAAGATCAGGCCGCCCAGTGCAACGACCAACACGACAGCGCAGGTTGCGCAGGCAGGGACGTGCGCGCGCGCCCAGTTGGCGGGCGTGGCGGTGCCGTCGCGGAACTCGGATACGGTGCGTCCAAAGGCGCCCTTTCTAAACGGCGTCTCGATAAAGCGATATGAGCATTCGGCCACGGCGACCACCAACAGCACCTGCAAAATGTACTGCCACCACGGTGTATCGTTGATGTTGGCGACCGGGTTCATGAGCAACAGCAGGGGATAGTGCCACAGGTAGATGCTGTACGAGCGCTTGCCAACCCACACGAGCGGCTCGGCGGACAGCGCGCGGGCAACCATTCCCTGGGGCTGCACGCAGGCGGCAATGACCATGAGCGTGAGGATGGAGCATAACAGCGTGCCGCCGCGATACTGGAAGGCGGTGTAGCCGTTGGTGAGCGCGACCATGGCGGCAAGGCCAACCAGACCCACGACGCCCAACACATCGATGGATGCGGGCGAGGACCAAAAACGCACGAGGGCGCTCGGCTGTGCCGGGACGGTCTCGGCTGCTTCGTCGGCCTTCTCGCCAGGCTTGCCCTCGGCGTTCTTGCCGTGCTTGGCGGCGCCAGCTAGGCGATTGAGCCCCAAGCGACGAGCGAGACGCACCGGCGCCAGGTCGCGATCGGGGATAAAGGCCATCCAGGCACCCAGCAGCAGCGAGAACACACGGGTGTCGGTGCCGTAGTACACGCGGCTGGGGTCGGCGGCAGGGTTGTAAAGCACCATCATGGCTAGGGCAGATACCGCGGCAAGGCCCAGAACCACGCGGCGCGTGTTGGGCTTGCTCACATGCATGGATACCATGGCAAACAGCAGTGGCGGCCAAATCAGGTAGAACTGTTCCTCGATGGCAAGCGACCAAAAGTGCGTGAGCGGCGAGGGGTCGCCCAGAGCATTGAAGTACGAGACGTTTTGGGCAATCTGCCACCAGTTGTTGAAGAACAGCAGCGACGGCAGGATGTCGGGGCGCATCTTGGTGAGCATCACGTGGTTAAAGATAGTGCACAGCGCGCAGGTTACAAACACTACCGTTACCACGGCGGGGACCAGGCGACGGATGCGGCGAATCCAGAAGCTCTTGAGGTCGATGCGTCCGGTCTTAGCGACTTCGTTGAGCAGCAAGCGCGTGATCAGATAGCCCGAAAGCACAAAGAAGATCGTGACGCCAAGCAGGCCGCCCTGAGCCCACGTGAGGTTAAGGTGATAGAGCACCACCGCGACGACGGCGAGCGTACGCAGACCGTCGAGTGCAGGGATGTAGCGGGACTTGGGGCGAGCGGGCGTCTGCTCCGCGGCGGGAGTGTTGGCGCGGCCCGCGTTGTTGGCAGAAGCGCGATGGGGGCTCGCGGTGCGTCGCGGCTCGTTGGCACGGCGTTCGCCCTTCACGCGTTCGTGCGGTGCCGGCTCGTTGCCCGTGCGGCGTCGACCGCGCGAGCCCGATTGCGAGAATTGTTCCATAAAACATCATCCAATGACGAGAATAATCAGCACGTATTCATTGTAGCTGCCTGCTCCTGTGAATGCTTGCTGCTGGCGCAAGCTCAAGCGCGCGTCCACATCAAAGTGGACTAAAGTTATAGGGGGTGCGAGAGTGCACAATCGATGGTCGACGGTGGGCACAAAGCCTGAAGACGAGGAGGTTTCCATGGCGGATCACAGCATCGTTGCGGTGTTCGGCAGCATGAACATGGACCTTTCGGTGGCGTGCGAGCGCATGCCGCGCGCGGGCGAGACCGTCGGCGGCAGCGGTTTTATCACCAACGCCGGTGGCAAGGGCGCTAACCAGGCCGTCGCCGCCACGCGCATGGGTGCGCGCACGTGCATGATCGGCGCGGTCGGCTGTGACGCATTTGGCATGTCGCTCGTGGCGGGGCTCCAAGATACTGGCGTGAACTGTGACTTTGTGGCGCGTCGCGATGATGTGGAGACGGGAACGGCGACCATCATTCGCTGTGAGGGCGACAACCGCATCGTGCTGTCGCCGGGAGCCAATCATGCGCTTACGGGCGAGGACGTCGCCTGCGCGCTGAGGCGTCTGGTGGCCGATGAGCTCGACGGCGACGCCAGCGAGATTGCCCCGGCTGCCGGAAGCGTCTTTATCGCCCAGGGCGAATGTGACCTTGCGGCGACGGCCGAGGCGCTTGTTTGCGCTCACGAGCTGGGGTTCTATACGGTCTTTAATCCAGCGCCCGCCTGCGAGTTACCTGCGGAGGTCTGGCCTGCGGTCGACCTGGTCTGCCCCAACGAGACCGAGTGCCAGGTTCTGACGGGCATTCTGCCCACGGATGATGTGAGTTGCGTCGCCGCGCTCAATGCGCTGCTCGACAAGGGCGCCGGCGCCGCGGTCATCACGCTGGGCGGTGCCGGCTCGGTTACGCTCGGCGATGGCGGTGAGCTGCTGCGCATGCCGGCACTTTCGAGTGCGGTAGTCGATACCACGGCCGCCGGCGATACGTTTATCGGCGCGTTGGCGGCGGCTCGCCTAGAGGGCTTGCCGCTCTTTGAGTGCATGGTCGCGGGTGCTCGCGCCTCGGCAGTGACGGTGTCGCGCCTGGGCGCTCAGCAATCGATTCCCACGCGCGCCGAAGTTGAACATTGGTTTGGTTAAACGATAAAGACGGAGAAGCGGAGTAGAACAATGGCAATCAAGAAGCTGATCCTTGATCTGGATATGGGTGTGGACGATGCGATGGCGCTGGCCTATGCCATCGCGAGCCCCGAGGTGGAGCTCGTGGGCATCACCACGTGCTTTGGCAACGTGCGCGTCGAGCAATCGGCGCACAATTGCCTGGCGGTGCTCGATCTGCTGGGTCGCCCCGAGGTTCCGGTGTACCTGGGTGCCGACCGTCCTCTGCAGGCGACTGAGCCCTATACGCCGCCGGCGTCCACCGCGCTCATTCACGGCAAGAACGGCATCGGCGGCGCGAGCGTGCCCGCGTCGCCCTACGAGCCGGTGGGGGCGACCTCGGCCGACGGCAACGCTGCGGTCGATTATCTGATCGATGCCGCGCGCACCTATGGTCCCGATCTGGTCTACGTAGCGACTGGCCCGCTCTCCAACCTGGCGCTCGCCCTGGAGCGCGATGCGGCGGCGATGATGTCCATCGGCCGCGTGGTCGTGATGGGCGGCGCCCTTACCGTGCCCGGTAACGTGAGCGCGGGCGCCGAGGCCAACATGGCGAGCGACCCCGAGGCAGCCGACGCGGTGCTGCGCTCGGGCCGTAAGCTCACCATGGTGGGTCTGGACGTGACGCATCGCGTAGTGCTCACACGCCGCGACATTGCCGGCTGGACGGGCTCGGGCACCATGGCGGGCTGCGCATTTGCGAGCATGGTCGAGCACTACATTGGCTCGTACGAGATGAACGCACCCTACCTGGGTGGTTGTGCGCTGCACGATCCGCTGGCCGTTGCCGTGGCGATCGACCCCACGCTCGTAGGTGCGCTCGGCTGCAACCTGCGTGTTGATCTGCTGGGCGAGTACCGCGGTCGCACCATCTGCGATGAGCGCCGCCTGTCCGATCCGGACAAGAGCGCACTCGTGGCGCTGACCGTCGACGCCCCGCGCTTCCTGTCCGAGTTCAAGGCGCGCATGGCCCGCGTCCTGGGCTAAGTTGTCTTTTTGGGACGGGGCTTTTTTGACTGGTATGATTGGTGCGACCATTCGAACCAGCTAAAAGAGCCCCGTCCCAATTTGACTATCGAGAGGATTTGCCATGGAGCGCATCGCCAGCTTTTCTGTTGATCATCTGCTGCTTGAGCCCGGCGTGTATGTGAGCCGCATCGACCGCGATCCGGCGACCGGTGCCGCCGTCACAACGTTTGACCTGCGCCTGACCACGCCCAACAAGGAGCCGGTCATGAACACGGCCGAGTGCCACACCATCGAGCACCTGGGCGCGACGTTCCTCCGCAATCATGCCGAGTGGTCGAGCCGCATTGTCTACTTTGGCCCCATGGGCTGCCGCACGGGCTTTTACCTGGTTGTCTTTGGCGAGCTGACGAGCGAGAAGATCTTGCCGCTCGTCCGCGAGCTGTTTGAGTTTGTCGCCGACTTTGAGGGCGATGTCCCCGGTGCCGCTCCCGAGGAGTGCGGTAACTACCTGGACCAGAACCTTCCTATGGCTAACTGGCTCGCACGCCGTTACCTCAACCGCGACCTGGCCGATATCGACGAGAAGCACCTGCACTATCAGCAGGCGTAAGAGCTTTATCGCCCAAAACGAGCGCATTGGGCGCCTTCGCTTATGCGGGGGCGCCTTTTTGTTGATTGGTCGGGACGAGCGTTCAAAATCGCTCATGTTTGTTCTAGAATGTTCGTATAGTCACATTTACGAACAGGAGTGAACATGCATATCTACTCTGTCAACGATCCCGAGTTCAAATCCTATGGCAACGTTTGGGATGACGTCCCGTCCGAGCTCACGTCGCCCGTGCTCGAGGCACTCTCTGCCACGCCCATTCCCGAGGGCAGCAAGTACGTTGCAAGCGCGCCGGAGCTCGAGGGCGTCAAGGATGCCGATAAACTGGGCTTTCTCATGTTTGGCGGCCGTCCCTTCCAGCTCGGCTGGTGCAACGGTCACAACACGCGTCTCAACTGCCTGGAGTACCACCGCGCCAGCGAGTTTAACCTGGGCGCCCGCGATTTTATTCTGCTCGTGGCGCATCGCTGGGAGATCGAGGACGGCAAGCTCGACACCGCGTGCGTCAAGGCGTTCCGCGTGCCGGCGGGTACGGTTGTTGAGGTCTTCAACACCACGCTCCACTATACGCCCTGCATGGTCGACGAAGGCGGCTTCCAGGTGATGGTGGCGCTGCCGGCGGGCACCAACGGCCCGCGCCCCGAGGCCGCAGCCGACATGCCTGCCACCGGTGACAGCTACTGCTACTGGAAGGCCGACAAGTGGGTTCTCTGCCATGCTGACAGCCCCAAGGCAGCCGAAGGCGGCTACGTAGGTCTCATCGGCAAAAACCTCGACATCGCCTGCGACTAGAATCTTCTGTCTCGATCTGTAACATCTAGCGGGCTAAATCGTCTCTACTTGTTACAGATCGAGACAAACCGGGTCCAAGCCGCCACAAAGGTGCCTGTCCCCTTTGTGGTGGCTGCCTAGAGTTTGGCTGCGCAGATAGTCAGCCATATATGGAACGGCGAAACGCACATAACCGCGGCGCGCCTGTTCGATTACGCCGGCGTCGATGAGGCGCCGGCGATACTTTTGCGCATAGTCGGGTGTGACTGACATACGTTTCGCTACATCGGAAATGCGCGAAACGGCGTCTTCGTCATCAGTCATTGCGTCGAGAAACGCGACGTCTTGGCCCGATAGCGCGGCGAGCGTCGTTTCACAAACATCGTTTTCGAAATCGGCTTTTGACGCTTCGATAGCTCCGTCGACTTGCTCTGGCGTTACGTGTTCTCCTGTCTTGCAGCGATTGCCGATGTTATAGCCGATGAGCTGCAGCATATAGGGCGAGCCTTGGGTTGCGCGAGCGGCACGGAGGCGAAGGTCGCCTGGAATATCAAGGTCGAGCTCTTCGAAAGCCCGCTGATAATAGGCATCGACATCTCCGACTGAAAGCGGTTCGAGCGTGACCTTGCGAGCGCGGTTGAGAAATGTCAGCACGCGGTCATTGAGCGTTGCACAGACGGCTCCCGGGAGACCTGCCATAACAAGCGCGACGTTGAGTCCCTCACCGACCAGCTCTTGATAGGCGGTGACGAGCTGTCTAATCTCAGGTGAATTAGCTTGGAGCTCATCGATAAGGATGAGGATGCCGTGCCCCTGCTCGGTCAGCTTGCGCGCCAGCTGCGTGAGTTTGAACTGGAAACTCTTGGTCTCCTGCACATCGCGTGTGAACTCGAGACCGGCTGAGAAGCCGAAGACGCTCAAGCTACCGCCAGAAAGTTTGGGGAGATGACGCTTGCTGACATAAGGCTCGCCTGCTTCTTGGATTTTTTCAACAATGCGCTCAAGCATATCTTCGGAGGCTACGGTGGGTGTGGCGACAACAAAACCGAGCTTGCGTGCGCGGTCGGTAAGTTCCCACAGAAGAACCGTCTTGCCGCTGCCTCGCTGGCCGAGCATGAGCATGGCTCGGTCTCGATTGCCCGGCTCCTGCTCAAGACCGGAGATGAATGTCGAAATCACGTTCCCGCGACCCACCAGATAGGACGGGCGATTTCCAAATGAGGGGGAGAAGATGGTTTCAGTCATAAGTCTCCTTTCCTTTTTTTCCTATTTTTTCCTTTCTTTCCTATTCAGTCAAATGAATTGCTGAGCGAAGGCGGTTACGTAGGTCTCGTCGGCAAAACCTCGACATCACCTGCGACTAGAATCTTCTGTCTCGATCTGTAACATCTAGCGGGCTAAATCGTCTCTACCTGTTACAGATCGAGACAAACCGGGCCCAAACCACCACAAAGGTGCCTGTCCCCATTGTGGTGGTGTAGGGCGGCGGTATCAAAAAGTGTCAGGCGGGGGCGGCTGCCGGGCCGCCGTGTGCGAAAAGAAGTGTCGGCCTGCGTCGCTGTCGTTGGGCGAGGCCCTATTTGCGGGGATACTGAAACCACGACAAGCAGCGTATGAAAGGATCGATGCATGGCTTTCCGTAATGACTTCCTGTGGGGCGGCGCGACGGCTGCCAACCAGTGCGAGGGCGCCTACGACGTGGACGGCCGCGGCCTTGCCAACGTGGACGTGGCTCCGCACGGCCCCGAGCGCTATGCGGTGGTTTCCGGCCAGCGCAAGATGCTCGACTTTGAGGACGGCTATTACTATCCCGCGCAGACCGGCATCGATTTCTATCACCACTACAAAGAGGACATCGCCCTCTTTGCCGAGATGGGCTTTAAAACCTTCCGTATGAGCCTGGCTTGGACCCGCATTTTCCCCAACGGCGACGAGACCGAGCCCAACGAGGCTGGCCTGGCCTTCTACGAGGACGTATTCCGCGAGTGTCAGGCGCACGGCATCGAGCCGCTCGTGACCATCACGCACTTCGACTGCCCGATTCACCTCATCAAGGAGTACGGCGGCTGGCGCAACCGCAAGCTCATCGACTTCTACAAGAACCTCGCGACCACGATTTTCACCCGCTACAAGGGCCTGGTGAAGTACTGGCTTACCTTCAACGAGATCAATATGATCCTGCACCTGCCGTTTATGGGTGCCGGTCTGGTCTTTGAGGAGGGCGAGAACAAGGAGGCCGTCGAGTACCTGGCCGCTCACAACGAGCTCGTCGCCAGCGCTTGGGCAACCAAGATTGCCCACGAGATCGACCCCGAGATCAAGATCGGCTGCATGCTCGCCGCAGGTAGCTGCTACCCCTACAGCTGCCGTCCGGGCGATGTGCGCCAGGCGCAGCTCGACAACCAGGACAATTACTTCTTCGTCGACGTTCAGAGCCGTGGCTACTACCCGGCCTATGCCGTCAAGAAGCTCGAGCGCCTGGGCATCGATGTGGGCATGACGGACGAGGACCGCGAGATCCTGGCCGCCAACACCGTCGACTTCATTAGCTTTAGCTATTACAGCACCCGTTGCTCCGCCGGTGCCGATAACCCCGATGTCGAGCGCACCCAGGGTAACGCCTTCGCCGGCGCCAAGAACCCCTACCTGCAGGAGAGCCAGTGGGGCTGGGCCATCGATCCACTGGGCTTCCGCATTACGCTCAACGACCTGTACGACCGTTATCAGAAGCCGCTGTTTGTGGTTGAGAACGGCCTGGGCGCCAAGGATGTTGTCGAGGAGGATGGCTCCATCAACGACGACTACCGTATCGACTACCTGCGCCAGCATATCGCCGCGATGCGCGATGCGGTGACCGAGGACGGCGTTGACCTGCTGGGCTACACCACCTGGGGTCCGATCGACCTGGTGTCTGCCGGCACGGGCGAGATGTCCAAGCGCTATGGCTTTATCTATGTGGATCGCGACGATGCGGGCAACGGCACCCTCAAGCGTTCCAAGAAGAAGAGCTTCGACTGGTACAAGAAGGTTATCGCCACCAACGGCGAAGATTTGGCCTAGGCTTTCCCGATAACCGTAGCCTCCTGACCAAGGCGCCCGGCGAGCAGTTAATGCTTGCCGGGCGCCTTGCCGTCTGCGGATTTTGGGACATGCGGCCCGCTTTTTCGACCCATCTATCGGTACACTAAAAGCACTATGGGTACCCGCGAGCGACATATCGGCCACGCGGCCGCCCGATCCGCTCCCGTGGCGGATCCCAGGGGCGGCAGGCTCTTCGCCATGCCGCGATTCCTTGTTGGCATAACACATCAGGTGTACCGCCACCGCGTCTTTGCTATCGCCGGTGTCATCACCGCGCTGTTCCTCATGCTTTTGGCAGTCTTGCCGGCGCTGTTCGCCTTCGACCCCAAACTTTCTAACGCCGTGCCCGCCTATAGCGAGGTGTCCGAAGAGGTCGTGGATGCGCTCGTCCATTCGAGCTCTCTCCCGCTGCTTGTCGCCGCAATTTTATTTTCGATCTGGGGCGTATCGGTCTATCTGCGCTGTTTGGACTATGTGTTGCGCCGCCGCCTTGTTGCCATCGCCTCCATCTGCGCCCTGTGGATGATCGAAGTCATTCTCAAGTACAAGTCGTTCACGCCGTTCTATGCCACCGTGCTGTGGTACCTGTACTACGTGCCCATGACGCTCATTCCGCTGCTCTACCAGTTGTGCGGTCTGCGCCTTGCGGGCCTGGAGCAACACCGCCTGGGTCGCCGCTACTGCGCTGCGCTGTGGATTGTGGCCATCCTGCTTATCGGATTTGTGCTCACCAACGATTTTCACCAGCAGGTCTTTCGCTTTGACCGCACAAGTGACACCTGGAGCAACGATTACACGTACGGCTGGGGTTATTTCGCCGTTCTCGTGTGGACGGCCTTTAACTTTGTGGCCTTTTTTATCCTGGTGGGCCGGTCCTCGTCCTTTCGCATCCAACGTTTCTCGGGCACGGCGGCGCTCGTGCTGCTGGGCGGCGCGTTCTTTGCCATCTCATATGCGTTGCGCGTGCCCTGGGCATGGAGGCTCAACTTCTCGCTCATCTATTGCGTCTTGTGTGTGGTGGCGATGAAAATCTGTCTCGATTGCGGTGTCATTCCGTCATATCACGACATCGCCGGCATCTTCGACACCTTGCCGCTCGACCTCAAAGTTCTAACGCGCGACCTGCAGGAAGTCTATGCCACGCTAGTGTCAAAGCCAATGCCGGTAGGCGTGTGCGAAGAGCTGCGAGCCCAGGAGCACGGGCATGCTCATGCCTTTGCCGTGGAGTCCAATCCCGATGTAATGTACCGAGCCTTTCCACTGCTGGGCGGATCGGCCCTGCTTGCCCAAGACGTGTCGGATCTCAACGAGCTTAACCGTGAACTGGCACACCGTCGCATGGAGCTGCAGCGTCAAAACGAGCTGCTCGCTGCCGACTACGACCTTAAGACGCACCTGGCAGATCAAGAGGCCGAGACCTTGCTGGTCCAAGACGTGGACCAGGCGCTTGCCCGCGCGCTCGAAGGGATGTACGACCTGCTGAGCTCGCTGCCGCCGTTGACCGACGAAACGTCTTCGCACGAGCGTTACCGCATGTTGCAGCGCGCCAAGATGCTTGTCGCCTATTGCAAGCGCAAGGGATCGCTCACGTTGGCGCAGCACGGGGAGAGCGGTTTTGATCGCGACCGCATTCAGCTCATCGCCAACGAGCTCGCAAGCGACCTGCGCACCATCGATATCGATTGCGCCTCGATTATCGCCATACGGCGCCCGTTGCACGCCAGTATGGTAAGCGCCCTGTACGACTGCGTGTATGACTTTGCGTTTTTTGCCTACACCACCGACCATCCGGCGCTTATGTATCACTTGGGCGACCATGACCGATGCAGTGTCGAGCTGCGCGCCACGCTTTTTTCCAACGATGATGCAGATCTTTCGCAGACGCCCGCTGCGCAAGAGCTCGAAAGCGCTCTGCAAGGGCGCAACGTGGCATACCGCCTTGAGGGCGAGCCCGGCCAGCTGCGCATGATCGTCTTGATGCCGAGGGCGGGTGAGTGACGATGCAGATTTCGCTCATTCTTCCCCAAATCGTTGCGCTCGATGTTGTCTTTGCTCTGGCTGCGTGTCTGCAGACGATCCACGTCCCGCTCATCGCATCGCGCCGCTCGTCCTATAACCGTAAGGTGATTTGTGCCTACGAGGCGAGCCTTGTGCTTCACCTAGTTATTTCGGCGCTCATCTTGTTCGCGTCGTCCGGCTCATATCTGATGGCGCCGCTTGACGTTTGTGCCAGGGCAATGGGCGGAGCGCTGTGGCTCAATGCCGCAATCTTTGCCTACGGCGTGGTGCTTATGGTGCATTATCGTCGCCCCGTCATGCTGGCCGAGCTGCTGCTCATTGCCGCTGTTACACCGCCGGTGGTTTTTGCCATGGGCTCGGCGTGGACCGTTGTCCTTATCGCAGAGGGAGCGTTCTTCCTGTTCCGTTCCGTCGCGGCGCTCTTGATGGACGTCCGTAACCGCCAGGAGGACATCACCATGTTCTCGACGATCGAGACCATCAACGTGATTCCCGTGGGCATCCTGTATCTAGACCCGAGGGGCCGTCCGCTGCTCATGAACCGCTGCATGCGCAAAAACCTGGTGGAGCTTCATATGCCCACCGACCTAGGCGATATGAGCGGTACATGGAACGACCTGCGCAAACTCAGCATGCAAATGCCCGAAAGCAGCCAGAACCGCGTGCGGATTAATCTGGACCGCTTTGGTGAGGCGCGGGCGGTGGTCGAGGTTTCTCCCGCCGAGATTCGCTTGTTTGTGCACGATGACGTTATGGTTTCGGGCCGCCTCTTCGAGCGCATTATCGGCCTGGATGTAACAGAGTATGCGCATGCTCATGATCGCCTGGCGCAAGCCAACCACCTGCTTGAGCTTGCGGGCCAAGAGCTCCAAACCCAGATCGAAGAAGTCAAAAAAGTTGCTGACAATGCGGCATATCTGCGTATGCGCGCTCGCGTGCACGACGTGATCGGGCAGCGCCTGTCCATCCTCCATCGTTATCTGGAGGAGGGGCGCCTGGATGACGAGTCACTCGAGCAGGTCGACCCGCTGCTGCGCTCAATCGCTGCCGATCTGCGCAGCGGGGGCGACACCGAACCGGCAGAGCAACTGGGCGATATCGTCCATGCTTTTGATCTGGTGAGCGTGCAGATCGATGTAGAGGGGTTGCTTCCCGAGGATGCGCGCGTTGCCGCGGCGTTTTCGCAGATTATCCGTGAGGCCTCGACCAACGCCACCAAGCATGCGCAGGCCCACCAGGTCCAGGTACACCTATGGCAGGAGGGGCATGGCGGCGATACCGTCGCACTCATGACCATCTCCAATGACGGTGCGCCTGCCCCCGTATCGTATCGCGAGGGAACGGGTATCCCAGGTATGAGGCATGTCGCGCAAGATCTGGGCGGCAGCCTGGAAGTCCATACCGCCCCGCCTTTTACGCTTGCGGTATCCATCCCGTTGAACTCCAGCGCCACGGTCCAAAGGAGAAGCTCATGATCCGCGTGTTAATCGTCGAAGACCAGGCTATCTTGCGCGAGAGCCTCGCGCGCTCCGTCGGTGACCAGCCCGACATGACCGTTGTCGCCGCGATCGCCGACGCCTCGGATGCCTTGGACGTTGTGCTCAAGGAGCACCCGGACATGATACTGATGGACGTGTGCACCGAGCACGATTCCAACGGCATCGTGGCAGCGGCGCGCATTAAAGAACAACTGCCCGAGTGTCGCATCATTATCATGACCGGCATGCCCGAGATCACCTTTGTCGATCAGGCGCGTGCGGCCGGTGTCGACAGCTTTGTGTACAAGAACGTCGGTATCGACGAACTGTTCGCTGTGATGCGCTCCACGCTGGCGGGCTACCGCACGTTTCCCAAGCCGCCCGAAAGCATTTTTTCGGGCACGGCAGCCCTCGACGACGTCGAGCTGTCGATTTTGCGCCTTGCCTGCGAGGGTAAAAGCCGCCGCGAGATTGCGGCCGAGCTGTTTATGAGTGAGGGCACCATCAAACGCCGTATCTCGGAGATTCTCAATAAGACCGGCTATGACAACATCATGCGCCTGGCCGTGCGCGCAGTAACGGAGGGCAGCATCGTTCCCAACATGGAGCGCTAGCGCTCGTTACGCATCGGCATAAAGCGGCGGGGCCGCAGGATCATTTCCTGCGGC
>CABUUJ010000007.1 GCA_902494715.1 uncultured Collinsella sp.
GGCGAGCCGGCTTCTCGGCCTCACGCGCGGCCTCGGCAGCCGCCTCGCGCGCCTTCTCGGCAACAAACGCCGCTGCCGAGGTATCGAGCTGCACCGTTGCGTGCGTGCGTGCGGTCGCGGCGACCTCGCCGGCGTGCATTACGATGACGCCGCAGGTGCTCGTCTTAACAAACTCGACCATCTTGGGATCGGTGAAGCCGGTCACGTCGTTGACGATCGAGGCGCCGCAGCGCACGGCCGCCTTGGCAACCGCCACGTGGCGCGTGTCGATCGAGACGATGGCACCCTCTTTGGCCAGCGCGCGCACCACGGGCAGCACGCGGCGAGCCTCCTCGTCGGGGTTGACCGGAGTAAAGCCGGGACGCGTGGACTCACCGCCCACGTCGATGATGTCGGCGCCGGCGTCGAGCATCGCCAGGCCGTACTCGATGGCGGCATCCGGGTCGAAGTGCTCCCCGCCATCGCTAAACGAATCGGGCGTCACGTTGAGGACGCCCATGATGCGCGGACGGTCAAAGCTGAGCTCGTACTTTCCGCACCGCCATGTCTTGCTGTCGTTCGCCATGAACATCCTCCTAAAATGCCCACGCCGCCGAGCTTGGGGAGCTGGCGGCGGGGTCGCTTTGCACTCAGTCTTTCTATTGTATCCGCGCACGCGGGCTAGAACGCAAACGCGGCCGCGATGTCGCAAGAAATCAGCAGGTCGGCATTTGCATCCTGATCGGTAGGAGCAAGATTGCAAATAGCCAGCGTATCGCCGGTAAAGTATCGCGTAAGGCCTGCCGCCGGATACACCACGAGCGAGGTCCCGCCCACAATGAGGGCATCGGCCGCGGCGATGGCGGCAACGGCACCGGTCAACACATGCTCGTCGAGCGGCTCTTCGTAGAGCACTACATCGGGCTTGATGCGGCCACCGCACGCGGGGCACGCAGGCACGCCCGCGGCATCCTCGTGCTCGCGCGAGCAAATCCACTCGGCGCTATAGACCGCGCCGCACGACTGGCAAATGTTGCGATGGACCGATCCGTGCAGCTCAAACACTCGCTGTGAGCCGGCCATCTGATGCAGGCCGTCGATATTTTGCGTCACCACGGCATCAAGCTTACCGGCGCGCTCCAGCTCGGCCAGCTTGGTGTGGCAGCGGTTGGGTTTAGCGTTAAGCGCGATCATCTTGGTGCGGTAAAAGTCGAAGAACTCCGCCGGATGCGCCTCGTAAAAGCTATGCGACAGCATGGTCTCGGGCGAATAGGCAAACTGCTGGTGATACAGGCCGTCCACGCTGCGGAAATCGGGAATGCCACTTGCCGTAGAAACACCAGCGCCGCCAAAGAAGACCACGCGCTTGTGGGTGTCAAACAGATCCGCCAGCGCGGCGGAGGCCTGCCTGGGGTCCGATATTGCCTGCGTCATATGAGTCCTCCGTCCTTGTTAGTCGGGCAGCGTTGAGCGACGTCCCAGCATGCGGCCTTTAAGTCAGCATGCGCGGATCCCACCCCGCCCCTGTTGCGCTAATCTTAAGCCTGCCAACCCCGTCGAAAGGACACCATGCCTCAGACTTACACCTTTGCCTCGTGGAACGTTAACGGCCTGCGCGCCGTGCTCAAAAAGGACCCGAGCTTTATCCAGATCGCGCAAGAACTCGACGTCGATATCCTGGCGTTGCAAGAGACCAAGCTGCAAGAAGGCCAGGTTGATATTGACCTGCCCGGCTATCGCCAAACCTGGAGCTACGCCGAGCGTAAAGGCTATTCGGGCACTGCGGTCTTTAGCCGCCAGGAACCGCTGCGCGTGCTGCACGCTGACGCGCTGTTACCCTACGCCGGCGAGGGCGAGGCGGCCGAACTCGTCGCCCAAGCCGCGACCGAGGGCCGCGTCTGCGCGTTGGAGTTCGACAAGTTCTGGTTTGTGGATGTCTACACTCCCAACGCGCAAAACGAACTCGCCCGCATCGACGTGCGCATGGCCTGGGATGATGCCTATCGCGGCTTTTTGAGCGCGCTTGAGCGCGAGAGTGGCAAACCCGTCGTGACCTGCGGCGACTTTAACGTGGCGCACGAGGAGATCGACCTTAAGAACCCCAAGTCCAACCGCGGCAACGCCGGCTTTTCGGACGAAGAACGCGGTAAGTTTACCGAGCTGCTCAACGCCGGCTTTACCGATACCTGGCGCGCGGCAAACCCCGACGTCGAGGGCGTCTACAGCTGGTGGAGCTATCGCTTTAATGCCCGCAAGAACAACGCCGGCTGGCGCATCGATTACTTTCTGGTAAGCGATTCGATCGCCGCCAACGTTCGCGACACCGGCATCCGCGGCGACATCTTTGGCAGCGACCACTGCCCCGTCACCCTCACGCTAGAGCTCTAGCCCCAAGTAATTCCTCTAGGGGACAGAGGAAAACAGATCATGTGACCCCTCTCCCCCTATAAGGTGCGGTGGAATAGTTCCTGTTTGGGCAGCAAATAGCCAAAAACGAGAACCATTCCACCGCAAGTTCGTGAGGGAACGCGAAATGCCTTACAGCCCGTATTTCACGACGACACGGTTAATGCGACGGCACCAAGGCTTGTACAAGGCAGCCAAGAACACGCAGGTCGCGAGGCCGTGTGTGATATCGAACGGCACTGCCGTGGCAAGACGTGCCATGGCACCCGCCCACGTGAGCGGTTGAACAAAACCGATAATGTCGTAGGCGTTGATCACAACGCCGTACAGCAAACCCGAAGCAAAGCCGTAGGTCAGCAGCGCCGGCATACGCACGGTGCCATCGGCGCGATCAAAAGCGCCGGCATGCGCCAGCGCACCGCCAACGTATCCCACGAGCCCCCAGGCATACATCTGCCACGGCGTCCACATGCCCTGCCCAAAAAAGAAATTGCTGGTCAGCGCCGCCAACGCACCGACCATAAAACCATTGCGGCGACCAAGCGTCGCCCCCGCGATAATGGCGATGGCACTCACGGGTTTAAAGTCGGGAATGGGGCCAAACAAGATGCGCCCCGCCGCGGCCAATGCTGCCAGAACCAGCGTGGGCATAATCTGGCGCAAACCCGGACGAGATGCCTCGTAACCCGCAAAGAACAGCGCGAGCACCAGCGCCACCACAACCAGCATGGCCAATGCTGCCTGCTCAACACCCGACAGCAACGCGGCAGCCATCACCGCCGGCACCGCCAACAACAGCGGGACCTCCAGTTTTGCAAGCAAGCGCGCGACGCGATAATCCGTCATCCCATCACGCCCTATAAAACACGTTATCGGCAAAGAAGTCGGCCGGCGGCTCCATGCAGGCAATCTCGCCGTCAAACATCATGACGACGTCGTCGGCTACCTGCTCGGCAAAGTCCAAATCGTGCGTAGCCATGATGACGGTGCCGCCAGCCTTCGCATGGTCACGCAGGGCGCGGGCGATGATGCGGCGGCTGAACAGGTCTAGACCCTTGGTGGGCTCATCGAGCAATAGCAGTTCGGGGCCGATTAGCAGCAGTTTTGCCAATGCAAGCAGTTGACGCTGCCCGCCCGAAAGATCGTACGGATGGCGTCCATCCAGACCCGACAACCCCAAGCTCGCCGCACGCTCCCGCGCCAAGTTCTCGTCATATCCGCAGGTCGAGGCCCATTCCATCAGCTCATCGCGAACCGTCTCGGCAACCAGCAATGCTTTGGGATTCTGAGGCAGCAGCGCCGCCGAGGCCGCTCCGCGCACCATGCGGCCGCGCTGCAGCTTGGCGGTCTTCGCCAGCACCGAGAGCATCGTCGACTTGCCGCAGCCGTTACCGCCAACAACCGCATGCACCGCACCGGCCGAAAACGACGCATCGAGCCCACGCAACACCCAGCCGGACGCTCGATCGTAGCGAAACCAGCCTTCCGACAGGGTGGTAGCCGACCCGCCGTGCATTTTTTGGAGTATTCTGCTTCCATCCGTGCGCGAGAAGGCTTCCGAGCCGTTCTCGAGCGACGTTTGCGCCACAAATTCGGACGATTTGTCCAATTCCGAACTTTTTTTCGCGCTCGATACGTCCCCGGGCGGCTCCAGAGAACCCAAATTGTCCTCACGCCTGCTGAATACTCCGTTTTTTGCACATCGGATGGCACCCCACCCCAACATGTCATCGGAAAACAGCGATTCTCGGCGTCCCAAAGAAGACATATCCGCCACCTCGCGCACGCGACCGCCCTCAATCCGGTACGTACACGTCGCATACTCGAGCATCGGCCGCGGCTGATGCGTCGCCACAACAACCGTGCAGCCCAGCTCGCGATTCACACGAAACAGCGCGTGCAGGAAATTCTTCTCCGCAACCGGATCAAGCTGAGACGTGGGCTCGTCGAGCAGCAGCACGCGCGGGCGCAACGCCAGAACGGCCGCCAACGACAGCAACTGTTTGCGACCACCCGAAAGCGTGTCAGTATCGCGGTGAAGCCAATCTTCCAGCCCAAAGAAATAGCTGGTCTCAGCTACGCGACGGCGCATCTCATCACGTGCTAGCCCCAAGTTTTCCAGGCCAAACGCCATCTCGTGCCACACGGTTTCGCACACGATCTGGTTCTCGGGATCCTGGAACACATAGCCCACGCGCTCCGCCGATGCCCGCACATCCATGTCGGCGACGGGCTCGCCCAGCACGCGCAGCTCGCCGGAGCGCGTACCCGCCGGCGCGATCTCGGGCTTGAGCAGCGACAGCAGCGTCGACTTGCCCGAACCGGTACCGCCAACAAGCAGTGCAAACGCACCTTGGGAAACACGCCAATCAAGCCCCTCGAGCACCGGTGCCTCGGCCCCGGGATAGGCAAAACTAAGGCCTCGCACCTCAATCGCCGGCGCGGCCGAGCCATATGCCACACCCGCCGCCGAGCTCCTATCCAACCGAGCCATCAGCCAAACCTCTTCTCATCAATCGCGTGCGACGCGCAAGGCAGCATCATCCAGGCAGCGTACACGACATAGCCCAGCCACGGCGCCGGCACCGATAGTTGCGGGTAAAACGAATACTGCATCGTCGCAGTCCACGCCACTGCCGTCGTGGCCATGCCAAACAGCGCAAGTCCAACCAGCGCGGCAACATCGCCGCGCCCCAGCCGATACCGCGCATACGTCGTTCGACGCGTCGCGGCGCCCCACCCACGGGAGCGCATGGCGTCCGCGCGCTCCAGCGAATCTTCCATGCCCCAGCCCATCAACACGCTCGACGCCCGCAGGCGCGATCGCACGGGATCGGTGGGCGCGCGGCCCGGCACATCAATCGCATCCTGCACCGCCAGCACCGTACGACCGCGGCGTAAAAACTGCGGGATAAGCCTCATGCACATCGAGATCATGAGCGCAATCACCGGTGCGGCATTGCCCAGCAGCGCGAGCACCTTGTCGTATTCGAGCATCGACGCCGCGGCCTCAAACCACAGCACGCTCGCCACAAACAGCCCGCCCATGCACAGGCCGTATACCATGCTTTCCAGATACACCGCGCGCATGCCAATACGGAACAGCTCCGTCGAGCCCGAGGCGCTAAACAGCGGATTGACCAGCGCGATAATCAAAATCACCGGCAGCTGCCAGCGGAGTGCGCCCAGCGTGCGGGCAGCCCCGCGCGTCGCAAATCCATACGCCAGCCCGCCCGCAAGTGACAGCGCAATCAGCACCGGCTGCATCGAGAACATGGTGAGCCCCAGCGTCAGCACCATGTAGAGGGCCGGCACAGCCGGATGCGACATCGAGAATGCCGCGACGGGCTCGCCGCCAAACTCCTCTTGTATGTTGTCCACGGGCACCCCCGTCCCCTCGCTCAAACGACAGCTCCGCAGCACCGCCAACGCCGCACGCAAGCAGCGCAAACGCCACGCCGGCGGCACCGACATCGGCCGCCATGAGCCAATCGCTACGCGCTCAACATATGCCTGCGGTATCATATTGCGCCGTGTATCGTTTCCAAACACACGTCTCTATAACGTAACAGGAGATCACATGGACGCAACCGCAATTATCCTCGCTGCCGGCGAGGGCACCCGCATGAAGTCGAACCACTGCAAGGTTTCGCACAAGATCCTGGGCAAGCCCATGGTCCAGTGGATCGTCGACGCCACCATCAAGGCCGGCTGCAGCCGCGTCGTGGTCGTCATCGGCAGCCACGCCGACGAGATGCGCGCCCTCATCGACGGCGCCTACGCCAACAGCGCCACCAAGGTCGAGTGCGTTGAGCAGACCGAGCGCCTGGGCACCGGTCACGCCGTGAAGGTCGCGCTCGATGCCTGCGGCATCACGCAAGGCCCCGTCATCGTGCTCAACGGCGACTTGCCGCTCATCACCGCCGACACCGTCGCCAAGTTCGCACAGACCGTCGCCACCGGCGAGCTCGCTTGCACCGTCATGACCATGACCCCGCCCGACCCCTTCGGCTACGGCCGCATCAAGCTGGGCGCCGACGGCCAGATCGAGCGTATCATCGAGCAGAAGGACTGCACGCCCGAGCAGGCCGCCACGTTGCTCGAGTGCAACGCCGGCTGCTACGCCTTCGACGGCGCGCAGCTCGCCGCCCACATTAACGAGATCGGCAACGACAACGCGCAGTCCGAGTACTACCTGCCCGACATGCTCGAAATCCTCAAGGGTCACGGCCAGGCGGTCTCCATCTTCCACTGCGATGACTACCGCGACGGCCTGGGCGTCAACAGCCGCATTCAGCTCGCGCAGCTCACCGCCATCGCGCGCGACCGCATCAACGAGCACTGGATGGCCGAGGGCGTCACGTTCATCGATCCCACGCAGGCCTGGATCGGCCCCGACGCCGTTATCGGCCGCGACACCGTCGTGTGGCCGCAGACGCATCTGATCGGCCACGTCACCGTGGGCGAGGAATGCCAGCTCGGCCCCAACAGTCGCCTCACCGACACCACCGTCGGCAGCGGCTGCACCATCGATGAGACCATCGCCATCGAGGCCGTCATCGAGAACGGCGTCGACTGCGGCCCGCGCGCCTACCTGCGCCCGGGCACCCACATGCTCGACGGCTCCAAGGCCGGCACGCACGTGGAGATCAAGAAGTCCACGATCGGCGAGGGCTCCAAGGTGCCGCACCTGTCCTACATCGGCGACACCACCATGGGCTCCGGCGTCAACGTGGGCGCAGGCTCCATCACCTGCAACTACGACGGCGTGCACAAGTACAAGACCGTCATCGGCAAGGACGCCTTCATCGGTTCCGACACCATGATGGTCGCGCCCGCCCAGATCGGCGACGGCGCGCTCGTGGCCGCCGGCTCCGTCATCACCGAGCCGGTCCCGGCCGACGCACTCGGTCTGGGCCGCGCCCGTCAGGTAAATATTGAGGGCTGGGCCGCCGATTATCGCCGTCGTCTGCACGAGGACGACGAGGCATAACGTTTCACCAAGCACAAAAGGAGCTGTTCCATGGGGACGGCTCCTTTTTCTATCGTGACCTGCGCGACCGGATGAGTGGTCGGTTCGTGTCCGTTGACGGTAAAGACGTTATCAAGACCCGATTAACCCCGCCGCACGGTTACAATGCAAAAAGGCATCTATATGGCATTCGATGTATAAAGGAGAAGGGTAATGCCGATTAATGATCCCGAGAAGTCGGAGAATATGCGCAAGTCCATCCGCGTGTATTCCGGTTCCTCCAACCGTCCCCTCGCTCAGAAGATCGCTGAGTACCTTGGGGTCGAGCTTTCGGGCCTTACGCTAAAGCAGTTCGCCAACGGTGAGATTTACGCCCGCTACGACGAGACCGTCCGCGGCGCCGACGTCTTCCTGATTCAGTCCGTGGCCGGCGGCAACGTCAACGACATGCTCATGGAGCTGCTCATCGCCACCGACGCTGCCAAGCGCGCATCCGCCCGCTCCATCACCGCCGTCATCACCCACTACGGCTATGCCCGCCAGGACCGCAAGGCCGGCCCGCGCGAGCCCATCACCGCCCGCCTCGTCGCCAACCTGCTCGAGCGCGCCGGCGTCAACCGCATCATCACCCTCGACCTGCACCAGGGCCAGATCCAGGGCTTCTTTGATATCCCGGTCAACCACCTGTCCGCGCTGCCGCTGTTTGGCCAGTACTACAACGACATGCACTTCGACACCGATAACCTGGTTGTCGTCTCCCCCGACGTGGGTCGTGCCAAGGCCGCCAAGAAGCTGTCCGACATGCTCGGCTGCGACCTGGCCATCGCCCACAAGGGCCGTCCGCGCCACAACGCCGCCGAGGTCATGGGCATCATCGGTGACATCAAGGGCAAGACCTGCATCATCAACGACGACATGATCGACACCGCTGGCACCCTGTGCGCCAACGTCAAGGAGCTCAAGGCTATGGGCGCTGGCGACATCTACGTCTGCGCCACCCACGGCATCTTCTCCGGTCCGGCCATCGAGCGTCTGAACGACGCCCCGATCGTCGAGTGCCTCGTCACCGACGCCATTCCCGTCGAGGTCGGCGGCAAGATCAAGACCATCTCGGTCGCCGAGGAGTTCGCTCAGGCCATCTCCGCCGTTTACCACGAGGAGCCCGTCTCCACGCTCGTCGGCGGCGACTTCGCGCTGTAATCCAGTGTGCAGCGCATCATCTTTGGTGTTTTTAAAGGGTCGGAGGCTCGCTTCCGACCCTTTTTCTACCCCTCGACAACCTGCCATGGACAGTTAGTTCAGATTTGTATTAATTTAGGCATTCGTTTGGGCCATTTAATACGTCGAAAGCGCTCTTGCCAGCATAATTCCGCTCGATCCCTCCGCCTATGGATCTCTTCACCATGCCGTTGGCCCCATTTTGCCCACCGATTCCTTCAACAACGGCAATACACCTCGGTCGCCTTATACAAATCTGAACTAACTGCCCAACACCCACCCCAGTAGATGCCTCCAAGGCCAGCCCATCGCTCCATTCTCCACTTTTTCAAGGCATTCCGCATGATCACGCTACCGCCCGCGGCGCGCGACACCCCTTTGAGCGAAAAGAACGATACTGCAGCATCATTTCGCCAACGGATTAGTACCTTATAGCTATGACGACCGTGATTTCACATCTCTCCGCCCTCCGCGCAATTCGCCGCGCTCGACGGGCGTACTCCGCGCTTCCCTGGGACGCCATCGATGACGAGCATCAGACACAAGCCCTCGAAGGTTGCGTCCCCAACAAGGACGCCATAGACTTTGCGACCCTTGCAATACTTGACGCCTGGAGCGAAGACGACTCCGAGTGTCTAGATCTCTTTGTTGCGGGCGGCAACAACAGACGACCCGACGGACGGCTCCTCCAGCACACCATCACCGCCCCTCTTCCCCAAGGTGCAATCATGCACATCGAAGCCGACATCTACGCAACGTCTCCCGCCATGACGGCCATGCTTTGTTCCAAAAATGAATCAGTTGCCAAGACCTTGATGCTTCTCATGGAGCTGCTCGGAACCTACTCGCTTCCGCCCGAGGCAACTTACCCCATCGCCTACGACGACACGTGGCCCAAGGCCAACAGCTTCGAAGCGATGGACGACCTCGATTGCCAGGGCGACCAACCGACACCCGAAAAGCAAGCCGAAACCCGCTACGAACAGGCACACTACAAATGCGAACCCGCCACAACCATCGAAGAGCTCGAGGCGGTCGCACGGTTTGCCAAAAGCAGTTCCTGCGCCCCGTTTCGCACGGCTGTCAAACTCGCCCGGGCCGGGTCCGCATCCCCAGCGGAATCATTGATGTTCGCTGTCCTGGGCGCACCCATGCGCTTTGGCGGATTCGGGTGTTGCAGCTTGCCCATGGGAGGCCTGTTGCTCAACTATCGTGTCGATTTCGACACCCTTGCGGTCAACATGTCCTCGGGCATCCCCTACGCCATCTGCGACTTATATTGCCCGGCCGCCGGAGTCGACAACGAATACAACGGAATTGGACATGAGCTTCAAAACGCCCGCATCCACGATGGCAATCGCAACAATGGCCTTAAGGCCATGGGTATCCATGTCCTGGTTATCAATCGCGACCAAATGAAGGACCTTGTTGCACTCGAAGCCTTCGCCCAAACGATGCATCGACTTGCGGGGGTTCGATTCCGATATCGCATCAAGGGCTATCGCAAGCGTCAGGCCGCCTGGCTCAACGCCCTGCGGGCCGGAATCGGCCTCGCGCCGGTCAAAAAGACTTTTACCCAGTGTCACCAAGCATGGCCGGACAGTTAATTCAGATTTGTATAAACAGACGGCTAATATCGAGATGGTTTGCCGCCATCCCGGCGCCAATCACCTCATTTGAAGACTCGAAAGATCTGAAATAGCGCAAAATGTGCTCCCCAAAGCGCCGTGACAGTTCCGCGGCCCTATTTTTGGCAGTCAAAGACCTCTTGGTTTATACAAATCTGAACTAACTGTCCAGCCTGGCTTCTGACGACTGTCCAAACGCCCTCATGCAGCCTCAATCACCCTCCATTTGACAGCAGCAACGGGGTCGCTCACCATAGCAGGCGACAAATCGACGAAAGGAAGCACATGGCAGCTGCACAGCCGCTTAAGATTCGCATGGTTGCCGGACTTGGCAACCCTGGCGATGAGTATGCCGAGACCCGCCACAACGCCGGTTTTAAGGCGATCGACGAGCTGGCCCGTCAGGCCGGCGTCACGTACTGGAAAAACCAAGCAGGCGCCGAGGTCGCGCTCATCAACATCAACGATGCCGAGGAAGAGAACGGCAAGCGCCAGATTGTACTGGTCAAGCCGCAGTCGTACATGAACACCTCGGGCGGGCCCATCTCCAAGCTCTGCCGCGAGTACAAGATCAAGGCCGAGGAGCTGCTCGTCATCCACGACGAGCTCGATATTCCCGCCGGCGACGTGCGTGTTAAGGTGGGCGGAGGCCATGCCGGTCACAACGGCCTGCGCTCCATCATCGACAAGATGGGCAGCCGCGACTTTAGCCGTATCCGCACCGGCATCGGCAACCCTCCCGGCAAGATGGCCGTGGCAGACTACGTGCTCAAGCAGCTGCGCGCCCGCGAAGCCGAGGATTTCCAGGACACCTGCGCCCGCGCCGCAGATGCCGCCGGTCTGGCCATCGTCCACGGCGTAATCTACGCCCGCGATCACGTAAACGGCGCCGCTTCCGCCAACGGCAAGCACTAAAACCTACCATTTAGAGATGTTTATTTTGGCAGGTTTCATCTGCGGAAACGCCGCGGCGGCTGCGTCGCAATAAACCCTGTGCCGCTATACATATGCAACGCTCCAAAGGGGGCCGGCCTCACCGAAGCGCGAGGCCGGCCCCCTTTGCCGTTTTGCCTGATAAAACCTGCCAAAATAAACCTCTCCCCCTTTGGCAGGTCGAAGTGGATAAACCCTGCTCCCAACCGCCGAAGACACACGTAAGTGACATGTCCATGAGGGTATAATTTGCACCGTATGTCTGCACAACGCCTGTGCGCGTACGGTTTTATTCGGGCTACCGTCCATTTCCGTGGAGGCACGGTTCGGCGGCCCTAACAAGAGAGGGGTTCTATGTATAAGATCCTGGAGAAGACGCAGTTCTCGGAGAAGGTGTTCAAGTTCCGCATCGAGGCGCCCGCAATCGCCAAGCATGCGCACGCTGGACAGTTCCTCATGGTCCGCGCCAACGAGACGGGCGAGCGCGTCCCGTTTACCCTGGCCGGCTGGAACGGTGACGAGGGCTGGGTCGAGTTCATCTTCATGGTGATCGGCAAGACCACCGAGATGCTGTCCACTTACGAAGCCGGCGAGTCGCTGCGCGACGTCGTGGGCCCGCTGGGCGTTCCCACCGAGATGGCCGAGGGCCCCTGCGCCGTCATTGGCGGCGGCGTCGGCCTGGCAATTGCCTTCCCGGTCGCCAAGCACCTGGTCGAGACCGGTCACGAGGTGCACGCCATCATGGGCGCCCGCACCAAGGACCTCCTGCTCATGGAGGACCAGTTCCGCGAGCTCCTCGACGAGGACCACATCCATATCACCACCGACGACGGTTCCTACGGAGAGCAGGGCGTTGTCACCGCTCCGCTGGAGCGCCTGCTGCAGGACAAGGCCGTGAGCCAGGTCTTCTGCGTCGGCCCCGTTCCGATGATGAAGTTCTCGACCCTCACCGCCCAGAAGTACGATACCCCCATCACCGCGTCGCTCAACCCCATCATGGTTGACGGCACCGGTATGTGCGGCTGCTGCCGCGTCGAGGTGGGCGGCGTGACCAAGTTCGCTTGCGTCGACGGCCCCGACTTCGATGCCACCCTGGTCGACTGGGATGACCTTCGTGCCCGCCAGGCCGCTTACCGTTCCGAAGAGGGCGAGTCCCTCAAGGCCTATGAGGAAAAGAGCTGCGCATGCCACTAGTTAACGGTCGTTTCGTTGCCGATATGAAGTCGCCCCGCACCCCCGATAACGAGGAGCCGGCTGCCGAGCGCGCCTGCGACTTCCGCCCCGTCGACAAGGGCTTCACCGAGGAGATGGCGCTGGCCGAGGCCGAGCGCTGCCTCAACTGCAAGAAGCCGTTCTGTGTTGAGGGCTGCCCCGTCAACATCAACATTCCCCGCTTTATCGAGCAGATCCGCGCGAAGGACTTCGGCGGCGCTCTCGATACCATCCGCGAGGACTCCATGCTTCCCGCCATCTGCGGCCGCGTCTGCCCGCAGGAGAACCAGTGCGAGGGCAAGTGCATCCGTGGTAAGAAGTCCGAGCCCGTGGCCATCGGCCAGCTCGAGCGCTTCCTGGGTGATCGCCCCGAGCTCGCCTCCACGCCCAAGATGGCCCCCAAGAACGGCAAGAAGGTCGCCGTCGTCGGCTCCGGCCCGTCCGGCATCACCTGCGCCGGCGAGCTCGCCCGTAACGGCTTTGACGTTACCGTCTTCGAGGCCTTCTTCACCGGCGGCGGCGTGCTGGTCTACGGCATCCCCGAGTTCCGTCTGCCCAAGGCGGTCGTCAAGCGCGAGATTGACGGCCTGGAGGACATGGGCGTCAAGTTTGAGTACAACTCCGTCGTGGGCAACATGGCCACGGCCGAGGAGCTGTTCGAGCAGGGCTTCGACGCCATCTACGTGGCGACCGGCGCTGGCCTGCCCAAGTTCCTCAACGTCCCCGGCGAGAACCTGCCCAACGTCTTCTTCGCAAACGAGTACCTCACCCGCGTGAACCTGATGAAGGCCAACAAGTTCCCCGAGTACGACACCCCCACCAAGCACGGCAAGAACGTCGTTGTCTTTGGCGGCGGCAACGTGGCTATGGACGCCGTCCGTACCGCCAAGCGTCTGGGCGCCGAGCACGCCATCATCGCTTACCGCCGTACCGAGGACGAGATGCCCTGCCGTCGTGCCGAGCTGCACCACGCCAAGGCCGAGGGCGTCGAGGTTCTGCCGCTCGTTTCCCCGCTCGAGTTTGTCGCTGGCGAAGACGGCTCCGTGTGCGCCGTCAAGGTCCAGAAGATGGAGCTCGGCGAGCCCGACGAGTCCGGCCGTCGTCGCCCGGTGCCCATCGAGGGCGCCATCGAGGAGATCCCCTGCGACGTCGCGATCTCGGCTATCGGCACCAACGCCAACCCCTTCGCAAAGAAGATCGGCGGCAAGATGGAGCTCAACAAGTGGGGCTACATCGTCGCCGACGAGGAGACCGGCCAGACCACCGATCCCCGCATCTGGGCCGGCGGCGACATCGTCACCGGTGCCGCTACGGTCATTCTGGCGATGGGCGCTGGCAAGAAGGCCGCCGCTTCCATCACCAAGAGCCTGCTGGGCGAGTAATCACCCTCAGCGCTAGCCATTAAACGGCAAAGTCCCTGTCGAGCACACGCTCGGCGGGGACTTTTTCTATGCCGGCCGTCCCACCACCACAAAGGTGCCTGTCCCCTTTGTGGTGGTTTTGGTCGGTTAGCCTTCGAGTTGGGCCACCTTGTAGCGGTAGGCTGCGGCGATAACGTCCTTGCAGCCCTCGCGGCCTAGCTTAGCGCGGTTGACGACGATGTCCTTGCCGCTCGTCATCTTCCACTTGCCGGCGCTGTAGCGCTTGTAGAACGCCTCGCGCGCCTTCTGCTGCTGTTTGACCAGCTTGGCGCCCTTCTTTTTGTTAAGGCCACGCTTCTTGCGCACGATCTCGACGCGATCCTCAAAGGGAGCGGTCACCAGCACGGCAATGTGGTTGGGGTTGTTGCGCAGCAGGTAATCGGACAGGCGACCCTCGATAATGCAGCTCTCGGTCTCGCCCAGGTCCAAAATCACCTGGCTCATCTTTTGGAACAGCTTGTCCGAGTACGAACGCGCATCGTAGCGGTCGGGCAGAAACGCCATGTTTTCCACGGCCAGGCGCTCGTCGTAGGCAGCCATCTTGTCGAGCGACTCGCCCGCGCGCAGCGACGCACGCACCAGCAGCTCGTTATCGTACAGCGGAATCCCCAACTCGTCGGCAAGCATGCGACCAATCTCGTGGCCCTCGGCGCCAAAGTCGCGCGCGATGGTAATGACCACAGGATTCTTCTTATTCTCCAGATCGCTCATCGCGATTCCTTTCTCTATGTGACAAAGGGACAGTCCCTTTGTCACATTCTACGCTGCCACGATGCGGCGCTGATACGCTCGGACCAGCAGCGAGATACCAAAGTTGAGCACAAAGTACATCGCAAACACCAGGCCGTAGAGCATAAGCACCTGCGACAGGTCGATCGCGTGGGCCATCACGACGTTTGCCGTGTACATGAGCTCGGCCACGTTAATGCCCGAAAGATACGAGCTGTCCTTGATGACAGTCGTACACTGGCTAAACAGCGCCGGAATGATCGTCTTAAACGTCTGCGGCAGAATGATGTAGCGCATGGTGGCAAAGAAGCCAAAGCCTTGGCTCTGCGCTGCCTCAAACTGGCCGCGCGGAATCGAGTTGAGGCCGCCGCGCACAATCTCGGCCATAACAGCGCTGGTAAACAGCGTAAAGGCGATGGTCGAAATCACAATGTCCAAACCCTGCACCGTAAAGTAGATAAACAGGATCCACAGCAGGTTTGGCGTGCAGCGGAACAACTCGATATAGGCGCTCACCAAAATACGGAATGGACGGGGCGCATAGCTCTTAACGAGCGCCAGCACCGTGCCAAAGATGAGCGAGAAAAAGATCGACAGCGCCGAGATCTCGATCGTCTTAACAAAGCCGCCCCAAATGTAGAGCAGGTTGGTCGCGTTGAAGATTTCCATGCGCTAGGCCTCCTCTACGTTGTCGAGTCCCAGCTCGGCCAGGCTCACGCCGCGCGGACGCTCCTTGGAGCGGCGCTCGAGCCACTGCACCAGCATGGCGAGCGGAAAGCAGATGATGAAGTACATAAGGCAGCAGACGATGTATCCCTGCAGGTAACCGTACAGACTCACGAAGTTGTCGGAACGGTACATAAGGTCACCGCCGGCCACAAGCGCCAGCACCGACGTGTTCTTGACCAGGTTGAGCGCCTGGTTACACAGCGGCGGCAGAATGATCTTGAACGTCTGGGGTAGCACGATGTACCAGTACGCCTGCGCACGGGTGAAGCCCTGGCTCTGGGCCGCCTCCATCTGACCGCGCGGAACCGCCTCGATACCAGTGCGGATGACCTCCGAAATGTAGGCCGCGTGATACAGGCCCACACCCAAGAAGCCCAGCACGAACGGCGCGATGCGCACCGGCTGGTCGGCACCGGTTATGGCCTGCAAAAACTGCGGACCGGCCATGTACATAAAGAGCACCTGCACGGGCAACGGGGTGTTCTGGTAAAACTCCACGTACACGCGGCTTATGGCGCGCAGCACGCGCGAGCGAGTGGTAGAGAACACGCCCAGCAGCGTGCCCAGCACCAGCGACAGCAGCAGGCCGGCAACGACCACCTGCAGCGTCACGCCAAAGCCCTCCCAGAAGGGCCCCATGTTTTGGAATGTCGTCGACCAACGGTCGGCGTCAAATAATCCTTCGAGCATTTGATTCCTTCCTTGGACGATGCGCCTATACAAGACCCCAGGTCTTGACCTCTTGGTCGAGCCAGCCGTCGGCCAGGCGATCGCAAATCACCTGATCGACCACGGCCGAAAGGTCGCAGCCCTTCTTGGTCGCCACGCCGTAGCCCTGCTCACCAAACTTGACCTCGGGCTGCAGCAGCTCAACGGTCTCGTTCATGTAACCGGCCAGCGTGGAGCGGTCCATGGCAAAGACGTCGATATTGCCGGCGTCGAGCGAACTCTTGATGATGGGGTAGCCGCTAAAGGCCCTAAACTCGGGCTTGCAGCTAAAGCCGTTGTCCTTGATCATCTGCTCGATCAGGCCCTGCGTGGTGGCACCCTGGCTCACGCCAATGACCTTGCCGTCCAGGTCCTCAATCGAGGTAAAGCCCGAACGCTTCTTGACCATGAGTCCCACGTAGTCGGTGCGGTACGGCGTCGAGAAATCCCAGCTCTTCTTGCGCTCGTCGGTGATGGTGTAGGTCGCCGCGACCACGTCAAGCTGGCCGTTATCGATCAGCGGGCCGCGCGTCTTGGGCGTTACGTCGGTAAACTCGACAAGCTCCTGGGCACGGGCATCCTTGTAGCTCACGCCAAAGACGGCAGCGGCGATCTGGTAGCACAAATCGACTTCCATGCCCTCAAAGCGGCCCTTGGCGGTGTCGTAATAGCCGTAACCGGGAACGTCCTTCTTAACGCCGGCATTCAGATGGCCACGCGACTTAATGGCCGCAAGCTTAGACCCCTTGTCGGAGCCCTCGCCGCTGGTGGAGTTGCCGCAACCGGCAAGCGCGGTCCCCGTCAGCGCAAGCATGCCGGCGCCAGCCAGCTGCAAAAAGTGACGGCGCGACACGGCCGCCCTCGTCATATCCGTCATGTCCATCACCGCGCCTAGTGCAGAATCTTGGACAGGAACTCGCGGCAGCGCGGGTTCTCGGGGTTATCGAAGAAGTGCTCAGGCGTGCCCTCCTCCAGAATGCGGCCGTCCTCCATAAAGATGACGCGGTCGGCCACCTGGCGCGCAAAGCCCATCTCGTGCGTCACGCAGATCATGGTGATGTCCTCCTGCGCGAGCTCAATCATAACGTCCAGTACCTCCTGGACCATCTCGGGGTCGAGCGCCGAGGTCGGCTCGTCAAACAGGATGATAGGCTGCTTGGTGCACAGGGCACGGGCGATGGCGATGCGCTGCTGCTGACCGCCCGAGAGATTCTGCGGATACTCGCCAGCCTTATGCGCCATGCCGACGCGCTTGAGCGCGGCGATGGCGATCTCGGTCGCCTCCTCCTTGCTCTTCTTTTGCAGCTTGATGGGTGCGAGCGTCAGGTTGCCCAGCACCGTCATGTTGGGATACAGGTTGAACTGCTGAAACACCATGGAGCTATACTTGCGAGCCATCTCCAGGTGATTCTTTTTGGTGAGCGGCGTACCGTCGATGACGACCTCGCCCGACGTGGGCTCCTCCAGATAATCGACGCAACGGATGAGCGTCGACTTACCCGAACCGGAAGGCCCGATCATTACGAGCTTCTCGCCGCGCTTGACGGTGAGATTGATATCTTTGAGCACATGCAGGTCGCCAAAGTACTTGTTGAGATGCTTGATCTCGATCATGTCTGCCATGAATGTCCCTTCCCTGCGTTTACACGAGTTGAACTATTGTACGGAAAGAACTACGTTTCCGCAGCCCACACTACATTCCCGTAAAGAACCCGCAACCTTCCATCCACTCATTGGGGACAGGCTTAAATGAGTGGCGCTCATTGGGTACTCATTTAAGCCTGTCCCCAATGAGTGCCCAGCCCAGCAAAAAGGGGCGCGACCGCGATGGTCACGCCCCCTCAACATCAACTATGTACCGCTCGGCCCCTACACGAGTTTGGCGCCGACGATCTTTGCTGCTGCCGGCTTGTCGAAGTTGCCGCCGGTGGCCTTGCCCAGAGCGCCCATGACCTGGCCCATCTGCTTCTTAGAGGTCGCGCCCAGCTCGGCGATGACCTGCTCGATCAGGGCCTCGAGCTCCTCGCCCGAAACCTGCGCGGGCAGCAGACTCTCCAGAATCTTGACCTGCTCGGTCAGGTTGTCGGTACGCTCCTGGTCGGTACCGGCCTTAATGGACATCTCCAGCGTCTCGCTCGTCTGCTTAATCAGACGCTTGATCATGCTGTTGACGTCTTCCTCGGTCACATCACGACGCTCGTTGACCTCGATGTTCTTCACCTCGGCCTTAACCTGGCGAATGATAGACAGGCGAACCTTGTCCTTGGCCTTCATGGCCGCAATCATTTCCTTCTGCAGCTCTTCGTTGGTCATCTGCATATCCTCCTCAATAGCGTGGACGGCGCTCACGCGGGCACCGCCCCATGATTACTTAGTCGTCGACGAATCGTCGGTCGAACTCTTGGTGACGCCCTTCAGGCTGACGTTGTACGGCACGTCCTTGGGCATGGGGTTAACGGTGATGTCGGCGTCCTTCTTGTACTGCTCCAGCCACTCGCTGTACGCGGTGCTTGCCGCCTGCGTCTTCACCACGTTGGAGACGTACTTCTTGATGTCCTTGGGCACCTGCTTAATGTCATCGACCTGATTATCGACATGGAAGTAGTCGGTGCACTTGATGATGTGATAACCATAGGTCGACTCGACGACACCGCTCACATCGCCCTTATTGAGTCCCTCGAGTTCCGCCTGATAGCTGTCGACGAAGGTAGTGAGCTTGTCCCAGCCCACATCGCCCTTCTTCTCCTTGGAGCCGGTGTCGTCGGAATACTGCTCCACGGCATCCTCAAAGCTCAGCTCGCCGGAGTTGATCTTGTCCAGGCACTCCTGCGCCTTGGCCTTGGCGGCGGCCTTGTCCTCGTCGGAAGCGTCAGAATCGACCTTGATCAGGATATTCGACGAACGACGGGCATCGTTGTAGTTGGACAGGTTCTCATTGATGTAATCGACAATCTCGCTGTCCTTGGGCTTGCTGGTGGGTGCCACGGCATCCTTGAGCTTCTGCTGCGCCAGGCTCTCCTTGAGCGAATCCTTGTAGGTGTCCTCGGTGTAGCCGTAGGTCTTAAGGGTCTTCTTGAAAGCCTTAGCGCCGCCGGCACTCTTGCAGGCGTCCTTCCAGGCCTTCTCTACCTCCTCGTCCGAGACGGTCACGCCGTTTTCCTTCTGCGCTTGCTGAAGCAGAATCTGCTGCGTGTAGGAGTCGATGAGCTGCTTGCGATACTTCTTGGGCGTGAGGTCATTGTCGACCAGGTACTGCGCCCAGTCCTTGTCCTTGGTGTAGCCGTAGGACGTGCGCATGCTCATGATCTGCTTGGTCACGGTGTCCTCAGTGAGGTTGGTGCCGTTGATAGTGGCAGCCACACCACCAGTGAGCTTATAGCCCGAGCTGGCGCTTTCGGTCTGCGACATCAGGCCGGAGCACGCCATGGCCGAGACGGAGAGCAGCATCGCCAGCACGCCGATGACCACCAGGACAATCTTGACGGTCTTGGACACATAGGTCTTGCGCTGCCTCTTGCGAGAGCTGGAGGCGGCGCGGGACCGTTGCTCGGACGTCGGCGTGACCTCGGGGTTCTTTTTCTTGTTTGCCATGTTTGGCCTTTCGCATCACGAATCGAACAAACGCCATTGTGTCACAACGCAGCCCCCGCGGCACACCTGGTGCATGGGGGACAGGTTAATCTGCACCATTTTGGTGCAAAGGGGACAGGTCTGGCAGTTGGCAGTTAGGGACATTCCTTTTCTGCCGGCAGCTAGGGACAGCCCCCAGTGCCGACTTTAGAAGTGGCGACGGATGGCGTCGACCATGCCCTGCGGCGTGGTTTGGCCGAGTACATCGGCTGCGGCATCGGCATCCATAAAGATATTCATAAGCGCTTGCAGGGCCTCGACCTGGCCGCCCGGCTCGGCAATGCCCAGATTGATGACAATCTGCGCCGGCACCGGGGCGCCCATGCCAGCCATAGCGTTAAATGTCACGGGCGCGGCGGGCTTCACCACCGCGATATAGGGCTTGGCCACAAATCCCGGATCGGTATGCGGAATGGCGATGTTTGCCGCCGGCATAGCGAGACCCGTGGGATAGGCATCCTCGCGCGTGCGGACGGCGTTGAGCCAACCGGGCGCAATGTAGCCGCGCGGAGCGAGCTCGCCCTCAAGCCGCGCAAACACCTCATCCGGCGTCGCACACTCCCAATCAAAAAACACCAGCTCAGGCGTAAACAATGCTTCGTTATCCGCCATGGGCCCACCTCTCTCACCTTGTCACCTGCGACGTTCTTTAACGACTAGTCATTGAAGAGCGTCGCAGATGATTACCTAAAACAAAGGATGGCCACTTGCGCCTTGGCGCCAATGACCACCCTGACTACTCGGCTAAATTGTACTGTGCGCCACTAGCCGCGAGGCGCATCAATTGCGACCTTGCCGCTCTCCAGCACGTGAACGCGACCGTCGGCGAGCATCTGCACGACCTCGGGATACAGCACATGCTCGATCGCGTGGATGTGCTCCTCGAGCGTGTCGACGTCCCAGCCTTCCTCGACAGCCAGCGCACGCTGGGCGATGATGGGGCCGTTGTCGTAAATCTCGTTGGCAAAGTGCACGGTCACGCCGGTCACCTTAACGCCGCGAGCAAACGCATCGTCAATCGCATGGGCACCGGTAAAGCTCGGCAGCAGCGCCGGATGCAGGTTGACCACGCGATTGGGAAACGCCGCCAGCAGCGGCGTGTGCACCATGCGCATGTAACCGGCCATCACCACGTACTCGCAGCCGCGTTCGAGCAGCTCATGCGCAATGACCTCGTCAGCCGCGATGGGGTCGGCATAGACATCCTTGGACAGCGTGAGTGTCTGGATGCCCGCACGCTCGGCGCGCTGCAAGCCCTTGGCCGAAGGACGGCTCGACACCACAAGCTCAATCGAGGCGTTAAGCTTGCCGACGGCGATCAGGTCGATCAGCGCCTGCAGGTTGGTACCCGAACCGCTGATAAGCACGCCGATCTTGAGCGGCTCGACCGTATCGGTGCCGGTCGGACGGGCGTAGGGCACAAAGCCCAGGCCCTCGGCGGCAGTCATCTGCTCGTTAGCGCTCATCGGAGTACACGACCTTACCGGAACCCTCGACGCACTCGCCCACGCGGAACGGCTTCTCGCCCAGCGCGACCAGAGCTTCGGTCACGGCGGCCTCGTCCTCGGGGGCGACGATCAGGCACAGGCCGACGCCCATGTTGAAGGTCTTGCATGCCTCGTTGGGCGCGAGCTCGGCCTGACGCGACACGTAAGTGATGACGGGCGGAACATCCCAGCCCATCTCGGCGCCATTACGGGTGACCACGGCGTCGACGTCGTCGGCGAGCGCGCGGTTGAGGTTCTCGGTAATACCGCCGCCGGTGATATGTGCAATGGCATGAACGTTGGCGCCGCCGCGCAGCAGCTCCAGAATCGGCTTCACATAAATGCGCGTAGGAGCCAGCAGGGCGTCGGCCAGCGAAGCGCCGCCGAGCTCCTCGAGCGGACGGCTTAGCTCCTCGGCCTTAGCGGCAGCCTCGGGTGTGCCCGGCTTGATGCCGTCGACACCGATGACTTTGCGCACGAGCGAGTAGCCGTTGGAGTGCACGCCGGTGGAGGGCAGGCCCAGGATCACATCGCCGGGGCGAACGTTCGCGGGGTCGAGCATCTTGGGACGGTCGACGACGCCCACGGTAAAGCCGGCGAGGTCGTAATCGGCGGGGGCCATGACGCCCGGGTGCTCGGCCATCTCGCCGCCCACGAGCGCGCAACCCGCGAGCTTGCAGCCGTCGGCCACGCCCTTGATGATCTTTGCCATGTGCTCGGCCTCAATGTGACCGATGGCAACGTAATCCAGGAAGAACAGCGGCTCGGCGCCCGAAGCCAAAATGTCATTGACGCACATGGCGACCAGGTCCTGGCCCACCGTCTCGTGACGGTCCATGATCTGGGCGAGCACGAGCTTGGTGCCCACGCCGTCGGTGCCGCTGATCAAGATCGGGTCTTCCATATCCTTAAGCGCGGCGGCCGAGAACAGGCCACCAAAGCCACCGATGCCGCCGATAACCTCGGGGCGGTTGGTGTCCTTGACCATCTGCTTGATAGCGTCGACGGCGCGGCCGCCCTCGGCGGTATCGACGCCGGCGTCCTCGTACGTCACATGCTTGCTGTCGCTCATCTGAGCCTTCCTCTCCCACTACCGTGGCGCCGCGCGGGCGCCAAACGGTACTCATAGTTGCGTTCATTTCGGCGCGTGCCATAACAGCACGCGCCGTCATATCAACAAAACAGCAGGTAAAACCTACCAAAATAAACCTGTCCCCACATGGCAGGTTTTAGGCCTCGCCGTGTTCCTCTTCCCAGCTGCGGTCGTCGTATTTCTCGACCACGGCGTCGTCGTCAAAGTGCAGCGGCTTATCCAGGTTGCGGGGCTTAAAGCCCTCCATAAACTTGTCGCGGCCAAAGCTCTCGGGAATCGCCACGGGGTAGCGTCCGGTAAAGCACGCATCGCAGTAGCCGCCCTTGGGCATGACCTTCAGCAGGCCCTCGACCGAAAGGAAGGCCAGCGAATCGGCGCCAATGTACTCGCAGATCTCGTCGACCGTCTTGTTGGCGCTGATAAGCTGCGACTGCACGTCGGTATCGATACCATAGAAGCACGGCCAGATGACCTCGGGCGAGTTGATGCGGATATGAATCTCCTTGGCGCCGGCGTTGCGCAGCATCTTGACGAGCTGCACCATGGTGGTGCCGCGGACGATGGAGTCGTCGATGACGACCAGGCGCTTGCCCTCGATGTTGTCGCGCAGCGGGTTGAGTTTCATACGCACGCCCATGGCGCGCAACTCCTGCGTAGGCTCGATAAACGTGCGGCCCACGTAACGGTTCTTGATAAGGCCCTCGCCAAAGGGAATGCCGCTCTCGTGCGAATACCCCTCCGCGGGCGGCAGGCCGGAGTCAGGCACGCCGATGACCAGGTCGGCCTCGACGGGCTCCTCATGTGCCAGCTGACGACCCATGTCGTAACGGCAGGCGTAGACGCTCTTGCCGTTCATGATGGAATCGGGGCGGGCGAAGTAGACCTGCTCAAAGATGCAGTTAGCAGGCTCTTCGGCAGCGGGCACACCCTGCTCGGACACAAGGCCCTCGGCGCTGATGCGCAAAATCTCACCGGGACGGACGTCGCGGACGTACTCGGCGCCCACAATGTCGAGCGCACAAGTCTCGGAGGCGACGACCCAGCCGCCGGCGCGGGTGACACGGGTGGTGGCGTCGACCGTCGCGGCGCCGTCCTGCGACGGCAGCTTCGAAACGGATGCGGCATCGGCCTGGTCCAGGCCCTCGTCCACCAGCTTGCCCAGCACGAGCGGGCGAATGCCGTGCGGATCGCGGAATGCATAGAGCGCCTGCTCGTTGATGAGCGTCATGGCGTAGCCGCCACGCACGAGCTCCATGGTCTTGCGAATGCCCTCGCGCAGATGGCCTGTACGCTGAGTAAAGTAGCCGATAAGCTTGGTCGCGACCTCGGAATCCGAGTTGGAGAGGAACGGCACGCCCAGCTCGATCAGCTGGCGGCGCAGCTCGTCGGTGTTGACGAGGGTGCCGTTGTGCGCGAGCGCGATAATGACGCTATTGATGGTAGAGAGGTGCGGCTGAGAGGCTTCCCAGCTCTTGGCGCCGGCGGTGCCATAGCGCACATGACCCACGGCCAGCTGACCGGAGAGCGTCGATAAGTCGGCATTGGAGAACACGCGGTCGAGCAGGCCCAGGTCCTTGCGGACCATAACCGTACCGCCGTCACCAACAGCGATTCCCGCCGATTCTTGGCCACGGTGCTGCAGTGCACGCAGGCCAAAGTACGTCAGTCGAGCCACGTCACGATCGGGCGCCCACACACCAAAAACGCCGCATTCCTCATGCAGCTGGTCGGAGTCCGGATCATACGTCGACATGGCGTTCACCTGTCCCGCGGCGCGCTCGGCCGCGCGGATGGTTTCTTGAGACATGGCATCCCCTCAGAGCCTCGTATTTTGGCGTTACCCGCCTTATTATACGCACGGCGCGACGCGCTCCCCAGCGCATGAGCAGCGCTTTTTAAAAGCCCACCGAGCTAATAATCCGTTTTGCGGCCAAACATTTTATTGGTCTGCCCAGTGCAAGCGCCCGCGCCCCCATATGGCCGCCGCGTCCACCGTTGGGGATTGCAAAGTTGCAATTGGGACGTTCGTCCTGTCTTTTAGCAGGTCGGCGGCGTATCCTAGTAACCTAGGACAAAGCGAGAAAGGTTCTGTATGGATCGAAACGAACTCGACCCCAGCGTCCCCAGCGCCACGGAGGTCAAGAAGATTCCCCTCATCATTAAAGTGTACGCCGTCCTGTGCATCCTGTCCGGCGTGGGCACACTCCCGTCGGTCGCCGTCTTTATGTGGCAGGTCATCACCGCACTCATTAACGGCAACGCCGCCGCTAAGCTCGGTGATAACACCCTGGTCGCGGTTGGCCTTATCGTCGCCGGCATTATGCTCTCGGCGGCAAGCGCGATCATCTTAATCGTCTTTGGCCTGGACCTCATCAAGGACCAGCGGCGCAATGCCGCCCGCCTGTCTTACGTCCTCATCGCATTGACCGTCGTGGAGCTTTTAGTTGACGTGATGCTCCAGGGTATCGGACCCTTCCTGCTGCGCCCCGCCATTCAGCTCGGTATCCTCATTGCGCTGTCGGCCACCGTCGACCCCACGCTACGCCAGGAGCGCGAACTGCAGCGCCGTCTGCAAGAGATGCTCGACCGCGATGCCGCCGCCGAGGGGATGCTCGGCCGCGACGAAACCGGCGAGGGCTACATCAAGCTCAACTACTTCAACCTGTTCTGGGTATTCTTCGTCTGCAGCGTGTTAGGTCTCATTCTCGAGGAAGTCTGGCATATGGTCGTCGTCGATCCCGGCGTCTATCAGGACCGGGCCGGTATGCTATTTGGCCCCTTTAGCCCCATCTACGGATTTGGCGCGGTGCTCATGACCATGGCGCTCAACCGCTTCTATAAAAAGAATCCTCTGATCATTTTCCTGGTAAGTGCCCTGATCGGCGGCGCTTTCGAGGTGTTTGTAGGCTGGTTTATGCAGACCTCATTTGGCGTGGTGTCGTGGAGCTACTCGCACATGAAACTGTTCGGCATGCCCGACCCACTCGCCGTCCTTACGGGCGGACGCACCTGCACGGGCTTTGCCTGCCTGTGGGGCCTGGGTGGCCTTATCTGGATCAAGCTGCTGCTGCCGAGGCTGCTCAAGCTCATCAACATGATTCCGTGGAAGAGTCGCTACTCGGCTACCGTCATCTTTACCGTCATTATGCTGGTCGACGGCGTCATGACGCTGCAGTCGCTCGACTACTGGTACCAGCGCGTCAACGGCACGGAGCCGGATATTCCCGTCGCACAGTTCTACGGCAAGTATTTCGATAACGACTACATGGAGAACCGCTTCCAGAGCATGACCATGAGCCCCAAGGATGCGACGCGCGTGTAGCGCCAACCGCGCCCAAAACGCAAAATGCCCGCCGGTATCACACGTACCGGCGGGCATTTTTATAAACGAGCCTTCTATCGACGCAAGCCTCTACGCCTCGCGCTCGACCTCACTCACGCATTCATTCTTGATGGTGCCAACGAGCGCCTGCAGCGCATCGACCACGTGCGGGCGAATGTCCCCGCCGATGAGCACGAGCATGATGTCGTCACCTACGGCAAGCTCGCCGCTTGCCAGCCACACGCGCACATAGCCGACACCCGGCATCGCGCGCGTCGCCTCGATGGCGGCCTGTACCTTGCTGGCGTCGTAGCCAAACACCATGCCGCCCACCTTGTGGCCCGGCGCCACGCCATCGGTCTCGACACCGCGCGCCTCGGCCTTGGGCGTCGCGCGCACCACACCGTTATGTGTCAGATACATACCGCACGCAGGTGCCGACGAATCGGCCTTGGCCTCGCGCAGCCAAGCATCAACCGAAGGCATCATTTTGCCATTCTCGAGCATCATTTCTCCCTTACCGTCGTCGAGTAGCCAATTTGGAACGGGGCTTTTTTAGCTACTTTCGAACAACTTATTCCTCGACCGGCGTGAGCACCATGACAGCACGCGTGTTGCTCAGCGATAACGAACGACAGGTCACAAGCGTCACGACCTTGGTTGCCGAAGCGGCACGATCGGTGGCATCGCTCGCCACGGCAGAGGCACCGTCGAGCATCTCGGACAGATAATTCTTCAGTCCGTCATCGCCCTCAAAGTTGGGCGTGCGCGCCTTGGCATACGTGTCCTCGACCACCTTGGTCGCCAGCGGACGCAGCTTATACGTCGCGTCACGTGTGATGTAGTACACGTAGTCCATGCTGTCGAACGTCGCTTGATCGGTCGTATCCGAAATCACGTTGAACATCGAACCGTCGTTCATGTGATGACCGTAAATCGTGGTCTGCTGATCCACCATGCCCGGCGCGGTGTCGTCGCTATCCAGGAAGATGGCACCCGACGCATTGGCGGTGCCGTCGAACAGCGTGTTGAGGTATTTGGAGTTGTTGTTGGTCTGCACCACGGGATAGTTGATGTTGGTTCCCGGCGCGTAAATCCAACCCACAACCTCGGGATTTGTCTGGGCAAGTGCATCGAAGTCGATAATCGGCACGCCGCTGGCGTCCTTATCGCTTACATATTGCTTCTCGATTTTCTGGTACGAATCGCTTGCCTGTTTATAGCCAATCTGAGCATTGATAAAGATAGCGGCGGCGGCGACAATCAGGCCGATGCCGATGATGATGAGCAGAATGGGAATAATGGAGCGGCGCTTTTTGCGCGGCGGCTCGGTGTAATCCGACGGCGCGGCATGCGATGAAGACCGGGGCGGCTTCTTAGCGTTGCTATAAGATGAAGGTCGATATGCGGCTGGCGCGTCCTGTCGACGATGCGTCGCCGGCGTCACGGGGCGCGGCGCGCGCGGCTGCTGAGGAGAGGATGTCCGACCCTGCTGTGCCGCATGGGCAGCACCCGGCTTCGACGGATCGGGAATCTGAGAAGCCTTGAATCGTTTTCCCTGATAGTCGGACATGGCTCTCCTTATACTGCGGTGAAACGGCGGAACGCCTAGGCGTCGGCCATCTCCTGCTTCATCTTCTCGATAACCTTGCGGTACTCGGGGTCGCAAGCGCCTAGAATCTGCGTGGCGTAGATGGCGGCGTTCTTGGCGCCGTTGATGGCAACGCAGGCCACAGGCACACCCGAAGGCATCTGCACCATCGACAGCAGCGAATCCATACCGCCCAGGTCACTCGTCTTCATAGGCACGCCGATAACCGGCAGCGGCGTGAAGGCAGCCACGACACCACCCAGGTGAGCGGCCTTGCCGGCGGCGGCAATAATCACTTTGATACCGCGATCGGAAGCAGTCGAGGCCCACTCATGGACCTTCGCCGGCGTGCGGTGTGCGCTCGCAATGACGAGCTCATAGGGCACGCCGAGCGCCTCGAGCTCGGCGGTGCAACCTTCCATAACGCCTAGATCGGACTTGGAGCCCATGATGATCCCGACAACCGGCTTCTGACCTGCCATAAACAAAGACCTCCTGTTGAGAGCGGCGACGCGGCGGATCCGCGACCCTTAACTACTGAGAGTAGTATAGCTGCTCCCGTCCCTGCGGTCTTTGTGGCGCTTCGCGGGAATTGCCATGACGTACGTTGGCTGAAATATTAACGTGGGATACGCCGTTCGAACGAACGGCGTATCCCACACTCACTTTTTATTCAGCCCTAGTCATCGCGCAAAGCCCCTTCCACAGCACACGGTGCACCCGAGTCACCGAAGGCCGGGACGGAGGGGGCCGAGTTTCCCACTGAGCGACTCTGCTTGCAGCCGGAGCGAAGGGGGAAACTCGGCCCCCTCCGTCCCGGCCGGACAGGTCGCACTACACCGTGTACTGCGGCAGGTCCTGCAGGGCGATGACGTCCATGCCCATGTCGTTGGCGCTGCCGTGACCCTGCTGGTCCTCACGCACCGCCTCGATGGCGCTCACGTACGTGTTGGCGGCAGACATCGCGGTCACGCAGGTCACGCCGCGACGCACGGCCTCGGTACGTAGCAGGTAGCCATCGCCACGCGAGCCCGGACCGTACGGCGTATTGATGATCACCGCAATCTTGCCATCGGCGATGAGGTCGCCGATGTTGGGACGCTCGCCGTCGTGCGGGCCGCTAATCTTCTCCACGACCTCGCACGTCACGTTGCCGCCGCGCAGCACGCGTGCCGTACCCTCGGTAGAGCAGATGTCAAAGCCCAGATAGCGCAGGATACGGGCGACCGAAAGGATATGGCGCTTGTCGCGGTCGCACACGCTAATGAACACCTTGCCGGCGCTCGGGTCGGGCAGCTTGTAGTCGATCGCCAGCTGCGTCTTGGCGTATGCCTCGGGATAGCTCTTGGCGATACCCATGACCTCGCCCGTCGACTTCATCTCGGGCCCCAGGATAACGTCGGCTCCCGGGAAACGACCCCAGGGCATAACGGCTTCCTTCATGCAGAACCAGTCCAGCTGACGCTCGTCGCTCGGCAGGCCCAAGCTCGCGATGGAATCGCCCGCCATGATGCGCGCCGCGCACTTGGCCAGCGGCACACCGGTGGCCTTGGAGATAAACGGGACGGTACGGCTTGCGCGCGGGTTGGCCTCGATCACGTAAACGGTCTCGCCCTTGATGGCGTACTGCACGTTAACCAGGCCGCGGACTCCCAGCGCCATCGCGATGCGGCGCGTGGTCTCGCGGAGCTTCGCCTGCAGGCTCTCGCTAAAGCTGAACGGCGGAATGCAGGTCGCAGAGTCGCCGGAGTGAATACCGGCCTCCTCGATATGCTCCAGAATGCCGCCGATGTAGACCTCTTCGCCATCGCACAGGGCGTCGACATCGGACTCGATCGCACCCTCCAGGAAGCGATCGAGGTACACCGGGTAGTCGGGGCTAATGCGCGCGGCCTCGGCCATGTAATCGCGCAGATGCTCGGCATCGTAGGCGATCATCATGCCGCGGCCGCCCAGCACGTAGCTCGGACGCACCAGCAGTGGGTAGCCGATGTGCGCGGCCACGGCCTCGGCCTCCTCAAACGAGGTGGCCTGGCCCGCCGGCGGGTACATGATACCCAGCTTGTCGAGCAGAGCGGCGAAGCGCTCGCGGTCCTCGGCAAAATCGATGGCGTCGGGCTTGGTACCCATGATGTTCACGCCGCTCTCCTCGAGCATGCGTGCCAGCTTAAGCGGGGTCTGGCCGCCGAGCGTCACTACGACGCCGTCGGGACGCTCAACGTCGATAACGTCCATGACGTCCTCGTAGGTGAGCGGCTCAAAGTACAGGCGGTCGGACGTGTCGTAGTCGGTCGAAACGGTCTCGGGATTGCAGTTGACCATGATGGTCTCAAAGCCGCGGGCGGCCAGCGCATAGCTCGCATGCACGCAGCAGTAGTCGAACTCAATACCCTGGCCGATACGGTTGGGACCGGCACCCAGAATCATCGCCTTGGGCTTGCTTGCCGGCGTGGTCTCGTCGGGGGCAACGCACTTCTTGGCGACCGGGCTCGTGCGGTAGATGTTCTCATAGGTCTTGTAGTGGTATTCCGTGGCACTCGAGAACTCGGCGGCGCAGGTGTCGACTGTCTTCATGCTGGGGACCACGCCCAGACCCTTACGGTAAGCGCGAACAAAGCGCTCGTCCGAGCCGGTCAGCGCGGCAATCTCGGCATCGCTCGTGCCATACTGCTTGAGCAGGCGCATCGCGTCGGCGTCAATGTCTTCCACGCGCAGGCCGCGAATGCTCTCCTGGACCTGCACCATATCGCTGATGCGATTGAGGTACCACGGATCGATACCGCAGATGGTGTGGATGCGCGCAACATCCCAGCCACGGCGCAGGGCCTCGACCACAAAGAAGATGCGGTGCTCAGTCGGGGTGCCCACAGCCTGGGCGAGTTCCTCGTCGCTCAGCTTATCGGCGCCCTCCTTGCCACCGGCGCAAATGCCCTGGTGCCCGTCTTCCAGCGAGCGCATGGCCTTGCCAAAGGCCTCCTCAAAGGTGCGACCGATCGCCATGATCTCGCCCACGGCCTTCATGCGCGTGGTGAGCGTGGGGTCGGTGCCCTTGAACTTCTCGAAGGCAAAGCGCGGCACCTTGACAACGCAGTAGTCAATCGTGGGCTCAAAGCAGGCAGGCGTTGCCTTGGTAATGTCGTTGACGATCTCGTCGAGCGTGTAGCCCACAGCCAGGCGCGCGGCGGCCTTAGCGATGGGGAAACCCGTGGCCTTGGAGGCCAGCGCGGACGAACGGCTCACGCGCGGGTTCATCTCGATGACGATCAAGCGACCGGTCTGGGGGTTCACGGCAAACTGCACGTTGGAGCCGCCGGTCTCGACGCCGATCTTCTCCAAGATGGCGAGCGAGGCGACACGCATGCGCTGATACTCAAGGTCGGAGAGGGTCTGCGCCGGCGCCACGGTGATGGAGTCGCCGGTATGCACGCCCATGGGGTCGAGGTTCTCGATGGAGCACACGATGATGCCGTTGCCGGCGTGGTCACGCATGACCTCCATCTCGTACTCTTTCCAACCCTCGATGGACTCCTCGACCAGCACCTCGTGGGCAGGCGAGAGTTCAAGGCCCTGGCTCACGATGGAGACGAGCTCCTCGTGGGTGTGCGCGATGCCGCCGCCGGCGCCACCGAGGGTAAAGCTCGGACGCAGCACGCAGGGATAGCCCACGCGCTCGGCGATGGCCTCGGCGTCGGCCACGCTGTAGGCATAGCCCGAGCGCGCGACCTCCAGGCCAATCTCGGCCATGGCCTCGTTAAAGAGCTTGCGGTCCTCGCCGCGCTCGATGGCGGCCAGGTCGCAGCCGATCATCTCGACGCCGTACTTGTCGAGCGTACCGTCTTTCGCCAGCTCGACGGCGGCGTTCAGACCGGTCTGGCCGCCCAGCGTGGGCAGCAGCGCGTCCGGGTGCTCTTTCTTGATTACGCGCTCGATAAACTCGGCGGTGATGGGCTCGACATAGGTGCGGTCGGCCAAGCCCGGGTCGGTCATGATGGTCGCCGGGTTGGAGTTGACCAGGATGACCTCAAAGCCATCCTCCTTGAGCACCTTGCAGGCCTGGGCGCCGGAGTAGTCGAACTCGCAGGCCTGGCCGATGACGATGGGGCCCGAACCAATGACGAGGATACGCTTGATGTCAGTACGTTTCGGCATGTTAGTTCTCCTCGGTCTCAGCGGTCTCGGACTCAGCAAAGTTCCAGCCGGCAAGGCGGTCCTTCGCGGTGTCGATGTCCAGGTAGTTCTCCTCGCCGTCCATGAGTCGCGTAAAGGCGGTAAAGAGATAGTGGGCATCGGTGGGGCCAGGCGAGGCCTCGGGGTGGTACTGGACCGAGAAGCACGGTGCGTCGAGCAGCTGGATGCCCTCGGCGGTGCCGTCGTTGAGGTTCACATGTGTCAGGCGAATGCGACCAAAGCGCTCGTTCATCACGACCGGCGCGATTCCGCGGCGCACCCAGACGCGCAGATCTCCATCGGCCGCATGCTCGGTCTCGCCGCCGGAAAGCTCGGAGACAAGCTTGCCCAAGCTGGGGAACAGTAGGCCAAAGCCATGGTTTTGCGCGGTGATCTCCACACGGCGGCTTACCAGGTTCATAACCGGCTGGTTGCCACCGCGGTGACCGAACTTAAGCTTTTCCATCTGGGCGCCGCAGGCCAGGCTGATCATCTGGTGACCAAGACAAATACCAAAGACCGGCACCTTGCCGATCAGCTGCTGCACCTGCTCGTAGGTCTCCACCACGGCGTCGGGGTCGCCGGGGCCATTGGACAAAAAGACGCCGTCGGGATTCATGTCGAGCACCTGCTGGGCAGGCGTGTCCCACGGCACGACGGTAAGGTCGCAGCCGGCGCGGACCAGCCCCTCCAGAATGCCGCGCTTCACACCGCAGTCGTATGCGACCACTTTGTGACGGGCAGGAGCGGCAGCCGAAAGCGCAAAGTCATGCGTGGCAGGCAGATCGGCGGCCACAAACTCGTGAGGTACGGGGCAACTTACGGTCTTGACCAGGTTCTCGCCTACCAGCGTGGGCGCTGCGGCCAGACGCTCGGCAAGCTCGTCGACGTCGAAGATCTCGGTCGAGATAATGCCCATCTTGGAACCATTGTCGCGCAGATGGCGCACCAGAGCGCGGGTGTCGACGCCCTCGATAGCGACGATGCCGTGGGCGCGCAGATACTCCGGCACGCTGACGGCCGAGCGCCAGTTAGAAGGCGTGGTGCACATGTCGCGAACGATCATGCCGCGCATAGCCGGAGCGCTCGCAGGGCGCACGGCGTCGCCGGGGAAGGCCGACTGGACGTCGGTCTCGTCGATACCGTAGTTGCCGATCTGCGGATAGGTCATGGTTACGATTTGGCCGGCATAACTCGGGTCGGTCATGACCTCAAAGTAGCCCTCGAGCGAGGTGTTGAAGCAAACTTCGCCGGTCGCGGTGCCCTCAGCGCCGCATGCACGTCCATAAAAAATGGTCCCATCCTCAAGATACAGGATGCAGGGACCGCAGGTGCCCTTGCTGGTTTTGGCCAGCATACGCTGGCAAAGCTCGCTGGGCGCGAAGGTGCGGGCGGCAGCGCCCGCGGTATGGTTGTTCGCCATAATTCTCCTTCCCGGTCTCACAGGACCGGCTTAAAGGTGTGTAGTTAGGCCTCGCGGTATTGTAACCGCAAGCATGCCTCATGGCGTTAATTTCATCGAAATGTTTACGAAATGATAATTATGACTTTCTATGCATAATGTTTTTTAATCCCCGTCCCAGAAAAATCATCCCGCGGGGCTTGTGGCTCACGCGGGATGATGGCGTCTTATTTTTTCTTGTCCTGTTCCAGCAGTTCGGACGGTGTGCGATCGGGCTTGCCGCCACGGAAAATCTCGCGGCCATGCAGACGATGCTCCAGATCGCGCTCGGCTTTTTCCTCGTCAATCTTGGTCTGGCTCACCACCGGGTCCTCAATCAACGACGACACCGAGTTCACCTGCTTCTGAATGCGCTCGGCGATGGTGTCATCCATACTCACGATGCGCATCTTCCAGTCGATACTCGTGGCGTTGGATGAGCTCTTGGTCCACACGAACGTCAAAATGGCGCTCTGGTGGCCGCGCGCGGGGAACATGCCAAAGAAGGAATCGTGCTGAATGTTGCTATCCTCGTCGATATAGGCGTGAACGTTATACACCACGCGGTCGATCTTATCGTTGAGCAACGCGTTGGTCGCAAGCGCCGCGGCCTGAATCTGCCCGTTGGACAGCAGCTCGAGCTCGTTGGCAGACGATGTGTCCAACACCGTCACCTCGACCGTGCCCGTGCGTTCATCGGCTTCATCGACGGTGAAGTCGAGCGGGAACTGCGTAAAGCCGTTGCCCCATTCAAGTCCACCCTTGAGCGCGGTCGAAACGGTATCGACCGAAACGCTCTCGGACAGGTTGGCGGTGTTCAGACGACGCATCACGCCGTAGCCAATCTGCATGCCCACGATCAGCACCAAAATACCGATGACCACGGCCATCGCGGTCTTCGTAATGGTATGGCTCACCTGCGAGCCCGAAGGATCGTCCTCGGACAGCGGGTCGATATGTTTTGCCTGGCTCGCGCGGTCCTCGCTGCGCAGCTGCGCTAGCGCCGCTTTGTCACCGCGCTTGGCCGCCGCCTCTTTCTCGCGCATGCGCTCGGTGCGCTTTTTGGCAAGCGTGGGATCCAAGACACCGGACGCATCGATTTCGGAGAATAACTCCGTCACTTCTTCCGGAGTCAAAGGGTTCTTGTCAGCCATAAACTTCCTGTCATATCAATCAGTCGAGCTCGTGCGCACGCGCACCTTCGAACTGCATTCGATAGTAACGGGCATAGGTGCCGCCACGGGCGAGAAGCTCCTCGTGCGTGCCACACTCCACAACGCGACCATGCTCAACGGTCGCAATCTCATCGGCATGCTTAATGGTAGAAAGACGGTGGGCGATGATAATCGTGGTGCGGCCGCGTGCCAGCTCTTCGAGCGACTCCTGCACCGCCTCCTCGCTCTCGTTATCCAAAGCACTCGTCGCCTCATCCAAAATAAGGATCTTGGGGTTCTTGAGAAACACGCGCGCGATGGCAACACGTTGCTTCTGTCCGCCCGAAAGACGGCTGCCGCGCTCGCCCACGACCGTGTCATAGCCCTGTGGAAGCGACTCGATAAAGGCATCGATATTGGCGCGACGGGCGGCGTCGGCGATCTCTTCCGCCGTAGCGCTCGGCTTGCCGTAGGCGATGTTCTCGCCAATCGTACCGTCAAACAGATAGACATCCTGCTGCACCAGGCCGATGGCGCGACGCAGGCTCTGCTGCGTCACATCACGCACGTCCTGGCCGTCGATGCTAATGGATCCGGCAGCCACGTCATAAAAGCGCGGCAGCAGCGAACAGGTTGTGGACTTGCCGCCGCCCGAAGGGCCAACCAAAGCGATGGTCTGCCCGGGCTTGATGGACAGGTCCATATGGTCAATAACGGGACGCTCGTCGGCATCGCCCTCGCCCAGCTCAACATCCTCGTAGTTAAAGCACACGTCGTGATACTCCACGGCGCCGGCAGTCACCTGCAGATCAGTGGCGCCCGGCTTGTCCTGGATATCCGGCGCCGTCGAGAGCACCTCGTCCATACGCTTAAAGCCGGCGATAGCCTTCTGATACGTTTCGGCCGAATTGACGAGCGTCTCAAGCGGCGTGCAGAACAGCGAAATATAGAGTGCAAAGGTCGCCATATCGACCGCCTGCAGCTGTCCCTGGGCGACCAGCCAGCCGCCCAGCAGCACCACGATCACATAGAGCACGCCCGAGAGCAGGCCATACGTCGCGGTATAGACGCCCATGGCGTGATACATGTTCTCCTTGGACGAAAGATAGCGATTGTTGGAGGCGCGGAACTTGAAGCGTTCGGTCTCCTCGTTGGCAAAGCTCTTGACCACGCGCATGCCCGCCAGCGAATCCTGCAGCTGCGCATTGATGCCGCTGATCTTTTTGCGGTTGTCGCTAAAGACCTCGCGCATACGCATGTTTTGCCAAAACATGATGACCGCAAACGCCGCCGTCACCACGGCCATGGCGAGCGCCAGCACCGGGGCGATGGTAAAGAGGATCACAAACGAGCCGATAATCTCGATGCCGCAGATGATGATCCACTCGGGCACGTGATGCGCCGCCTCGCAGATATCGAACAGATCGTTGACCACGCGGCTCATCATGTCGCCCGAGCTGTTGCGGTCGAAGTACGCAAAGCTAAAGCGCTCATACTGGTCAAACAGGTCCTCGCGCATCTTGGACTCCATACGCGCGCCCATCACGTGACCCCAATAGCTCACAAAGTAGCGGCAGGCGCAGCGGACGGCATACATCAGCACCAAGCCCACCGCGATCATGCCGAGCGCCTGCATAATGGCAGCCTGACCCTGAGTAAACAGCCCACCGGTCAAATTGCGCAGGATAATGGGGAACGCCAGGTCAATGGCGGCAAGCACCAGAGCACAAACAGTATCAGCAACAAAAAGCCCCATCTGGGGCTCGTAATACGAAAGAAACCTCTTAAACATAATCACCTTACGCGGTTTTACCAAACCGCGTTTCGTCTCGACGCTGCAAGTGCCCCATTTGGACAATCTGGCCTTCAATCGTCGGTCGCGTATATCCATACGCTTCCCTCCTCTTTTAGGCCACCTTGTCTCAAATGGAGCACTTTCGCTGACTTACACAAACCTGCGGGATCATCCCCGCTCGTTACAGCTCGGCCCCACCCAAGCGGTGCGCGATGCTGTCGCAGGCCAAGGCGCCTACGACGGTCTTGGCGTCTTCGATCTTGCCGTCGAGTACGGCGTCGATCAGCTCGTGCAGCGGCACCAGGTCCACGTTGACAAACTCGTCATCATCGGGGTTGGGCGCATCAAACTCGAGCTTGGTAGCCAAGTAGATGTGGATAATCTCATCGCAAAAACCGCAGGACGTGACAATCGACGTCAAAAAGCGAATACGACCAGCCCTAAAGCCGGTCTCCTCATGCAGTTCGCGCTTAGCGCAATCGAGCGGATCCTCGCCCGGGTCGAGCTTGCCGGCGGGAATCTCGACCGTCACGCGGTCGATGGCGGTGCGGTACTGACGCACCAGTACGATCTTGCCGCTCTCGGTCAGTGCCACAACGGCCGCCGCACCCGGATGGCGAACGATATCGCGGGCGCTGCGGTGACCGTTGGGCAGCTCAACCTCAAGACGGTGGACGTCGAGGATCTTGCCCTTCCAGGCGCACTCCTCCGAAAGAATCTTCTCGTGCAGCTCGGCATCGTGCGGGTCGTCGTCGCCCAGCACCAGCGCCGGCTCGTCAGCGACCTCGCCACCAGGCTCGCCCTCGGAGTGCCCATACATGCGGCTGTCCTCCTCGACGATCTGCGCATCTACGAGCTCTTCGTTCTTCTCGTCCATCCGTCTCATTCCTCTCGGACTTTAGGCATCCCAGGCGTCTCGGCCGCGCAGCGCGCGCAGGCCGATGTCGTGACGCAGGGTCTTGCCCTCAAAATCAATCTTCTCGCAGGCCTCGTAGGCAAGGTTGCGAGCATTCTCGAACGTGTCGCCCAGAGCGGTCACGGCAAGCACGCGGCCACCATTGGTCACGAGCTGGCCGTCCACCACGGCAGTGCCCGCGTGGTACACGGTCACGTTCTCCATGGCCTCGGCATCGGCGATACCGGTGATGACCTTGCCCTTCTCGTAGCTGCCGGGATAGCCCGCGCTCGTCAGGACAACGGCCACGGCCCACTCGTCACGCCAGTCGAGCTCAATCTGATCGAGCTCGCAGTTGGCGCAGGCCAGCATGACCTCGACCAGGTCGTTCTTAAGGCGCGGCAGCACGACCTGCGTCTCGGGGTCGCCAAAGCGAGCATTGAACTCCAGCACCTTGGGGCCGGCAGGCGTGAGCATAAAGCCGCCGTACAGGCAGCCGCGGTAGTCGATGCCCTCGGCAGCGAGCTCGGCCACGGTCTGCTCCATGACCTTCACCATGGTGGCGTGCTCCTCGTCAGTCACGATGGGCACCGGGCTGTAGACGCCCATGCCGCCGGTGTTGGGACCAAGGTCGCCCTCAAGCGCGCGCTTGTGGTCCTGCGAGGTGGCCATGGGGCGCACGGTCTTGCCGTCGGTAAAGGCCAGCAGCGAGCACTCGGGGCCAACGAGCATCTCCTCGATAACCACGGTGTTGCCGGCATCGCCAAAGGTGCCGCCAAAACACTCACGCACGGCCTCCTCGGCCTGCTCAAGTTCGGTCGCCACGATAACGCCCTTGCCCGCGGCAAGGCCGTCGGCCTTGACGACCAGCGGGGCGCCCTGCTCGCGCACGTAGGCAAGAGCCGAAGCCTCGTCGGTAAACGAGCTGTAGGCCGCCGTCGGAATGCCCGCACGCTCCATGAGCTGCTTGGAGAACAGCTTAGAGCCCTCCATCTGGGCGCCCTCGGCACCCGGGCCAAAGCAGGGAATACCCGCCGCGCGCACGGCGTCGGCCACGCCCGCCACGAGCGGAGCCTCGGGGCCAATTACCACGAGTCCGCATCCGTGGCTCTGAGCAAACGCCGCCACGGCCGCTGGATCGCAGTCGTCGAGAACAACGTTCTCGCCACAGCTCGCGGTGCCGCCGTTGCCCGGCGCGATGTAGAGCTTGCCGGCGCGCGGTGATGCCGCGAGCTTAGCTGCCAAAGCATGCTCACGGCCGCCGCTGCCCAACAACAGGATGTCGATGGTTTGAGTGTCCGCCTTCAAGGGTGCCTCCTCTATGGATTAACGGCTCGCTCCGCGCGAGCCCTTTGCAAGCAAATATACCCCTCGGCCGCCCGCTTGGGCTGCAAAGGGGTATATCGCAATAACCAAATAGTCCCGATTACTTCCAGAATCGGTTGATGATCTGCTCGCGACCAGCGCCAACGCCAATGAACGTCACGCGGGTGTGTGCCAGATCCTCGATAAACGCCACGTAGTCCTGAGCCTCCTGCGGCAGCTCGTCAAAGCTGCGGCAACCGGTGATGTCGCACTTCCAGCCAGGAAGCTCCTCGTAGATGGGCTTGGCATGCTCAAAGCGCACCTGGTGCTCGGGCACGCTCGTGTAACGCTCGCCATCGACGTCGTAGGCCACGCACACCTTGATGGTGTCGAAAGCCGAAAGCACGTCGAGCTTGGTCATGGCGATGTCGGTGAGGCCGTTGACGCGCGAGGCGTAGTTGGCGATGGGGCCGTCGAACCAGCCGCAGCGACGACGGCGACCGGTGGTCACACCGTACTCATAGCCCTCCTCGGTCAGCGTGTGGCCGGCCTCGGACTCATAGGAAAGCTCGGTGGGCATGGGGCCCGAACCGACGCGGGTGATATAGGCCTTCATGACGCCCAGCACGCGGTTGACGTTCTTCATACCGACACCGGAGCCGGTGATGGCGCCGCCGGCGGTGCAGTTGGAAGACGTCACGTACGGATAGGTGCCGTGGTCGATGTCGAGTAGCGTTGCCTGGGCGCCCTCAAACAGCAGGTCCTTGCCCTCATCGATCATGTTGTTGAGCAGCAGGCTCGTCTCGGTGATGTAGGGGCGCAGGCGCTCGGCCATCGGCAGGTACTCGTCGCAAATCTGGTCCACGGTGTAGGTGGGCAGGTTGTAGATGAGCTCGAGCTCGGGGTTCACGCGGGCGAGAGCGGTCTCCAGCTTGTCGCGGAACAGCGCCTCGTCCAGCATGTCCTGCATGCGCAGGCCGATGCGAGCCATCTTGTCCTGATAGCACGGACCAATGCCGCGCTTGGTGGTACCGATGTTCTTCTTGCCGAGCTTCTGCTCAAAGGCGCCATCCAGATCGATGTGGTACGGCATGATGACATGCGCGTTGCCGCTAATCTTGAGGTTCTTGGTGGTGATGCCGTCGGCCTCGAACATGTCGATCTCCTCAAGGACAACCTTGGGGTTGACGACGCAGCCGTTACCGATCACCGACACGTGGTCAGAATACATGATGCCGGAGGGCACCTGGTGCAGGCCGTACTTCTTGCCGTTGACGACGATGGTGTGACCGGCGTTGTTGCCGCCCGAGTAGCGCACGACGGCATCGAAGTCGCCGGCGACCAGGTCGCAAATCTTACCCTTGCCCTCATCGCCCCACTGGGCACCGACCAAAACGGTTGACGGCATGTTTACTCCTTACATTCATGGACTGTCTACGCGCCACGCCGGCACGCAGAAGCACAAAACATTCCCAGTATACCCGTGCAACGGGCGCCTGTCCTACTCCTCGGCATGTGCCCCATCAAGCTCATAGAACTTGGTGGATGCCGGCAGGAACATCAGGTCGACGTCGCCGATCGGGCCCGAACGGTTCTTGGCCACGACGATACGCGTAACGCCCTCGTCGGGTCGATCGTCGCGCGAGGCTTCGGCCTCGTCGGCGGAGCGGTCCAAGAACATAACGATATCGGCGTCCTGTTCGATGGAGCCCGATTCACGAAGGTCGGAAAGCTGTGGGCGCTTGCCGGTACGGGATTCGACCTGACGCGAGAGCTGTGACAGCGCGATGAGCGGGATCTTGAGCTCCTTGGCCATGATCTTCAAACCACGCGACATCTCCGAGACCTCGACGGTACGGCTCTCGGAGCGGCGTCCCGGCGGAGGACTCACCAGCTGCAGGTAGTCCAAAATGATGATTGCCTTCTCCTTGTTATGGAGCATACGGCGGCTCTTGGCGCGAATCTCGGTCACTGTGGTGCCGGGCGTATCGTCAATCAGAATATCGAGCTTGGACAAGGTCTGCGTGGCCTCGTTGATATTGGCCCACTGCTCGGGGCTAATGCGGCCCATGCGGAAGTCACTGATCGAGATCATGGCGTAGGCGCAAATCAGACGCTGGGCAATTTCCTTGCCCGACATCTCCAGCGAGAAGAAGCCGACGGTATAACCAGCAGCGGCAGCGTTGAGCGCCAGGTTCAGAGCGAACGACGTCTTACCTACAGCAGGACGGGCGCCGATAATGATGAGCTGACCCTCGCGGAAGCCCATGAGCATGCGGTCGAGCGACGGGAAGCCCGTGGGCACGCCCGCAGCCTGGCCACCGGCCTGGCACACTTCCTCGGCCTCGTTATAGGCCTCGACCATAAACTCGGTCAGCGTCTTGTAGCTCGACTTGACCTCGCGTGCCGTGACCTTGAGTAGCTTGCTCTCGGCCAGCTCGACAACCTCTTTGGTGTCGGTGGGGGCGTTATATGCCAGCGCGTTGATCTCGTTGGTGGCGCCGATCAGCTCGCGCAGCATCGAATCGCGGCGAACGATGGCGGCATGGTGCTGCCAGTTGACGAGCGACAGGGTCTGACCCATCAGCTCCAAAATGTACGCCTCGCCGCCCACGGCATCGAGCTTGTTGATGCTTCGCAGGTAATCGATCAGCGAGATGGAGTCGATGGGAATGCGGCTGTTGTACATATCGACCATCGCGGTATAGATGGTCTTATGAATGGGCCGGTAGAAGTCATCGGGCTGCAGCTCGACCTGGGCCTCCTCGACCACCTCGGGCGATAGCAGCATAGCGGCCAGTACATTGGCCTCTGCATCTTGGTTTTGGGGAAGACCCAACTTTGAGCCGCGGTCCTCAACCGTCAGCCCGGTCTCCCTATCGTCATATGCCATGAGCATCCTCATTCATATCGCTTGCGAGCATCCATAGTATCAGCCATGGTCCCAAAACGCGCCGCGCGCCGCCAATCATCACCGAACCAAACGGATGAACGGTCCTGTATATAGGACTTCGGCGCAACGTTCGCCATGACACTCACTCAGCGCAAAAAAAACAAAAGGGCGCCCTGGTTTCCCAGAGCGCCCTTCTTAGAACAAGATTGTTGCGTTGCAGCAAATGCTACTCGACAGCAGCCTCAGTCTCGACCTCGGCGGTCTCGGCCTCGGCGACCTCAGCGGCCTCCTCGACCTCAGCCTCGGCAGCGAGCTCCTCGGCGGTAACGCCGACGAGAACGACAACCTCGGCCTTGATCTCGCGGTACAGCGAGATGGCAACGGTGTGGGCACCGGCAACCTTGATGGGCTTACCGAGCTCGACGCGCTTACGGTCGATGTCCATACCGAGCTGAGCCTTGATGGCGTCAGCGATCATAGCGGCGGTAACGGATCCAAAGAGGATGCCCTCGTCGCCGACCTTGACGTCAACGGTGACCGTCTTGCCCTCGAAGGCAGCCTTGGTCTCGTTGGCGGTAGCCAGACGGACGGCCTCGCGCTTGGCGATGTTGTTGCGACGCTCGTCAAGCTGCTTGAGGTTGCCCTTGGTGGCGGCAACAGCGAGCTTCTTGGGGAACAGGAAGTTCTCAGCGTAACCCTGAGCGACCTCTACGACGTCACCCTCGCCGCCCTTGCCCTTGATCTCATCGAGAAGAATAACCTTCATGATGCGTCTCCCTTCTTAGCCGCGGTCGCGGTTGCCACGAGAGGAAACCACGGGGACGGTGTACGGCAGGAGAGCCATCTCGCGGGCGCGCTTGATGGCGTTGGCGATGTCATGCTGATGCTGCGTGCAAGCGCCAGTGACGCGACGGGGCTTGATCTTGCCACGATCGGTCATGTACTTACGGAGAAGCTGAGTGTCCTTATAGTCGATGAACTCAGTGTTCTCCTTGCAGAACTGGCAGTACTTACGACGCGGCTGACGTGCAGAAAAATCATTAGCCATGTCAAAATACCTTTCATTTGGCAACTTCGGCGAACCGAAGCCGCCTCTCACTCAAAAATAGGTGAACAACCCTTAGAACGGGATGTCCTCATCGTAGACGTCGACCGCGGGCGGCGTAGCCACCGGTGCGGCAGGACGTGCTGCGGGCGCGGGAGCTGCGGGGGCGTAACCGCCCTGATCGTAGCCACCCTGGCCACCACGGGAGCTCATAAACTCGATCTCATCGACGATGACCTCAAGCTTGCTCCGGCGCTGGCCGTCGCGCTCCCAAGAGCTGTAGCGCAGCTTGCCCTCGATCGCGACCTTGTTTCCCTTTGCCAGGAAACGGCTCACGGCCTCGGCGCGGGTGCCGAACATGGTGCAGTCGACAAAGTTGGGATAGTCCTCCCACTCGCCAGTCTGCGCGTTGCGGCGACGATCGTTCACGGCGACGCCAAAGGACAGAACCTGGGTTCCGCCGGCGGTGGCGCGCAGCTCGGGATCGCGGGTGAGGTTACCGGTGATGTTCACTCGATTGATGCTCATAACTCACTACTTCCTCTTGGGGCACAAGCCCAGTCCAAAACGACAGTCTTACTCCTGGTCGTCGCGACGGACGATCATGTGGCGGACCACAGCGTCGGTGATGCGCAGGACGCGATCAAGCTCGGCGATCTGGGTAGGATCTGCGTGGAAGTTGATGAGGGTGTAGTCACCATCGGTGAGGTCGTTGATCTCGTAGGCGAGCTTGCGCTTGCCCCACTCGTCAACGGAGTCGACCTTGCCAGCGCCCTCAGCGATCGTGGTATCGATACGCTTCATAACAGCGAGACGAGTCTCGGGGTCGAGCGACGGGTCAACAAAGAACAGCAGTTCATAAGCCTTCATATTGTCACCTCCTCTGGGCAAATGTGGCTTCAGGTCGTGAAGGTGCGCCTGAAGCAGGAAAAGACTTGGTAATAATATCTTTCAACCTCCTAGGCTGCAAGAATATGCAGCTACAACCTCATGACCTCCACATATGCCCATACTCGCACGACGTTTCATGCGCATTCCAACCAAATGCTGACCAAAAGCTTGACGGATCTGTGGACAAGATACGGTGCCGTGAGGACAAGCTGAGCCAAGTCGCAGGTCAACGGGCGCATGGTTGTGGTCGCAAAATGCATACCAGTGGCCCACAGCACCACCCAAAGATTTTTAAATTCATTGCCAAATCGCTTATAAATACCCCTTTTGAACAATTGAGTTGATCAACTACGCTGGTCGGAAGCCGTTTTTTGGCATCTCAAACCCCGCTGCAACGCCAAACGCGGCCAAGCGTTTTAAAAAATGCCAACTTTTCTGTTTGCACTTTGCGATTCCTCGTGTATACTGACTTTCGCATTTAACGGAGAGTTGTCCGAGTGGCCGAAGGAGCACGATTGGAAATCGTGTAGGCGTCAAAAGCGTCTCCAGGGTTCAAATCCCTGACTCTCCGCCAGTTAATTCCAAAGCAGGCCTTCGAGCCTGCTTTGTTTTTACCCCACGCGGAGGGGTGGCAGAGTGGTTGAATGCGGCGGTCTCGAAAACCGTTTGGCCTGTATAAGGTCACGAGGGTTCGAATCCCTCCTCCTCCGCCATTTTGGTTGAGAAAGCTCCCAGATCGGGGGCTTTTTTCTTTTAAGTCCCTTACAAGCAAATACGGCGGAGGAGGAGGGATTCGAACCCGCCAGGGCGCAAAGCGTAAAGAAAACGCGCCAGTGGCGCGTTTTTAGCGCAGCGCGGTCGGCGCAAGCCGACCGGATAAATTTTGAGCGGAGCTCAAAATTTGGACATCCCTCCTATTCGACCACGCCCCCATCGCGTTCAGCATCAACCCGGATCCCCAAACATGGAACCTATGACCGTACCCAGTCCCGACCGTTTGCCGAGCAATAGGGTCGCAATCGGCGCCGAACATGTACTATGTACGGGCATTGTCTAAACCCGTAACTCAAAGGACCCCATCTTGCCCGTTGCCGCCGCTATGATCGTTACCGCACACGCCTCGGATGCCATGGTTGCCATCCCGTTTTGGCTCGAGATGTTCGCCGTCGTCGCGGCATCGATCTCGGGCGTGTTGGTCGCACGCGAGCACAAACTCGACCTGGTGGGCGCCGTCGCGCTCGCCGTGGTCTGTGGACTGGGTGGCGGTCTTTTGCGCGATATGACGCTGCAGGTGGGCAACGTCTACATCCTCAACCAACCGATGGCGCTCCCGCTCTCCATCGCCACCGCGGCCATCATCTACATCTTCCCGGCAATCGTCGACAAGCCCGAAAAGCTCATTCCCCTGCTCGACATCATCTCGGTCGGCATCTATGCGGCAACCGGCGCAGACAAGGCGCTGGTCTACGGCTTTGCGCCGGCGGTGTGCATCATGATGGGCTTTTTTACCGCGGTGGGCGGCGGCATGCTGCGCGACGGCTTTATGGGCGTGGTTCCGGGCATTTTCCAACGTACTAACTTTTATGCCATCGCCGCCATCGCCGGATCGACAAGCTATGTGTGTCTCGTTATGAGCGGCATCATGAGCAATGTCGCCGCGCTGGTCGTATGCGTTGTCGTGACCATGGGTCTGCGCTGGCTCTCGCTGCGCTTTGACATCAAAAGCCCCACCGAAGAAGATATCGCGCGCTTTTTGCACCGTAAAAAGTAGACAGCACGGCACGACCCTTCGAAATGCAACCGAGAGGTTCTTTTAGAGCGCCCACGCGTTGGGTACCCTGTTAGGTATATGCCGAGTATCTAACAAAGGATTCACTATGCCCTGCAATCAATTCCCGTCGAGCCAGCGCCGTAAAGCGTGGGGCCGCATCACCATCCTATTCGCGCTCATCGCGCTGGCGATCACCGTGCTTCCCACGGCGTCGTTCGCCGGCACGGACACCGCAGGCAATGTACTTGCGACCGACAATGACGCCAATCCGTCCGGCGTCGATGGTGACCTGTACTGGGCCGGCCAGGCCCTCAACTTGGACGATGCCTCCATCGGCCGCGATATTATCGCGGCGGGCGAGAGCCTATCGATTCGCGACTGCACCGTAGGCGGCGCCATTCGCCTGGCGGCGCGCACCATCGACATCGCCAAGACCACGGTTGATGGCAGCGTCACGGTGGCCGGCCAGCACGTTGTGCTCAACACCGGTAGCACCGCCAACTGTTTCTATGCGATGGGCGAGACGGTTGCCCTGCGCGGCTCCGCCAGGTCGGCAGCGCTTGCGGGCGACACGGTAGCCATCGATGGCACCGTCGATGGCGATGTCGAGGTTTGGGCCGACAAGCTCATCCTGGGCAAGAACGCCCACATCACCGGCACCGTGAACGCGCACGTCTCCGAGGACCCCGAGCGCGCCGCGGGAGCCGAGGTCGGCGCGCTCAAGATCGACCGCACCGAAAACGAGGATACTTCCACCGTTAACGATGTCATCGGCGGCACCGTCGCCGCGGCGCTTTCCACCTGCTTTGTCGCCCTGCTACTCGAGCTCGTCTTTCCGCGCGCGACCGCCAGCGCCGCCGGCATGCTCCACCAGCGCCCCACGCCCCTGTGGGTGAGCGGTCTTCTGGGCACGATTGCTATCGTCCCCGCCGTCCTACTGCTGATTATCTCCATCGCTGGTCTATCGCTTGCCGGAGCCCTCATGTGCGGCGTTATCGGCATCGCATTGGTGTCGAACGCCTTTGCGGGGTGCGCGATCGCCCGCATGGTCGGACACAGCCAAAACCGCTACGCCATGGCAGCCGTGGGTGGCATCGCCGCAGGCGCCCTCACAGGGCTTCCCCTCGTAGGCGGCTTCATCAGCGGTGTGGCCTTTGTCTTTATGCTCGGCTACATCATCCAGATCATCTGGCGCAACGCCCGCCTCAAGCCGCAGCAGCCGACTAACACGCCGGGACTCCCCACCGCTTAGCAGCTAACTGCCACAAAGATGCCAAGCACCTTTGTGGCGGCGCAAACGAACCTGCCCCCTGAACCAAAAAGGGCGCCGACCATTACGGTCGACGCCCTTTCTTGTTAGACGCTATAAAGTCCAGCGCTTATTTGTTGACCTGACCGGCGCGGACGGCGGCCTTCTTGCGGTCGGTGGCGTTGAGCAGGCGCTTGCGCAGGCGGATGTTCTTGGGAGTGATCTCGACCAGCTCGTCGTCGGCGATGTACTCCAGCGCCTCCTCCAGCGAGAAGGTGCGGGGCGGCACCAGCTGCACGGAGATATCGGAGGTCGAGGAACGCTGGTTGCCCAGGTTCTTGGTACGGGCGATGTTGACGACCATGTCGCCGGCCTTGCTGCGCTCGCCCACAATCATGCCCTCATAGCACTCGGTGCCCGGCTCAACAAACAGCTGGCCGCGCTCCTGCAGCGTACCCAGGGCATAGGCAACGGCCTTCTCGGTGGTCATGGAGATCATGGCGCCGTTCTGACGGTTACCGATCTCGCCGGCGTAAGGACCGTACTCCAAGAAGGTGTGGTAGAACACGCCCTCGCCGTGGGTGACGTTCATGATGCGGTTCTTAAGGCCCATGATGCCGCGGGTCGGAATCTTAAACTCGAGATGCGTCACGATGCCCGAGGTGTCCATGCTCGTCATGATGCCGCCGGAGGTACCGAAGACCTCAACGACCTTGCCCGAGTACTCGTCCGGGCACTCGACGACGGCCTGCTCGACGGGCTCCATCTTGTTGCCGTTCTCATCCTTCTTAAACAGAACGCGGGGACGGCCGACCTGGAACTCAAAGCCCTCGCGGCGCATGGACTCCATCAGAACGGACAGGTGCAGAATGCCGCGGCCCGAGACCTCGACGCCGCTCTTGTCCTCGAGCTCCTCGATCTTCATGGTCACGTTGTTCTCGGCCTCGTTGAACAGGCGCTCCTTGAGCTGACGGGCGCCCACGATGTCGCCGTCGCGACCGACGAGCGGAGAGGTCGAAGCCTCAAAGACGATGGACAGGGTCGGCGGGTCGATCTCGATGGGCTCGAGTTCAACGGGGTTCTCGGGGTCGGTGTAGACATCGCCGATATCGGTGCGATCGATGCCTACGACGGCGGCGATGTCACCGGCGCCGACTTCCTGGCACTCGGTGCGGCCCAGGTAGTCGAAGGTAAAGAGCTGCTTGACGGTAGCGGTGGCGCTGGAACCGTCATTCTTGACAACCAGGATCTGGTCGCCCTGGTGGATGGTGCCGGAGTACACGCGACCGATGCCGATACGGCCAACGAAGTTGGAGTGGTCGATGGTCACGCACTGCATGGCCAGCGGGGCGTTCTCGTCAACCTCGGGCGCGGGCATGTCGTCGATGATCATATCGAGCAGCGGATACATGTCCATGTTGCCGTCGTTGGGGTCAAGGCGGGCAAAGCCATTCATGGCGCTGGCGTAGACCACGTGCTCCATGGCGAACTCAAGCTGGTCGTCGGTAGCGCCCAGGTCGGCCATAAGGTCGAGGCAGTCGTTGTAGGCCTTCTCGGGGTTGGCACCCGGACGGTCGATCTTGTTGATGACGATCATGATCTTAAGGCCGGTGTCGATAGCGTGACGCAGCACGAAGCGGGTCTGGGGCATGGGGCCCTCAAAAGCGTCGACCAGCAGCAGGGCGCCGTCGGCCATACGCAGCACGCGCTCGACCTCGCCGCCAAAGTCGGCGTGGCCCGGGGTGTCGATGACGTTGATCTTGACGTCCTTGTACTCGATAGAGATGTTCTTGGCGAGAATCGTAATGCCGCGCTCGCGCTCCTGGTCGTTGGAATCCAGGACGCGGTCCTCGACCTGCTGGTTGGCACGGAAGGCGTCCGTGGCACGCAGGAGCTTGTCGACCATCGTCGTCTTGCCGTGGTCGACGTGAGCGATGATGGCGATATTCCTCAGATTGTCTACGCGCATGTAGTTCCCCTATCTTCTATCTATATACAACCGGCACGCGTATGCGGCCCGCCCAGCGATACAACGCTCAGCGGGAATATTGAGCCTTTTACCGAAAACTCGTTTATTTTAGCGATTTTAGATGAGAGGGGTTTCCTCACCTGCAGGTTCAGGGTCGCTCCACATAAAACCATCGCCGGCGCCCATGCCCTCATACAGCACATATGCCGAAAAACCACTCTCGAGCGTGGTTTCGAAGAAGCTCACGAGCAGAGCATCGTGATAGCCGCCGTCAATCTCGACGCAGCCGGTGTAGCCGATGGCATAGCGAGCGATACGGCCCAGGCCCTCGTCCTTAAGACCCATCTTGTGCTCGGAGATAAAGTTGGTGGCCGCCTCGAGGCACGCCTCTTCGCCATCCTCATCGAGCGCCGCCAGATAACGGTTGGAAGCGGCGTCCTCAATTGCCACGACCACGCCAGGGTTTTCACCGGCGGCAAGGTCGTCCAAGAACGCTCCGATCAGATCGCACACCATGGCGTCGAGCTCGGCGGAGACGTTACCGGCGTCCTGCATATCCTGTGCCATCTTTAGACCTTCCCATCGAGTCTGGCGTCATTACAGTTCTTGTGCCTCAGCGGCGATCTTAGCGGCAGCGTCGCGGGCGCGCATCATATCCATCGCGCGCTTGTCGAGCACCTTGATCTGACTGGTCAGCATTACCGCGTCGACCACGCCCCAGATCACCAGGCCCGTAGAGATCGAAAACCCAAGCGCACCAACTGTACCACGAAGGCGCGAGCAGATTGCCGCGACAAGGGCGGAGACGACAACCATCTTGATAAACGAGCCGCGGCGCTCGTGAAGCGTGCGGGCCTGCGTCACATAGGCAATGCGAGCCGCCTCGGACGCCTCAGAGCGCATCTGGGCCTCACGGGCGATCGCAGCCGCCTCAGCCGACATACCGCCGGCCATCAGCGAACGCTCCGCATCCTGGCCGCCCCGCATTTAGAAGTCATCGGGCGAGAGCGTATGGACGAACTCGTCGAACTTCTCGAACTCCTGCTCGTCGTCAACTTCCTCGGTATGGGCAGAAACAGTGCCCAGGCGATTCATGATGTCGTCCTCCACAAACATGGGGGCATTGCTGCGCACGGCAAGGGCAATGGCATCACTGGGACGGGCATCGATCTTGCGCTCGTCACCATCGGCCAGTACGACAATCGTCGCGTAGAACACCGGCGGCTCGGCGCGAACGATCTCGATGCGCTCGAGCTTGGCGCCCAGGGCGCCAACAGTATCGAGCAACAGGTCATGGGTAATCGGGCGATCGGCGCGTCCGCTGTCGATGCCGCGGCTGATTGCCGCAGCCTCAAACGAGCCAGTCTGGATGGAGAGGGAGCGCAGCGGCGCGGGGGAATCCGACTTGCTGCAGCGTTCGCGAAGCACGATAAGCGATGGCACGGGACCGGCGGCCATGACGATGGTCTCTATGTCGACACGAACCATGGAACACCTCCGGTACGTAGCGGTTAACACGCGGCGGCCCGCCGCGTTGAATAGCTATACTACCCAAACTTTCGCGTAGCACACAAAATCAAAGTAGTTAATTTGGGACAGAGCTTTTTTGACTACCTTCTGTGGCTAAGAAAAAAGCCTCGAGGCAATTGCCCCGAGGCTTTTAACAGTTTTGATGGTGGACCTGACAAGATTCGAACTTGTGACCTCCCGGTTATCAGCCGGACGCTCTAACCAACTGAGCTACAGGTCCATCATGGTGGAGGTTAGGGGGATCGAACCCCTGACCTCAGGCTTGCAAAGCCCGCGCTCTCCCAGCTGAGCTAAACCCCCACGGAGACAGTAATAAACACCCCAGCGGCGACTCGGCTCTCGCTGGGGTGTTTATTGCGAAAGAAAGTGGTGGACCTGACAAGATTCGAACTTGTGACCTCCCGGTTATCAGCCGGACGCTCTAACCAACTGAGCTACAGGTCCATCGCGCAAGGGATA
>CABUUJ010000008.1 GCA_902494715.1 uncultured Collinsella sp.
CTCTTATCGCCCCGCCAGGATGGCGATGCGGGGCAACTCATATACTCGCAGGACGGTGGCTTCTGCCCTATAGTGTTTGGTGAGCAATATCGTTCAATTTTGAAACACTTGGTCGTGCGACCGTCGGCGGTTGCACGTCGCTGCGGACAGGGGCAAATCATGGATAGCGATGCCAAGCTGAACATTTTGACCGATGCCCTAGCTGCTGCCGGGGCATCGGCATTGGCAATCGATGCGCGTGGGGACGTCGCGATCTCGACCATGAATGACGCGGCGCTTGAGCGGGGTGTGGCGACTTTTGTCGCTGAGCGCCTCGACCGTATAGGAGACGGCGCGCGTCTGGTTATGGGGCGTGCGGGTACGCGCCTGAGCCTGACCGTTCGCCCCACCGACAAAGAGGGCGGGGGCCTTTGGGTCGTCGTGGTCCGCGAGGTGCGCGGCGCCGCGGCGCATGCGGGCATCGAGTGGCTCAACGCCGACGAAGTTGAGGCCCGCTACGAATCGAGTGCGTACGGCATCGTTGAGGGGGCGGCCTCGGTGGCTGCGCCGGTTGCCGAGAGCTATGCGCGCGGCGTGCCCCTTATGCTCGAGGGCGAGTTGGGAGCGGGTCAGGTCGAGATCGCCAAGCGCCTCTATCTGGACGGTCCTTTTGCCGATCAGCCCTTTGTTTCCGTTGCGCTCGATGAGCTCACCGAGCGCGGTTGGCGCCATGTGCTCAAAAGCGCCGAATCGCCGTTGTTCCAAACGGGGCTGACCCTTTGCATTGAGGGCTGGAACGCGGTTGTCCCCCAGCGCCTCCGCGAGCTGGTCTCCACGATGACCGACACCGCGTTGGCGACGCGCTGCCATGTGGTGCTGACAGCGAATGACATGCCGGGCGGCGGCGAAAGTGATCAAGCCGCCTTTGTGACCGAGCGTTTCGCCTGTGCGGTGAGCGTGGCGCCGGCAATCGCCGAGCAGGGAGCCGCGTCGACGAAGGTTGCGCGCTATTTGGAATATCTCGCTGATGCATTTGGGACGGCAGCGCCCACGCTGTCTGCCGCGGCGGCGAAGACGCTCGATGCTTACCGCTGGCCGCGCAATTATCTGCAGCTCCGCGAGGTCTCGGAACGACTGTATATATTGGTGGGGGCGGGCACGGTGGACCGCGCTGTGGCGGAGGAAGTGCTCGCCCAAGAGGACGTGATTAAGACCGCAACCTTTGGTGCCCCGACGCTCGAAAGTGACCTGTATATCCTGCGACCGCTGGTTGATACCGAGCGAGATATCGCGCATCTGGTTGTAGGCCATCTCCACGGCAACCGAACCCGTGCGGCGGAGGTGCTGGGTATAAGCCGTACAACGCTGTGGCGCTTGCTGAAGGACGATGACCGTTGAGCGAGGCGCCCGTGACCGCGCGCGACGCGTGTGCTACAGTCCAAAGCGTTATTGTTTCGATTTGGTTACGGCGTGCGAGGGCATATGGCTGAGACTTCAAAACCGAGCCGCAGAAGGCGGAGTGCCGCGCCGGTCAACCGACGCACGACATCGGTGACGTGGGGTAAACACGCCTCGGGGTTTGATGGCTCGTTCAAGCGCACTAAATACGGCTATCCTTCGGCAAGCGCCCGCTTGGCAATGCAGGCAGAGTCCTCACTGTGGGGCCGCAAACGCGTGGTGGGCTCAAAGCTCAAGCACGACGGAACGCTCGGTTATATTAGCCGCGGGGCGGCTCGCCGCAGCGGACTCAATCCGGCTGGTTGGCACCGTTATGTTCCGATCGCGATCGTCGTTGCAGTGATCGTCATCGCACTCGCTGCGCTTGGCTACGCCGGCGGTGGCGCCAACTTGGACGCAGTGTTTAAATCGCCCGAGCTCGCGCATGCAGGCACAGAAGTTGTCGAGGGCGCTCAGACCCAGACGGGCGTGGCGCCCCAGCGCGGTATCGTTGCGGCGGCCTCCACCATCGCCGATGCGCAAAAGGACGAGGACGAACAAGGCGACGGTGCCGAAACGACTCACACGAACGAAACGACGACAACGGCGACGTCAATATAAGTTGCGAGTGGGGTAGCTAAAATAGCCCGTCCCAAATTAGCCACCCCTGCTGACGCTCCCGGGTTACCTTACGTAGATGATGTTGTCGCGGCGCGGCTTTGCCTCGGGTAGCGTGTCCTCGGCGTAGCCCAGAATGCAGTGACCGACACCGCGCAGGCTGCCGTCGGCGGGCAGGCCCCAGCTGGCTAGCAGCTCCAGGCCCTCGGGCGAGTCAAAGACCTCATGCGCGCGGTGAATCCAGCACGAATCGACACCCAGTGCATAGGCGGCGTTGAGCAAGTTGCCCATGGCGAGCGAGCCGTCTTCCAGATGTGTGGGCACGCTGCGGTCAACCAGCACCACCACAACGGTCTTGGCGCCATAGAAGGGGTCGCTGTTGCTGTCCATGACCTGGGCGTTGAGCTGCGAGAGACGCTCGACGGTCGCGGGGTCGGTGACGGCGACAAACGTCACCGGCTGGCGGCCCATGCCGCTCGGTGCATATTGGCCGGCTTCGATAATACGTGCAAGCTTTTCGGCCTCGACGGGACGATCGCTGTAGTTGCGGCAGCTGCGGCGGTGAATGAGTGCTTCGATAGTCTCCATGGTGTCTCCTTGCGGTGGCGTTGAAGATGCCCCGTTCATACCCGTCGGGCTTAAACGATAGACGGTCAATTGCCTGGCCAAAAGGATAGATTCCAATTGGGAAAGTAGGTTTGCATAAAAGTACCTTCAGAATGTGACAAACAAATGGGATGGTTAAACGTTTTATCCCGTCTACCCTGCGGTTTTTTACCACTTGCCTAAATGACGAACGCATAACCTTTGATAAAGGTTTTACTAAAGGAGTACCAACGTTTATCAATGCGCCGTGGTGGCGCCGGGCCAGGAGGTAACATCATGTTCCAGGCTGGAGATGTCGTCGAGACCGATTTTGAAGGATTCCTGAAGCTGCTGCGTTCCAAGACGCGCGCTTTCGTGTCGATCAACGATCACGAGTACTACATCACGCACACCGATGGCTATTGGCGTGTTCAGGATTGCGAGGCCCTCAACGACAAGGGCCACTTTACTGACTGCTCCGAGCTGGTCAACACGGTCTGCGAGGTCGTCGAGCTGCCGTGGATTGCCGGCAAGAGCCTGCATGACAGCTTCTCGGGCGCTACGGTCTATGAGGCCGTCGCCGCTTAACAGGCAATAAAACCCGATTTTCACGTGACCGCTGGCGCCGCCCCCGCGCCGGCGGTCTTTTTCTGCCGATGGGCCATAAAAGTACACGCATTTGCGGAGAGCCTGTTGACGATAGTCAAAACTCGGACTAATCTAGAGACACAAAATTGGTCAAAAATCGGACAATTGAATGGTGGGATAGATGAATAGTGCGGTTACGCTGGTCGACTTCGACCGGTTGCTCAATGGGCTCGACCATATCTATTCGGAGTTCTCGCGCGCCTGCGGCCTTTCGGACTGCGCTTACTGGATGCTCGTCGATACCAGCACGGCGGGCGGCAGTATTGCCGTAAGCCGTCTGACAAGCGAATGGTTCTACAGCAAGCAGACCATCAACTCGGCAATTAAAACCTTGACGGCGCGGGGCTTCGCAACGTTGGAGTTTGCCGAAGGCAGCCGTAAGAACAAGGTTGTGAGCCTGACCGAAGAGGGCAGGCGATTTGCCGAGCGTTATGCGCTGCCGGCACTCAAGGCCGAACAGCGAGCCTTTGGCGCGCTTGAGCCATGTGAGCAGCGCGAGATTATGCGCTTGATCGGCAAATTCTCTCAGGTGCTCGGCGATGAGTGCGAGACATTTAAGCAGCATATCGCTGCCGAGAGCCAAGCCGAGAATCAAGGTGAGGGGGAGTCGTGCGACTGTTAATGAGGTTTCTAAAGCCCTATCGAGGGCTTGTCGCAGTGACGCTGCTGGTGCTGCTAATTGACAACATCGGCACGCTGCTGGTGCCCACGATGCTGGCGAACATGGTCAACACCGGTATTACCACGGGCGATGTCGACTACATTTTACGCAACGGCCTATACATGTTTATTGCGACCAGCATGGCTAGCGGCGGCACGGTGCTGGGCTGCTATCTTTCGGCGCGCCTGGCCGCCAACGTGGCTTGCGATATCCGCAATACCGTGTACGACAAATCGCTCGAGCTCGCGGCCAGCGACTTTGAGCGATTTGGCACCGGGTCGATGATCACGCGCTCGCTCAACGACATCAACGTGATTCAGCAGGCGATTCTGCAGACGATTCAGCTGGTGCTGCCCGTGCCGTTTTTGGCTGTGGTGGGCATCATCTTCGCCTGGTTTATCGATCCTGCCATGGGCACGCTTCTGGGCGTAGTCGTTGCGATTGTGCTGGTGGCGGCGGTCTTTACGGTTGCCAACGCGGCTCCGATCTTTATGCGCTTGCAGAGCTTTATCGACCGCATGAATGTGGTGCTGCGCGAAAACATCGTGGGCGTGCGCGTCATCCGTGCGTTTAACAAGGAGCGTCACGAGGAGCGGCGCCTGGACGAGGTGTTTAGCGACTACGCCGCCAACGCCATCAAAGTCAACCACCTGTTTGTGGGCCTCGACAGCTCCAGCTTCTTTTTGATGAACATCGCCGAGGTGGCGGTGCTGTGGGTGGGCGGCAACCGCGTGGGCGTCCATGCCATGCAAATCGGCAGCATCTCGGCCGTACTGGAGTACGCGCTTCTGATCCTGTTCTTTGTGATGATGGCGCAGATGGTGGTGCTGACGCTCCCGCGCGCCGCGGCATGCCTAAGCCGTGCACAGCAAGTGCTGGAGATTGAGCCGAGCATCGTCGATGGCCAGCGTACGCTTGATGCGGCCGCGTCCGACTCAAAGGACGGGGCCGATGCGGTCGCCGTGTTCGATCATATGTCGTTTTGCTTTGACGACGCCGACGAGGACACGCTGTGCAATTTGAACTTTACTTGTCGCCGCGGTCAGACGACCGCAATCGTCGGCTCGACGGGTTCGGGCAAGTCGACGGTGGCCAAGCTCCTACTGCGCTTCCACGATGCCACCAAGGGCGCCATTCGCCTGGACGGCGTCGATTTACGCGAGCTTTCGCAAGATGAGATCCGTGGACGCATCGCCTATGTGCCGCAGAAGGCGTGGCTGTTCTCGGGCACCGTGGCAAGCAATCTGCGCTTTGGCAACGAAGACGCGACTGAGGCGGACATGCTTCATGCGCTGCAGGTTGCCCAGAGCACCTTTGTGCTCGATCAACCGCAGGGGCTCGATACCCCGGTGGCGCAGGGCGGTACGAACTTTTCAGGCGGCCAGCGCCAGCGCCTGGCCATCGCCCGTGCGCTCATGAAACATGCCGATCTGTACATCTTCGATGACAGTTTCTCGGCCCTGGACTTTAAGACCGATGCGGCCCTGCGCCATGCGCTGCAGGATGAGACGCGCGATGCCGCAGTACTCATCATCGCGCAGCGTATCTCGACCATTTTGCATGCCGACCAGATCGTGGTGCTCAAGGATGGCGAGGTCGTGGGCTTGGGCACGCACGACGAGTTGATGAAGACCTGCGAGGTGTACCGCGCCATCGCGGAATCGCAGATGAAGGGAGGTGAGTAGCATGACCGAGGAGCTCAAGAAGCAGGTCGTCGTTGATGACGTCGTGGCAGTGGGGACGGCTGAGGAGACGGCGGTCGCGCCCGGCCTGGACGAAGCTGCCAAGGCGGCGGAGCGCGAGGCTCGCCGTCAGGCACTCTACGAGGAGAACGAGCGCGCCGAGGACGAGCGCGCCCGCGCTGAGGCGGAGCGCATGCGCGACGTTGACGACGAGGACGAGGACGAGAAACCCCGCGACACCTGGGCGACGGTGCGCCGCCTGTGGAGCGAGGCCGCCGGCGACCATTGGCGCTTCTATATCGTGTTCGCGAGCATTGTGTTCTATGCCATCTTTAACACCGCTGCGCCGGCATATAGCGCCCGCGTGATCGATGAGCTGTGGAGCCACATTCAGGTGGCGTTTGCCAACAACACTACCTTCAGCATTACCTGGGAGAACTGCGGCAGGACCATCTTCATCTACTTTATGATTTGGACCGCCGCTGCCTCGTTCTACGCACTCCAGAGCTTTTTGATGTCGAGCGTTGCCGAGCGCCTCAACCTGCGCCTACGCAACCGCATCGCGCAAAAGCTCAACCGTCTGCCGCTTGCCTACTTTGATGCGCATCGTCCCGGCGAGGTCGTCAGCCGTGCGACCAACGACTTGGACAAGATGTCCGAGAGTATGCAGCGCGGATTGCTGCAGCTTCTGGTGTCGATCGGTACCGTGGTGGGCGCCGTGAGCGTGATGTTCGTGTTTAGCGTGCCGCTCACGCTGGTCTTTTTGTTCTTTATGACGCTGTCGCTGCTGATGACCAAAGTTGTCTCGCGCCGTACGCATGATGTGACGGGCGAGCGTCAGGAGTGGGTGTCCAAAATCACGAGCGCGGTCGAGGAAGGCTATTCGGGCCGTTTGGTGATTCGCGCATTCAACCGCGAGCACCAGAGCTCTGCCGAGGTGCACGAGGCCTCGGGCGAGCTGGCGCGCGTGAGCACCAAGGCCGACTTTATGATCAACGCCGTCGGCCCTGCGGTGCGCTTTATCGGCCGTTTGGCGCAGATCGTGATCGCGCTCGTGGGCTGCAGCATGCTGGTTGCCGGTCACATGACCGTCGGCGTGTTCCAGGCGTTCTTCCAGTTTATCTACGAGGCGTCCGAACCCATGACGCAGCTGTCGTTCACTTTCAACTCGCTGCAGAGCGCGCTGGCGAGTGCGGAGCGCGTGTTCGACCTGCTCGATGAGCCCGAGATGGAGGCCGATCCGCTGCCGGACGAGGCCGCCAAGCTGCCGGGTCTCATTGAGGGCCGCGTCGCTTTTGAGCACGTGCGCTTTGGTTATTCGCCCGACAAGCCGCTTATGCACGACGTGTCGTTTACCGCCGAGCCGGGCCAGAAGATTGCCGTGGTGGGAACCACGGGCGCAGGCAAGACGACGCTCATCAACCTGCTCATGCGCTTCTACGAGATTGACGGCGGGCGTATTACGCTCGACGGCGTGGATACACGCCTCATGAACCGCGGCGAGCTACGTCAGCAGTTTGGCATGGTGCTGCAGGACGCCTGGCTGTTTGACGGCACGATTGCCGAAAACATCGCCTACGGCTGTCCCGAGGCGACGCGCGACGAAATTGTGGCCGCCGCTCGTGCCGCGCAGGTCGACTTCTTTGTGCGCACCATGCCGCAGGGCTACGGCACGCGCGTGGCCAACGATGCCGAGAGCATCAGCCAGGGTCAGCGTCAGCTGCTGACCATCGCACGCGTGCTGCTCAACAACCCGGCGATTCTCATCCTGGACGAGGCGACCTCAAGCGTGGATACGCGTACCGAGCTTGCCATCGGTCGTGCCATGGACGCGCTCATGCGCGGGCGCACGAGCTTTGTGATCGCGCACCGCCTGTCGACGATTGTTGATGCCGACCTGATTTTGGTCATGGATCACGGCAACATTATCGAGCAGGGCACGCATAAGGAGCTGCTGGCTGCCGAGGGTGCCTACGCCGACCTCTATCTGAGCCAGTTCGCATAATGTGACAAAGGGACAGCCCCACATGTCACATCAAAAAGAAAGGCGCGCCGGGGATGAATTCCCTGGCGCGCCTTTCTTGCGTTGATGCCGATGTCGTTTTGTACCGCTTGCGTTCCTAGCGCTCGTCCATGAGCTTGGCGACGAGGGCCTTGAGCTCGGCCACCTCTCGCTCGAGTTCCTTGACGCGGCGGGCATTCTCGGTGATGCCTTGACGGTTGAGCGCGGATTGCTCGGCGGCATCGTCGGGCATGTACTCGCGATGCTGCTTGGCATCGAAGCTCTCCTCGAACACGCGGCAGCCGTTGCGCTTGATGATGCGTCCCGGCACGCCCACGACGGTGCAGTTGTCGGGCACGTCCTTGACGACAACCGAGTTGCCGCCGATCTTGACGTTGTTGCCGATGCGAATGTTGCCGAGCACCTTGGCACCCGTGCCCACGGTGACGTTATCGCCGAGCGTTGGGTGGCGTTTGCCGGTCTCGTTGCCGGTGCCGCCGAGCGTGACGCCCTGGTAGAGCACGCAGTTGTCGCCCACGATGGTGGTTTCGCCGATGACGACGCCCATGGCGTGGTCGATAAAGAAATGCTTGCCGACCTGTGCGGCGGGATGAATCTCGACGCCGGTGATGTGGCGGGTGATTTGTGAGAGCACGCGGGCGAGCGAGCGGTGACCGTGCTCCCAGAGCCAGTGCTCGGGCACGTGGTTCCACTTGGCGTGCAGGCCAGGATAGGAAAGGAAGATGACTAGACCGTTTTGCGCGGCGGGGTCCTGCGCTTGGACGGTCTTGATGTCCTCGCGAATGGTATTGATAAAGCTCACCGGCCGCCCTCCCTTAGCGCCATGGCAATGCGATTCAATAAAGTATAGCGATTCGCTAGGGATTAGGAAGGACAATCTTGGCGGCTTTGCGCGACAGGTGTCAGTTATGCAAACTTGCTGGTAATGGGGTCATGCTTTTGTGGGGTTGCGCACGAGGGGGCGCCGCAACCGTATACTGGTCAACTTGGACGTATCCGCGCCCACAACTGAGAGGTTTTACTTCATGGGTTTCATTAATTTTATCGCCGAGCTGCTCAAAGACCCGCGCACCGCGATTGCCAGCTGGATCGCCGCCGGCCCGCTTATGGCCTACGGCTGCGTGTTCCTGATCATCTTTATCGAGACGGGCGTGGTGTTCTTCCCGTTCCTTCCCGGCGATTCGCTGCTGTTTGCTTCGGGTTTCTTTGCCCACAACGGTGGCTTTAACATCGTGGCGCTTCTGGCCGTCGCATGGGCTGCTGCCATCCTGGGTGACCAGTGCAACTTTATGATCGGTCACTTCTTTGGCAAAAAGATTATCGCTTCGGGCAAGGTCAAGGCCATGACGCCCGAGCGCATCAAAAAGTCCGAGGATTTCTTGGACAAGTGGGGTCACCTGGCCATCTTCCTGGGTCGCTTCTTCCCGTTTATCCGCACCTTTGTGCCCTTTATCGCCGGCATGGGCGGCATGCACTGGCGCAATTTTGTCATCTTTAACGTGCTGGGTGGCATTACCTGGTCGACGCTCTTCACACTGCTGGGCTACTTCTTTGGCGGCATCCCCTTTGTGCAGGAGCACTTTGAGCTGCTGATCGTCGGCATCGTTGCCGTGTCGATCATCCCGACTGTGGTCGGTCTGGTTAAGGCTAAGCTGGGCAAAAAGAACGCGTAGCTCGAGCCAGCACGCAAACCGTGCAGTTGAGGCCCGTCACCGTTTACGGTGGCGGGCCTCTTTGGTTTCGGTCAAATGAAAATACTTTACTTAGTTAAAGAAAAGCGTTTTATCAGACGCGTACGGGGAGTACAATCTCGTGCATGCGAATCGACGTGCCATCGGCTTTGATGCTGTTCGCGTGTCCCGTCCGGCTCTACGCTCCGGGCGTGCGACGTTGCGACGCGGTCGGCCTCGGTCCTTGCGTGCGGGTTCGCGAGTTTGCAACTGTGTATGTAAGGAGCGACATATGACTGTCGAGAAAAAGGATATCGATTGGGGTAGCCTCGGCTTTGGCTACATGAAGACCGATTACAGCTACGAGGCTCATTGGAAGGATGGTGAGTGGGACGAGGGCGGCCTGACCACCGACCACACCCTGCATGTCTCCGAGTGCGGCGGCATCTTCCATTACTGCCAGGAGGTCTTTGAGGGCCTGAAGGCCTACACCGCCGAGGACGGCAGCATCGTCTGCTTCCGTCCCGACATGAACGCCGAGCGCATGTATAACTCTGCCCAGCGCCTCGAGATGCCCCCGTTCCCCAAGGACAAGTTCGTTGAGGCCGTCAAGCAGGTCGTTTCTGCCAACGCCGCCTGGGTTCCGCCCTTCGGTTCCGGCGCGACCCTGTACGTGCGTCCGTTTATGATCGGTTCCGGTGACGTGATCGGCGTGGCTCCCGCTCCTGAGTACACGTTCCGCATTCTCGTGACCCCGGTCGGTCCGTACTTTAAGGGCGGCCTCAAGCCCGTCAAGCTGCGCGTTTCCGAGTATGACCGTGCAGCACCGCACGGTACCGGCAACATCAAGGCCGGCCTGAACTACGCCATGTCCCTCAAGCCCACGATGGAGGCCCATCGCGAGGGCTATGCCGAGAACCTGTATCTCGACTCCGAGTCCCGCACCTATGTCGAGGAGACCGGTGGCGCCAACGTCCTGTTCGTGAAGGAGGACGGCACCCTCGTCGTTCCTCAGTCGCACACCGACTCCATCCTGCCCTCCATCACCCGTCGCTCGCTCGTTCAGGTTGCTCAGGACCTGGGTATGACCGTCGATCAGCGCCCCGTCGAGTGGGCCGAGGTCAAGGCCGGCACCTTTGTGGAGTGCGGCCTGTGCGGCACCGCTGCCGTCATCTCCCCGGTGGGCGAGATTGACAACAAGGTCTATGGCGCCGACGAGACCGTGACCTTCCCGGCTGGCTACACCGAGATCGGTCCCGTGATGAAGAAGCTTCGCGAGACCCTGACTGGTATCCAGTCCGGTGCTGTCGAGGACAAGCACAACTGGGTTTACACCGTCGCGTAAGCTGTCTTAGCTGTCCGGCCCGAGGGCGACCTTCCTTTCCGGCGCGACCTCGGACATGAAAGAACCTCCGCTGCGCACTTCGTGCGGCGGAGGTTCTTTCGTCCTGCGGAGTGCGCCGGAAAGGAAGGCCGCGCTTTTGTTTTGGTTCGCGCCATATGGGGGTGGCGGCGACGTGCATTTTTGCGAGTATTCTGCAATCGAAGGCCCCTGCATACCGACCTCGGGCAAAAAATCGGGATTTCTCGATGTTTTCTACGAATGATGGGCGGGGTTATGGGCTGGCAGCGTTTGATTTGCAGGGATATTCGCGGTCTTTGGCATTCATCGTGGCGCCCGAAGCTCTTGGTTATGTTGAATACTCCTAAAAATGCACGGCGCTTAGAGGGGGACCTTCGCGAAAAAGGAAACCGCCCCGTCGAAGTATGCATTCGACGGGGCGGTTTATACATTTGGACGATTAAGGATGCGCTGTCAAACTACTAGAACTTGACGGTCGGGGCCTGGCGGGCTGCTTCGGCGGCCTCGAAGCCCTGGCGCTCCTTAAACTGAAAGATGCCGGCAAAGATGACAGCCGGGAACGTCTGAATGGCGTTGTTGTAGCTGAGCACGCAATCGTTGTAGCTCTGGCGTGCGTAGCTAATCTTGTTCTCGGTATCCTCGAGCGATGCCTGCAGCTGCGTAAAGTTGGTGTTTGCCTTAAGATCGGGATAGGCCTCGGCTACGGCGAAGAGCTGACGCAGCGCACCGGTCAGCACGTTGTCGGCTTCCATCTTGGCCTCGGGCGTGGTGGCCTTGACGGCGGTGTTACGCGCGCTGATCACGGCGGAGAGCGTCTCCTGCTCGTGCTTGGCGTAGCCCTTGACGGTCTCGACCAGGTTGGGGATCAGGTCGTTGCGGCGCTGCAGCTGCGTATCGATGTTCTGCCAGGCGTTATCGATGCGGTTACGCTTGGTGACCATGTTGTTGTAGATGCCGGCGATGGCGCAGACAATCACAATGACAACAACGATGCCGATGATGACGGTAATCATGATGTCTCCGTTTCGAATGGCCGCGGCGGCATGCGCCAGCTGCCGTTGGTATAACGCTACTAGTATACCCGCAACGTTTTGCCGTGCCGAACTTTCCGGCAAGCGTTATGTTTTCGGCGGGGTCGGCACCGGGGCAAAGCGCGCGAGGTACAGGTGTAAGATATGCGACAGATTGACGAGTGTTGTCTTTGCCCTGAGGATGGCGATACCAGTGGACCTTCGCATCAAGAAAACCTACCGCGCCCTGTTCGATGCCTTTACCGAGCTTCTCGAGGAGCATCGTTTTGAGGACCTGACGGTTGCCATGCTGTGCGACCGCGCCATGATTCGCCGCACGACGTTCTACAAGCACTTTCGCGACAAGAACGATTACTTTGCCTTTTATATCGATGAGCTCATGTCGGGCTTGCCGCAAAAACAGCCCGATGAGGCCGGCGCGGTGTCTGCCGAGGACGTGCGCGCGCTTCGACACGCGATTTTGGACGATGCCATGGATTTGATTCTGACGCACGAGCGGCTCATGGATAACATTTTGGCAAGCAGCATGTCGGGCATGTTGACCAACGTTATTTGCGACCGCATTGCCCGCTCCATCCGCGAGCGCGTGATGAACGTGCTTGCCGAGGATGCCCTGGCCCCCGTGTCACTCGAGACGACGTCTGAGTTTGTCGCCGGCGGTATTATTCGACTTTTCACGATATGGTGGGAATCGGGCCACGATCTTGAGCGTCGACCCGAGATAGCCGACGTGGTCGATGCACTGTTTGAGCGGACCATGACACCGGTGAATCACTAGAGTGGCGGAGAGAGGGGGATTCGAACCCCCGGAACGCTCTCGCGCTCAACGGTTTTCAAGACCGCCGCATTCAACCGCTCTGCCATCTCTCCGTGAGTCGTAATGATAGCATCGTTTTGAATTTGCAACAGGGAAGGCGGACGATGACGATCACCGAAATCGACGAGAAGTTCATGCGCGAGGCGTTGGCGGAGGCTCGCGCCGCCGCTGCGGTGGGCGAGGTACCGATTGGTGCCGTGGTAGTGCGCGCGGGTGAGATTGTCGCGCGGGCGCATAATCGTCGCGAGCTCGATCAGGATCCTTCGGCTCATGCCGAGTTCGCGGCTCTGTGCGCCGCTGCTCGGTCGCTCGGTCGCTGGCGCCTTTCCGACTGTACGGTCTATGTGACATTGGAACCCTGCTGCATGTGCGCGGGCCTTATGGTTAACGCGCGCGTGGGGCGTTGTGTCTACGGCGCGGCCGATGCCAAGGCAGGTGCGTTGGGCTCCCTATACGATTTGAATGCCGATTCGCGCCTGAACCATCGGTTTAACGTGATGGCTGGGGTCCTGGCGGATGAATGCCGCGAGCTGCTGAGTGGCTATTTTGGCGGTCTGCGCGGAGCGAGCGGCGCTGATTGCGGTTGTGGGGCCGATCTTGACGCACACGCCGCTCACGCCGCGGCGCTCGCGGGTGCCGAAGAGGATGCTGGCGCGGCGGTTGATTTTGGCCCCGTGCAGCGCCGGCCCCGCCGTGTGCTGTTGGCGATCGACTCCTTTAAGGGCAGCGTTTCGAGTGCGCAGGCGGAGACGGCGGTTGCCGAAGGCGTGCGCCGCGTTTGGCCCGATGCCGAGGTACGCGCATTGCCGCTGGCAGATGGTGGCGAGGGAACGCTCGATGCCGTTGCCGCGTGCGGCGGTGAGATTGTGACCTGCGAGGTGGCAGGTCCCTTTGGCGAGCGTGTGCCTACCCGGATGTTAGTGGACGGCGAGCACGAGTCGGCTGTTGTTGAGATGGCCGAATCCGCAGGCATCGGGTACTCACCTTGCACGGAATCGGCGGCGCTTGCGGCTTCGACCTATGGCGTGGGCGAGCTGATGCTCCGTGCGGTTCGCGCCGGGGCAAAGACTATCTATATTGGTCTGGGCGGTAGTGCCACCAACGACGGTGGCGCCGGTATGCTGCAGGCACTGGGTGCGCGTGTGGTCGACGACCAGGGCTGCGATGTCGCCCCCGGTCTTGCCGGCCTTGAGCAGGTGGCGAGCGTTGATTTGGCGCCAGCTCTGCAGGCTTTGGATGATGCTCGTATCGTTGTGCTTTCCGATGTCGAGAATCCGCTCGTGGGGCGTCGAGGCGCACTGGCGGTGTTTGGCGGGCAGAAGGGGCTGCCGGCGGATGATGCCGAGGCGCTGGGCAGGTGCGACAGCTGGATGGTCGGCTACGGTCGCCTGCTCGATGCGGCGATTGCTGGAGCTCGAGCCCAAGGGTTGTTGCGCACACCTGAGGGCGCACGGACATTTGGCTCGGTGCTCGGCGTGCCCGGCGCAGGTGCCGCCGGCGGCCTGGGCGCCGCGTTGTTGGCACTTGGTGCCGAGTTGCGTTCGGGCGTTGAGACGGTGCTCGATCTGATTGGGTTTGACGAGCGCGTGCGCGATGTCGACCTGGTCATAACGGGCGAGGGCAATATGGACGAGCAATCCGCCGCCGGTAAGGCGCCGGTGGGCGTGGCACGCCGTGCCAAGCGGTGTGGCAAGCCGGTTGTTGCCGTCGTGGGCGGTCGTGCCGACAACCTGGATGTGGTGTACGAGCAGGGCATCGACTTGGTGCTTCCGATTTGCCGCAAGCCCATGGACCTGGAACAGGCACTCGATCCGCAAGAAGCCACAACCAACCTCATCTGTGCCGGCGAGGCAGCCGCCCAATCCTACGACCTCGCCCGCCTCTAAAACCCAACTCCCTATAAGTTGCGGTGGAGTAGTTCCTGTTTGGCGGCTCAGGCGGCAAAAACGGGAACTATTCCACCGCAACATCGAGAATGGCTATCCGAGGCTGGCCGCCTTGGGCCTTGGGTCGGACCGTCCGCCATGAAATGCGGCCATCTACTACGTTTAGCCGAGCACCCTCGACCATCCCGGATTTTGTGAAATTAAAACCGCAGGTAGAAAGCTTGCCGATTTTCGAAAAAGCCGGCTATGGTTGACCCCTGCGGCCTAAACGTAGTAGATAGGCCCCTTTTGTGGCATGGCAGCAGACCAGTCTTTTTGGGACGGGGCTTATTTGACCACCTGTCGATCTGATTGCCCAAGTAGTCAAAAGCCCCGTCCCAAATTAGCTACCTTGCCCCATCGGGCTGGAGCGGGTAAGATATACCGAGCGCCTAGCGCGTTCGATGGGTTCGGATGACGACATGTTCCGAATCTGGTCAGGTCCGGAAGGAAGCAGCCATAAGGAGCCTCTGTCGGGCATCCGGATCCATCGAGTGCGCAGGCGCTTTTTGGTGCCGCGGCTACCCGCGAGTGCCGGCAGGGCGCTTGGTGTCTCGCTGGTCCTCGGCTTTGCCTGCGGGATCGCTCGACTACCAAGCGCCCTGCCGGCACTCGCGGGTAGCCGACCAAAACCGCCTGAAGGGTCACATTTATCTGATAATTGAATTCCTGACGTTATGCCGCTCGCTGGCGTTGCCAAAACATCGGCTGCTACATGGTCCAAGAGGCTCCTGCAAAGGCGCATTTATCTGAATTTTATCTCGTGTGGAGTACCGGTCGTTGGCTGTGCCGAGGTACTGGTTCTTACCTGTCTAAGGATTCGAATCCCTGTTGAGTTGTTTACGCTTCTTTTGGGGTGGCGGTACTATCATGGTTCGAATTGAATGTGAATGATGATAGGGAGCGCCTATACATGATTGAGCTGCTCAGGCGTTTTGGTGGTAAGTTTCGCCGGTATATGGTGATTGGTCCTGCGTGCAAGTTGATTGAAGTAATCTTTGACCTGCTGACGCCGCTGGTGATTGCCCAGATGATCGATAAGGGCATTGGGGCGCACGACGTGAACGCCGTTATCCACTACGGTATGCTGCTTGCCGCCATGGCTGTGATCGGCATCTCGTTTACGCTCGTCTGCCAAAAGATGGCGGCGCTCACCTCGCAGGGCATGGGCACCGACATTCGTGGCGCGCTCTACCAGCATATCAACAAGCTGAGCTATGCCGAACTCGACCGTTTTGGCACGCCGTCGCTCATCACGCGTATCACCAACGACGTCAACCAGGTGCAGCTCGCTGTGGCGCTGGGCGTGCGCATGCTCATCCGCTGGCCCTTCCTAGCGGTGGGCTCCATGGTCGCGGCCCTTGCCATCGACCTTAAGCTCGGCATCATCTTTTTGATTTGCACGCCCGCCATCGGCCTGGTGTTTTGGTTTGTCATGGCGCGCTGCATTCCGTACTACAGGCAGCTGCAGGCAAAGCTCGACCGCATCGCGCTCATTTGCCGCGAGGGGCTTTCGGGCGCCCGCGTGGTTCGCGCCTTTGTGCGCGAGGGCCACGAGCGTGAGCGTTTTGCCCAAGCCGCCGATGACCAGGCCAATACCGCCATCGCGGTGGGCAAGCTCTCGTCGGTTCTCAACCCCGTGACGTTTTTGGTGATGAACCTGGGTGTGTGCGCCATCCTGTGGGTGGGCGGCATTCAGGTCAACGTGGGCGAGCTCACGCAGGGCCAGGTCATGGCGTTTGTGAACTACATGACGCAGACCCTGACCTCCATCGTGTACGTCGCCAACCTGGTCGTGGTCTTTACCAAGGCGAGCGCCAGTGCGTCACGTATCAACGAGGTGCTCAATTGCGTGCCGAGCATCACCGACGAGGGCAACCAGCCGGTCGCGCTGCCCAAGCCGGGCAATGTCGCTCCCGTTCCTGCGCTGGGCTTGAGCCATGCGAGCTTCTCCTTTGGCGCGGGCGCGGCAAATGCCGTCAACGATGTGACCCTGGAGCTCCCGCTGGGCAAGACGCTTGGCATTATCGGCGGTACGGGTAGCGGCAAGTCCACGCTCGTCTCGCTTATCCCGCGCCTGTACGATGCGAGCACCGGCAGCGTGAGTGTGATGGGCGCCGACGTGCGCACCCGGCCGCTCGACCAGCTGCGCCGTGTGGTCGCGACCGTTCCACAGCGTGCGTCGCTGGTGAGCGGCACCATCCGCAGCAACCTGACCTGGCGCGACGAGGCTGCGACCGACGAGGATCTCTGGGCGGCGCTCGACATGGCGCAGGCGAGCGAGTTCGTGCGCAACAAGCCGCAGGGGCTCGATACCCCGGTCGAGGCGGGCGGTAAGAACTTTAGCGGTGGCCAACGCCAGCGCCTGACCATCGCGCGCGCCCTGGTGGGCTCGCCTCAGATATTGATCATGGACGATTCTGCCTCGGCGCTCGACTTTAAGACCGACGCGGCGCTTCGCCATGCCATCCGCGAGCGCAGTGTGCGCGGTGCCGCCGAGGGCGGGCTGCCGCTCACGACCGTCATCGTGAGCCAACGTGTCTCGACCGTTCGCGATGCCGACATGATCTGCGTACTCGACCACGGCTCGGTTGCGGGCCTGGGCGCGCACGATGAGCTCTACACGACCTGCCAGCTCTACCGCGAGATTTGCCAGTCGCAGCTTCGCCGCGAGGAGCTCGAGGGTCAGCAGGGGAGTACGGCGCCCGCGCCCGCCCCAGGCGCCCCGACCGTCCCCACATCCGTCTGCGCAAAGGAGGGCTGCTAAATGAATCCGTACACTTCCTCCGGTTCGGTCGCCACGATGACGGCCAACGTGTCCGGCAACGATAGCCTCAACGACCTGGGAGACGGTCCGCGCCAGCCCGGCGATCCCGAGCGCTATCCCGTGGGTGCGGTGACCCGCCGCCTGCTGGGCTATGTCCGTCCGCACCGCGTCTCGTTTGCGGCATCGTTTTTGAGTGCCGCCGTCTCGGTGATTCTGCAGCTCTACACGCCCATTCTCATTGGCGAGGGCATCGACCTTATCGTCGCCGCCGGGCAGGTGGACTTCGATGCGCTGCTGCCGCTCGTTACCAAGCTCGCGATTGTCGTCGTAGGTGCTGCGGCCTTCCAGTGGCTGCAGGGCTATTGCGTCAACCGCCTGTCTTACGAAACGGTGCGCGACATGCGCGTGGAGGCGAGCGATAAGCTCAGCCGCATGCCGCTCAGCTTTATCGACAGCCATGCCCACGGCGACCTTATGAGCCGCGTGGTCAACGACGTCGACCAGGTGGGCGACGGTCTGCTGCAGGGCTTTACCCAGCTCTTCACCGGCGTTATCACCATCGTGGGCACGCTCGCGTTTATGCTCTCCATTAACCTGACCATGACGCTCGTGGTGGTGCTCGTCACGCCGCTCTCCATCTTTGCGGCCGGCGCCATCGCCAAGCTCTCCAACAAAAGCTTTACGGCGCAGCAGCGTATTCAAGGGCAGCTCGGTGGTCATATCGAGGAGTACGTAGGCGAGCAAAAGCTTGTCGACGCCTTTGCCTATGGTCCCAACGCGCAGCTGCGCTTCGATGCCCTCAATGCCGAGCTCTGCACCGCGGGCGAGCGCGCGCAGTTTATGGGTTCGCTCTCCAACCCCGGCACGCGCTTTATCAATAACATCATCTATGCCGTGGTCGCTGTGATTGGCTGTGTGGGCGTGATCACGGGCGTGCCGGCGGCGCTTACGGTGGGCGGCGTGCAGATCTTCCTGTCCTATGCCAACCAGTACACCAAGCCGTTCAACGAGGTCACCAACGTCATTACGCAGATTCAGACCGCGTACGCCTCGGCGCGCCGCATGTTTGCGCTGCTCGATGCGCGCGAGCAGGAGCCCGATGCGGCGGATGCCGTGGAACTTGCCGCCCCGCAGGGCGAGGTCGCCTTTGAGCATGTGGACTTTAGCTACGTGTCCGACCGCAAGCTGCTGCAGGACATCTGCATCGAGGCCAAGCCCGGCATGCGCTTTGCCCTGGTCGGTCCCACGGGCTGTGGCAAGACGACGCTCATCAACCTGCTTCTGCGGTTCTACGATATCGATGCCGGTCGCATTGCGGTCGATGGCCGTTCCTCGCGTGATTACACGCGCGCAAGCTTGCGCCGCGCCTTTGGCATGGTGTTGCAGGACACTTGGCTGTTCGAGGGCACGGTGGCGGAAAACATCGCCTACGGCTGTCCCGACGCCACGCGCGAGCAGGTTATCGAAGCTGCCAAGCGCGCGCACGCGCACAAGTTTATCGTGCAGCTGCCAGGCGGCTACGATACGGTAATCGGCGAGGACGGCGGCACGTTTAGCCAGGGTCAAAAACAGCTGCTGTGCATCGCGCGCGTCATGCTCACCGACCCGGCGATTCTGCTGCTGGACGAGGCGACCTCGAGCATCGATACCCGCACCGAGCTGCAGGTGCAGGCGGCATTCGACGAGCTCATGGCTGGCCGCACAAGCTTTGTCGTGGCGCACCGCCTGAGCACGATTCGTAACGCCGACTGCATTCTGGTGATGCGCGACGGGCAGATTATCGAGTGCGGCACGCACGACGAGCTGCTAGCGGCAGGCGGCTTCTACGCCGAACTCTACCGCAGCCAATTCGCCCAGTGAGCAAGCCCGTGGGGCAAATTAATCAATCGACAGACGGTGGTTTACATCTGTCACGTTAGTACTAAGATATTCATCTAATAAATTGCATTAGTGGCTTTAGTTTTGGGGGAAACGAGGCAACGTGACTATGACGTGCTCTTTGGTGGTTAACAGCAAGAGCGGTAATACCAGGATGGTTTCGGGTGCGATCAAGCGTACGCTGCAGGCTGCGGGTGTTGAGTTTGTCCATGCCGCGGCGTTGAGCGACGATGCGGATGCAGATCAGGTTGCGCTCGAGGCGCAGGGCGCCTGCGCGGCCGACACGGTGCTCGTCGGCTTTTGGTGCGACAAGGGCGCGTGCACGCCTTCGGTCGCGGCGTTGCTTTCCGCCTTGCACGGCAAGCGCGTGTTCCTGTTTGGCACCTGCGGCTTTGGGGCCAGTGAGGAGTATTTTAGGCAGATTATCGATCGCGTGACCTCCAATTTGGCCAATGATGCCGAGCTTGTAGGCTGGGCGATGTGCCAGGGCAAGATGGGCCCCGCGGTCAAGCAGCGCTACGAGGCCATGCTCGAGCAAGATCCCGAAAACGCCCGATTTAAGATGCTACTCGACAACTGGGTTGCCGCAAAGGATCACCCCACCAAGGAGGATCTGGATAACATGGCTGCAGCCGCCAAGAAGGCCGTGCTGGGGGAGTAGCTCCCATCGCTGACGGCGGTCGGTCCATCTTTCTAAATGAAACGTCCTCCCGGGCGTCGGGGCACGAAGTTCCCTGCTCTACAGTCCTGCGCAAGACGAAGGCCACATTAAGTGGCCTTCTTTGCGTGCGGAACTCGCGATGAACTTCGTGCCCCGCCGTCCGGGAGGACGCCTCTTTATTGATGGGAGGCCTGATAGGTCGATGGTTCCGTGTCCGGATGCGTCCAAAGTGGGACGGGCTTTCCGGATGGGCGGGGTTTCGGAAAGTGCGTCCCGGAATTTGCCTTTGGAATGGGACGTAGTTTCCCGTTGAGGTGCTTTGCGGAAAGTGCATCCCACTCTGGGCGGTCGAAGTGGGACACACTTTCCCAAAGGCGCTCCAACGGGAAATTGCGTCCCATTATTCGGTCAAGAAACGGGATGCATTTTCCCAATGAGAGCAAAACCGGAAAATGCATCCCACAATCAGCCCTCAAAGTGGGACGCCGTTTCCCAATGAGGCTCAAGCGGAAAATGCATCCCGGAATTTGCGCTCAAAGTGGGATGCGGTTTCCGGTTGAGGGTCTAAGGGGAAAATGCGTCCCAGAATCGACGCTTGAAATGGGATGCAGTTTCCCGATGAGGCACTCGACGGAAAATACATCCCAGAAATGGCCTTTGAGCTGGGATAAGATTTCCGCGGCATCTCGGATTCTCAAAAATGAGACACGCCGTTGGCGAAAATGAGACACGTGATATCGGGCATCGGATGTATCATTTGCAAAAATGAGTCCACTCCACTCGAATAAAGCGAGGTCCCTCATGTACGTTCCACACCCCCGTATCCGTAGGCTGTCGAAAATCCCGCTTGTTGGGACGGCGGCGCTTGCTGCGTTGATCGCCACGAGCGTCGCCTGCTTCACGGCCACGCCCCAGGTTGCCCAGGCGGCAGACGCGCCCGCAATCACCGATATGACCGAGCAGGATTATCAAGCCCTGGGTCTGGGCACGAGCGAGGACATTCCGGCCGATACCGTTGGCCCCTATTCCACTGATACCCCCACGACGTTTGCCACGCGCAGCGAGGTCTATATGGCAGCTAACGGTAGCCATGGCAATCGCTACACTCTGCGCGACAAGCTCGAGAACGTCGAGCGCGGTGACATTGGCGGCAGCAGCAAACTCACCGATGGCTATGGAAGTGTGTGGGGCGCCGCAAAGTTCTGGCAAAACGTCAACAACTTCGATACGAACAGCGATCTCTACAAGCATAGCGACTACGGTGGCGGCACCTGGTCGTACCTAAGCAACAATGAGTCCTCAACAGTACTCGCCAACGACAACAACGGTTTCTCGGGCATTCACGCCACGAGTGTTGAGTTCTGCAGCGACGCCAGCACGGGCAAAAAGAGCCGCGTTGCCGAGCTCCGTGCCTACGGCGACAGTTCCTCCACGACGATTGACGGCAAGTCATACGCCGGAAAGGTTGAGCTGGTCCTCTACTCGTTTAGCAACGGGCGTACGCGCACTCTCGACACACACCTGCCGGTGACGGTCAACACTAATATGATGTACGAAGGCCGTTTTAAGTACCTGGATGCCGGTTACCTGCAAGAGCACGACGCCGTCTTTGATGTCGAGGCGGGCGATGTCGATGGCGACGGCGTCGACGAGCTTTTTGTCTACGCGGGCTGCTATGTCGACGAGAACGGCGTGCGCAAGGCTGTAGTCGATATGTATGACTTGGAGGGCGGCAACTGGAAGCAAAGCGTCGTCAAGATCGATGCCGGTAACGCCGCGGACTACACCACGCACAACAAGGGCGGGAACGACTCCTGGACGCAGCTTTAGTCAGCTCCTGTCGTTTCGCTAGCGGCCGGCGACCTCGATCGCGATTTTTGCGATGACCTCGCCATCGTGGTCTCGGCACCCTACGGCAAGAAGAATATTGATAAGTCGACGCATTGCGAGCTGTTTTCGTGGGATGCATCCAAGGGTGCGCTCGTCCATGTCGATGCTCTGGGCGACGCGGGCGCAATCTCCCTCTCCGCGAACGGCAAGACCATGGTCGCTGCGAATGCGACGTTCGGCACGTTTGCCGCCTACGATGAAGAAGGAAAGAAGACGGGTGAAACCGTCACGGGCCTTATTCTTGCGGGCTATGACTGGCAACGCAGCGCTTTTGATTACGGCGCTTCTGACGGCAGCAAGGGGCTGTACGGCGCGCTGTACCGCTACGCGTATTTTGACTCGGAGTCTGGCGAGTTCAAGCTTTCCGATTGTAAGGAATACAGAGACGGGCTCCTCGCCTCCTATGGGCTGATGCATGTGCCCAACAGCGCATGGAAGGATAGCGCTCAGGATAAGCGCTATCCGTGCACCTTGGCGCCTATTGCCCTTGCCACTGCCAACCTTGACGGCCTGTCCGAGCAGCTGGCGGTCGACGAGGTGCTCGTGGGCGGCGATGTGTTCCGCGACTTTGCCTGCAACACGGCACAGAGCGGGGCTCAGGGCTTGGGGTCCATGGTCGGAACCATGAGCATGAGCGGTCAGCAATACAACAGCAGCAACAAGCATGACCACAAGGGTATAGAGCAGGTGTGGATCAGCGACGTCAAGGCGGGCAGCGTCTCGGGTTCGGACCGCTATAACGAGAGCTTTATCGCCGTGGTGGGCAAGCGCCGCGACGAGGACCTGCGCAAGAACGATGACTACTATTGGATGACCGCCTCGCATTTTTCGCTCGACGAGAACGGAAAGGTGCGCCGCGGCGAGGAGCAGGTGATTAGCGAGAGCAACCGTCGCGGCACTACCTACGGCACATTTATCTCGCTCGCGCTGCCCGATGTCGACAACGACAGCGTCAAGATCACGTACAAGGACCGCTACAAGGTCTATACCAACCCGCGCGTGCTTGCCGTGCTGCAGGATGCGCCCTATGTTGAGGATCTGGAGCAGGCATACGGCTATCTGGTGTTGGGCGGCACGTCATACGGAGAGGAAAAGGGCACGGGGACATCCCAGGGCTATACCATTGGCGCCGAGTTGGGCGTTGCCGTCGAGGTGCAGACCGGTCCGCCCCTGGTCGCGATGAATGCTTCAGTCGATTTTGCCGCCGAGGGATGCTATGACTACCGGAGCGAGCGCACGGTCAGCGCAAGCGTAAGCTATGAGTCGCATGCCGGCGAGGGTGACAAGGCCGTGCTCTACACGATTCCGATGGTCTATTACGAGTATGAGATCGAAAATGAGGAAACTGGTGGCAAGGGCGTGATGGCGGCGCCCGTGTCGCTCGGCGCGCAGACCTCGGTCGTTAATGTCGAGGCCTATGACCGCATTGCCAAACAGCACAATATGACGCCGCTCAGCTACTTTTTGACCAACCGGTCGGGAGAACCCGGAACCTATCAAACGACGCTCAACGGCGAGACTCCCGTTGGGGATTCCTTTGGCCTGGGCAAGCCTGGCGTAACGCGCGCCTACACGCACGATGGGTTTAACGGCGCCGCCGCGCAGTCGGGGGCGAGCATTGAGCAGACCATCGAAGTCGAGGAGGGCAAGGAGCAGGAGCTCGAGCTCGGCTTGACGCTGAACGGCAGCGTTGTCATGGGCGCGAAGCTCGCAAAGCACGAGTTGTTTGGCGGCCTGTGCTTTGGTGCCAACGCCGGCTTTACTACGGGTAACTCCTCGAGTGAATCGACCGAATACGGCGGCACCGTCGACAACCTGCCCGAGGCCGCGCAGGGCAAGTACGGTTTTGCGTGGCGTCTGGGCGTCAACGCGGTGGATGTCGACAAGTTCGAGGCAGACTCGGACGACAAGCTCGGCACCAAGGACACCGACCAGTTCTGGATCGTGGGCTATGACGTTAAGGACGTCGAGATGCCCGACGCGCCGGCCGTGACGGGCTTTACGGCAAACGCCGTCGATTCGACCAGCGTTACGTTTAGCTGGGACGATGTACTCGCAAACAAGAGTGGCTTTAGCTACGGCGTGGGCATGCTGCAGAGCAATGCGGCGGATGCGGTCGTCAATAGCTGGAAGATTGCCGACAACACGCAGACCTCGCTCAAGTGGGATGGGCTGCAGCCCAATACGGAGTATCGATTCGCCATCGCCGCCGTTAAGAATGGATCCACGACCGAAACAGGTATTCGCTCGGCAATCATCACGGTCAAGACCATGCCCGATGGCATGACGATGACCGTGAGCGGACCTGCGGCGGATGCTGCGGAGGGGTCGGATCTTGGATACGACTCTTCGGTTGAGCGCGCGGCGGGAAGCCACCTGACGCTCTCGGCGATTGGCCATGTGAAGCAACTCGGTGCCGACGATAGCGAAACAGGGCTGGCACCGACCTATATGTGGTACCGCAAGGGCCGCGGCGAGACAGAGTTTAAGCTCGTGGGTGCCGATGGCAACCTCGCGGCTGGAACGGCCTCAAAGCTCGAGATTGACCTGACCGCAGACGATGACGGTGCGCAGTATTACTGCCACGTGGGATACAACGACGTGGGCCTCGACACCGGCACGACGCTCGTGAATATCGAGGCCGAGGAGACGGCGCCCACAACGGTGAACGCCACCCCGATCCGCACGCGCCGCCTGTTCTCACAGGCAAGTGCGGGCGCCAAGAAGTTCCTGGACCATACGCTGGTAAACACCGCCGGCCCAACCGATTCCGAAGGCTCAAAGGACCCCGAGACTCCTGAGACCCCGACGAACCCGGACAAGCCAAAGTCCGACAACGGAGCTAAGACCGACACCAAGGTCAAGACTACGACCACAGCGAAGAACCTCGCAAACACCGGCGACCAAACATTCGCCCTAGTCGCCACCGCAGCAGCAGCGGGAGCAACGCTCGTAGTGATAGCCCTCATCATGCTGATCAAGCGCCGCAAGACCCACTAGTAGCCAGTCGAACATATCGACAACCCAAAAACCCGGGTAGCCAAAAAACAGGCCACCCGGGTTTTCTGTTGAGTGGAGACTCCGCAAGCGGAAACTGCATCCCACAATTAGCGCCCAGACCGGGACGCACTTTCCCAAAGGGTCCTCAACGGGAAACTGCGTCCCATAATTAGGCCGAGAAATGGGATGAACTTTCCCAATGAGAGCCAACCGGAAACCACGTCCCAGAATCAGCCCCCAAAGTGGGACGCACTTTCCCAACGAGCCTCAACCGGAAAATACATCCCGGAATCCAGCTGAATAGTGGGACACACTTTCCCAATCGGGTCCCAAGCGGAAACTGCATCCCATTCCAGACAAGAATTCCGGGACACACTTTCCGCAAACAAAGAAGGCCACATGACGTGGCCTTCAACTCATATATGTTCAGCAGATGCCCCCATGACAAGCCGCGTTTCAACACCGAGGCGTCTGCCCGGCGGCACGGAACGTAAGGTTCATCGCGAGTTCCGCACGAGCCGGAGAGCACTTAATGTGCTCTCCGTGCGAGCAGGACTGTCCGAGCAGGGAACCTTATATGCCTCCGCCTGGACAGACGTTTCAGTTGTGGCTCAGCAGCTAGCAGCTACTTAATCTTGGTCGTACCCGGCGCCAGGTTGGGGTCGGTCTCGTTGGCCTCGGTCTGGAAGTGCTCGGTGTACACATTCTTGCCGTCACGGAACATCTCGTAGTACTGCATCTTGGCGTAATCCTCGCGCGCCTTGGTTGCGGCTGCGGCATCGGCGTCGTCACCGGTGACGTTGGAGGAAAGCGCCCAGCGCAGGCTGGCGTCCTCGTAGCCCACCGAGTTGATAGCGGGCAGCGACTCGCGCAGCGTCATGTGCGCCTTCTGGTAGTCGGTCAGCGGTGCGCCGATCAGCTGCATAAGCTGCGTGGACAGGTAGTTGGTGGACAGGTCGTCGACCTCGCTCGTCTGGTTGCAGCCGGCAACGTCGTAGTTAGCCCAAATGATGTAGTCGGTCTGCCACAAGCGCTCCTGGTGGGTGGCGTCGTCCTCGCCGGTAAACCACTTATCGTTGAATTTGGACGGGAAGAACGGCTGATGGTCGCCCCAGAACACCACGACCACCTTACGGTCGAGCTTGCTCAGGGCGTTGAGGAAGTAGCGCAGCGCCTGGTCGGACTGCTCGATGCACGAGACATACTCGTCGACATCGGAGAGCGTGCCGTCCTCGACGGTCTTGGCGTCCAAATCGGTCGTGTCGATATTCAGGTGCATCTGCTTGTCGACCGGCAGCAGGCCCGTATCGTAGCCCGAGTGGTTCTGCATGGTCACGTCGAAGATAAACTGCGGATCGGCGTTCTGGTCGAGCAGCTCAAGAATCTTGTCGTAGGTAGCCTGGTCGGTCACCATGCCGCGCAGGGTGTCGGCTCCCTGGAAGTCATTGATAGACAGGAACTGGTCAAAGCCAAAGTCCTTGTAGACGTTCTCGCGGTTCCAGTTGGTCGCGTGGTTGGGGTGCATGGCCGTGGTGGAATAGCCGAGCGATTTGAACTGTTCTGCCAGGTTCCCGGTCGTCTCCATGTTGTAGATGGTGTAGGGGTACACGCCCGAGCCCAGGTTGGCCATGGAGTTGCCGGTCATAAACTCAAACTCGGTATTGGCGGTACCGCCGCCGTAGGCGCTCACATAGAGCTTGCCGCGGCTGAGGCAGTTGGACAGGTTCTTAAAGTACTGCGGGCCCTCGTAGCCGGCGCGCATGTTCTGGTAGATCGAAAGGTCTGAGAAGGTCTCGTTCATGATGGCGATGACCGTGGGCTTCTCGCTGTCGAACTGCTCCTTTGCGGCGGTGCGCTCGTCACTCTTGGCTGCGTCGGACTTGTCGTAGGCCTTGGCGTACTTTTTGAGCGTGGCCTTGGCATCGTCGACGGAGTAGTCGGCGGGTTTGGGCGGCTTGATGGACTGCGCTGCACTAATAAAGGCGGGCAGGTAGCCCTCGCGCCAGTAGCTCTCGAGCGGGCGCCAGGTATAGACGGTGATGCCGAGGGTGTTGTAGTAGTCGATGAGCGTGACGTGCGCGGTCACGCCGCCCAGGCACAGCACGGCGACGAGCAGATTGGTGAGCAGCATGCGCTTGGCGTTGGCGGCGCCCTTCTGACGGTGCGGTGCCACCAGGCCGGCGTACTCGCACAGCAGCATAGCGATGGCGGTAAAGCCCATGGACAGCACGCAGAACAGCGAGATGGAGAAGGTGTAGCCGGTGCCGGCGACCGCGGCGGCGGTGGAGATGGCCGAAAGGTCGCCCGGCTGGATGGGCATGGATTTAAACGTGATGACGAAGAACTCGGCAATGCCCAGGACAAAGAGGGCAAAGGCCAGGACCGCGGGAGCTGCGCCGTGGCGCTGGAACAGGAAGAACAGGCCGACCATGAGCGTGGTGATGATGGCCCACTCGAGCAGGATGCACAGGGGGTAGACCCAGGTAAAGTCGTGGTTGGACGAGACCTCCATGCCCAGCAGCGCAAAGACGCCGGCGAGCAGCAGGCACAGGACGGCGGCGACGAGCGGTTTGCCCACAAAGGCGCCGCGCAAACGAGCGAGCTTGCCGGTGGGGGTGGGCGCATCGGACGAGGCGAACGCAAAGACGCGCGGGGCGATGCGGTCGCGGGCGATACTGGCCCAAGCGCAGCCGGTGAGGATGGCATTGGTCAGGATGAGCATCACAAAGGCGAGCGGCTCGTTTTGGGCGACGAGGCCAATGGCGCCCCAAATGGTCAAAAAGAGCTGGAACAGGCCGAAGGCGACGCTCCACCCAAGAGCGCTTTTGGCAACGGTGCCCGACTGAGCGCGAATGGTCTTGGCCTCGCGCAAAACAAGGTAGACGGTCGCCGCAAGACCGACGAGCGAGATGGCGGCAGCGAACATGCTGAGACTCCTCACAAACTTAAAACCTACGAAAGCGGGGGTTTACCCGATTGTTACCTAAATATGCGCTGCATTTGCGGGCTGCGCACAACAACCAGCCATATTAACGCGCATGTGCGGCGGTGTGGCTCAATGTAGTGGCGACCTGCGCGATAATGGACGGGAATTACACGGAAACGTAAAGGCTTCTTAAAGAATTAGCGAGGATGAGGCGATGAACGAGCAGGTTTGCACCAAGGCTGTGGATACGTGTGGCTATCCGGTCGAGACCACGGGCAATGCGGTGCTGGACACGTTGGAGCACCGTTCCTCCACGCGTGCCTTCGCGCGTGATGACGACGATCGTCCCGTGGCGGTGACCGACGAGCGGCGGGCGGCGATTCTGCATGCGGCGAGCCGTGCGCCGTCGGCAGGCGCCATGATGATGTATTCCATCGTGAGCATTCGCGAGCAGGCTACGCTGGATCGTCTGGCCGACCTGTGCGACCACCAGCCCATGATCGCCAAGGCGCCCTGGGCACTAATATTTGTGGTCGATTATGCCAAGTGGATCGATCTGTTTGAGCACGTGGGCTGCTTTGAGCCCGAGTTTGTCGAGCGCACGGGTAAGGCGCCCCGCCGCGCGCCGGGTTTGGGCGACTTTGCCATCGCGGCCCAGGACGCCGTGATCGCCGCGCAAAACGCCGTGGTCGCCGCCGAGGCCCTGGGGCTGGGGAGCTGCTACATCGGCGATGTTATCGAGAATGCCGAGGAAGTTGCCGGGCTGCTGGACTTGCCGCCCTATACCATGCCGCTGTCGATGCTCATCATCGGCACGCCCCGTAAGGAGCGTCCGGCCATTGCGCATCCCGTGGTGAACCTGGTGCACGAGGAGCGCTACTGCCGCGCCGATGCCGCGACCATGGACGCGCAGGTGGCCGAGATGGACGCGATGTTCCGTCCGCATGCCCGCGTGGTGGGGGAGCGCGTCGTGGACATCTATACCCGCAAGCACACGAGTCCCTTTATGGCCGAGATGAGCCGCTCCATGGAGTGGTGGTTCAAAAATTGGCTCGGAAAATGACGGATGCGACAAAGAGACAGTCCCTTTGTCACATTCCATATCGCCGAGGTGGCTTAAAGGCCGTATAAATGTTTATCTAGCTGGGAAAACAGTGCCATTCAAACATGGGCCGATTACCTATAATTCCTTCGAACATTAAAGTTGGGAGGAAACCGGCTTATGGAACAAAAGGCCAAGGAGGCAGCTTCGCACGCTGCGATTCCTGTGAGCATCTCGGCGATGCTCGTCACGCTGGGCGTGGTGTACGGCGATATCGGCACCAGCCCTATGTATGTAACCAAGGCGCTCGTTGCCGGCAACGGCGGCATCGGAAGCGTCACGGAGGAGTTCGTGCTCGGCGCGCTCTCCCTTGTCGTGTGGACGGTCACGTTGCTGACCACCATCAAGTATGTGCTCATCTCGCTGCGCGCCGATAACCATGGCGAGGGCGGTATCTTTGCCCTGTACAGTCTGGTCAAGCGCTGTGGCAAGTGGCTTATCATCCCCGCCATGCTAGGTGGCGCCGCGCTGCTCGCCGACGGCATCCTCACGCCGGCCGTTACCGTTACCACGGCCATCGAGGGCCTGCGCACCATCCCGGCGGTCCATGCCGTGCTGGGCGATGACCAAGGCCGCGTCGTCGCCATTACGCTCGCCATCATCATCGTGCTCTTCTTGGTACAGCGCATCGGTACGGCCAAGATCGGTCACGCCTTTGGCCCCATCATGACGCTGTGGTTCCTGTTCCTGGGCGGCACGGGTCTGTTCTTTGTCTTCCAGCACCCCGCCGTGCTGCTGTGCCTCAACCCGGTGCGCGGCATCGCCTTTTTGCTGAGCCCCAACAACCACGCGGGCATCATGATTCTGGGCAGCTGCTTCCTCGCCACCACCGGTGCCGAGGCGCTCTACTCCGACATGGGCCACGTCGGCCGCGGCAACATCTACGCTACCTGGCCGTTCGTTAAGTGCTGCCTGCTGCTTTCCTATATGGGCCAGGGCGCTTGGCTTATGAACAACGCTGCCAACCCCGAGCTCATGGGCATTGCCGACCTCAACCCGTTCTACCAGATGCTCGCCCCGGGCCTGCGCCCGTTTGCCGTCGGCCTTTCCACCGTCGCGGCCATCATTGCCTCGCAGGCGCTCATCACCGGCGCATTCTCGCTGGTGTCCGAGGCCAGCCGTCTGGACCTCATGCCGCACATGCAGGTCTTCTACCCTGCCGAGACCAAGGGCCAGCTCTACATCCCCATGGTCAACAACGTCATGCTTGTCGGCTGCGTCATCGTGGTGCTGCTGTTCCAGAACTCGGCGCATATGGAAGCCGCCTACGGCCTTGCCATTACGCTGACTATGATGTGCACCACGCTGCTGCTCTTCTTCTACCTGCACGAGGAGCGCAAGCTCAAGGTTGCTCCGTGGATCTTCGCGGCCTTCTTCCTTTTGCTCGAAGGCTTCTTCTTCGTGAGCTCACTTACCAAGTTCTTCCACGGCGGCTACTTCACCATCCTCATGGCCGCGCTCATCATGGGCATCATGGTGTGCTGGTACAACGGTACGGCTGTTGAGCAGCGCCAGTTTACGCTGCTGCCGCTGCGCAGCTACCTGTCGCAGCTCAAGCGCCTGCGCGACGACGACCGTTACGAGCGCATGAGCGACAACGTCGTGTACCTGACCAAGGACACCCATACCGACTACATCGACCGCGACATCGTCTACTCGATTTTGGACAAGCATCCCAAGCGCGCTCGCGCCTGGTGGTTCGTGAATGTCGAGACCATGGACGAGCCGCATACCTTTGCCTATTCGGTCGAGACGTTCGGCACCGACTACGTGTTCCGCGTGCATCTGTACCTGGGCTACAAGATCAACCAGCGCGTCAATGCCTATCTGCGTCAGGTCGTTCAGGACCTGGCTGCCACCGGCGAGCTGCCGGCGCAGACGCATGACTACTCGGTCTACAAGGATCCGGGCAACATCGGTACGTTCAAGTTCGTCCTGATCCGTAAGCTTCTGGCGCCCGAAAGCGATGTGGAGCCGAGCGAGCGTACGGCCATCACGCTCAAGTACATCATCCGCCGCGCCGCCGGCACGCCTGCACGCTGGTACGGCCTGGAGAACTCCAACGTGAGCTTTGAGTACGTGCCGCTGTTCACCAAGTTCAAGGCCGTGAACAAGATGCAGCGCCTGGCCCCCAACGAGCGGCCGTAGGCGCCGACGGGTTGCACGGAGTTGGTTTTCGATGGACAAGATTGAGACCGGGGAGGCAAACATGGATGCAAAGATGCTTGATGGCCGCGAGGTGGTTGCCGAGCTGGTACGTGAGGCACGCGCCGACGCCGCCGAAGATCGGTTTTTGACGAACCGTGCCAACATGGATATGGCCGATCGCGTAATTTCGATCGTGGCACTGGTATTTGGAGCGGTGTGCGTGTGTGCCCTGCTCGCGCACGTGCTGTTTGTCTAGCGACCGCCGGCTGCAAAGGCTATACACTTGGAACCACCACAAGGGAAACCACCACAAAGGTGCCTGTCCCTTTGTGGTGGTTTTTGTTTTTGAGAGAGGAGCGGGGCGCTGATGGACGTCCGTACGGACGGCGATATTGCCGATAACTTTTGGTGGCGGCGCACAACGCTGGCGCGCCGCACTCCTCTGTATGACGCCTGCGTATCGGTGGGACTGCTGGTCGCGGCGACGATTGTGGGCGCGCTGCTCGACCATCCGGGTCTCGCGCCGAGCATCATGATCGTCTATGTGTTTGCCGTTCAGCTGTGCGCATTCTTTACCTGGAGTCGCCTGTATTGCTTGCTGAGCTCGGCTGCCGCCGTGGCGCTCTACAACTTCTTGTTTGTCGACCCGCGCTACTCGCTGTCGCTTATCGACCACATCCATCCGGGCATGTTCTTCATCATGTTCGCGGTCTCGCTCGTGTCAAGCTCGATCGCTCTGGCCCTGCGCCGCGCCCTGGCGCAGGCCGCGGCAAGCGATCGCCGCACGCAGATGGTGCTCGAGACCAATCGCATGTTGCAGCGCTGCGCCGACGAGCAGCAGATTGTGCATGCTGTGGCCACACAGCTGGCGCGTCTTTCGGGCTGTCCGGTCGTGTGGTACAGCGCCGACGCCGAGGGCGATGACCTGCTGCCGCGCGCGACGTATACGGCCGTGGGCGATGCCGCGCCGCTGCATCAGCTGGCACCCCAGATGCCGCCGCTGCTCTCGGCTTCGGTCTACGTGGGAACACCGCTCGACGCCACCTTTGGTGGCTCGGCGTTCTACGGCATCTACCTGACGGTGCGCTCGGGCGACACCATGGTACGCGCGGGCGATCCCGCCTCGGTGGTGGGGGTGCTCGCTATTGTCGCCGAGTCCGATGCTCTGTCCTCCGAGGAGCGGACACTTGCCGATGCTATCGCGAGCGAAGGCGAGCTGGCACTCGATCGCGCCCGCGCCATGGAGGCCCGCGAGGAGGCGGCGGTGCTCGCCAAGAACGAGCAGCTGCGCGCCAACCTGCTGCGCTCCATCTCGCATGATCTGCGCACGCCGCTCACCAGTATCTCGGGTAACGCCGACGTTCTGCTCGACCAGGGCTCGACCGGCACCGCGGTGCTCGATGCCCAGACGCGCCGCGGCATGCTCCTGTCCATTCGCTCTGATGCGCAATGGCTCAACGCCACCGTCGAGAATCTGCTCGCCATCACCAAACTCGAAGGCGGCGGCATGCATCTGTCAACAACGCTCGAGCTCATGGACGATATCGTCGAGGAGGCACTGCGCCATGTGAACCCGGCCGTGCGCGAGCACGACCTTAAAGTGGTGGCGTGCGATGAGCCGGCGCTGGTCAATGTCGATGCGCGTCTGATGGTGCAGCTGGTGGTGAACCTGGTGAATAACGCCATCACCTATACGCCCGCAGGCTCGCATATCGTGATTTCGATTGGCGTCGACGATGGATGCGTGGCGTGCTCGGTGGCCGATGATGGCCCGGGCATTGCGCCCGAGGATCGCGAGCGCATCTTTGAGTCGTTCTACACCGCCAACCACGGTCTTGCCGACAGCCACCGCAGCGTGGGCCTGGGGCTTTCGCTCTGCCGCTCCATTGCGCTGGCACATGGCGGTAGCATAGAGGTTGCCGCGGCGGATCCGCACGGCTCGGTCTTTACGATTGAGCTTCCCGCCGCCGACGTTTCGTTTGATAAGGAGTAGCGCTGTGCCGAACTCTGCCGTAAAACCGCTCATCTTGGTCGTTGAGGACGACCCCGCCGTCCGCAATCTTATCGTTGCCGCGCTCGAGGCGCACGGCTTGCGCCATATGGCTGTGGAGACCGCCCATGCCGCCATCGCCGCCGCCTCATCGCAGGCACCGAGCATTGTGCTGCTCGATCTGGGCCTGCCCGATATGGACGGCGTCAAGGTGGTGGAATCGGTGCGCGCATGGTCGGGCATGCCGATCATCGTGGTCTCGGCGCGCAGCGAGGACGCGGACAAGATTCGCGCGCTCGATGCCGGCGCCGACGACTATCTGACCAAGCCGTTTTCGGTCGAGGAGTTGCTCGCGCGTATTCGCACGACGCTCAGGCGCCTCTCGTATGCGCAGATTGGCATGGGTGCGTCCGAGGGCTCGTTCGATACCGGTGAGCTGCATATCGATTTTGATGCCGGCATCGCCACGATGGATGGCGAGGAGTTGCACCTGACGCCGATCGAGTACAAGTTGCTGTGCCTGTTGGCCCATAACGCCGACAAGGTGCTGACGCACCAGTTTATCCTGCACGAGATTTGGGGCACGGCGACTAAGAGCGACCTGGCGAGCCTGCGTGTCTTTATGGGCACGCTGCGTAAGAAGATCGAGTCCGACCCCGCACATCCGCGCTATATCCAGACGCACGTGGGCATCGGCTACCGACTGGTCACCCAGGGATAGGCCGGCATCCGCCATCCCACTATGAGTTGCGGTGAAATAGTTCCTGTTTGGGCCTTTACCAGGCTTTTTAGGAACTATTCCACCGCAACTTTGTTATTTGCCCTTGGGCTTGCTGGCGTAGAACTTCTTCTTTTTGGGCTTACCGGCGGGGGAGGGGCTGCCGGTGACGTGCGGCTTGCCGTCGCCGGCGTGCACATGGCCAGGCACTGCCGCGCGAGGCTTGCGCGCCTCAGGGTTGCGCAGCTCCTCGGTTCGCTCGGCAATCTCCTCGGCGCTAAAGCCGACTTCGGCCATGGCGTCCTCGATGGGCAGGCGGTGCACGATATAGCAGTGGTGCACTTTCTGGTTGCGCGCGAAATCCTCGGGGATGGTCTGCGCCGTTATGTCCTGTAGCACCACGCCCGCGCGTGCGAGCTTGCGCGTCTCGGGGCGGAAGCCGCGCAGGTTGCAGCTAAAGATGGCGTGCCCGCCCTGTGCGAGCAGGCGCGATACGCCGGCCAAAAGCTCAACATGATCGCGCTGGACATCCCAGGTACGGCGGCCCATCTTGGACGAGTTCGAAAACGTGGGCGGGTCGACAAAGATCAGGTCCCAGCGGTTGCGCGTCTGGCGCTGGTCGCGAATCCAGGCGAGCACGTCGTCGCGCACAAAGTGATGCTGCGGACCCACAAAGCCGTTCTGGCGCATGTTGCGCTCGGCCCAGTCCAGGTAGGTGTTGGAAAGGTCGACCGTCACGGTCTCCTCGACGCCGCCGTCTGCCGCATAGCAGGTGGCGGTGCCGGTGTAGGCGAACAGGTTGAGGAAGCGGCGCGCCTGCTTGGCGTGCTCGCGCACCAGGTTGCGGGTGACGCGGTGGTCCAGGAAGATGCCCACATCCAGGTAGTCGTCAAAGTTGACGGCAAAGGTAAGGCCGCCCTCTTCGATGAGCGGGAGGTGACGGTGCGCGATGTTGGCGCGCTCTCTCGAGCCGCCCTTGCCAGCTCCCTGCTTGCCGTACTGCGAGCCGCCGCGCGAACGCATGCGGGCCTTGGCGTGCACGTGCTCGACCGGAACATCCAGGATGCGCGGCGCGATGGCCAAGATGTCGAGCATGCGGGCCTGGGCCAGCGCGGGGTCGATGGTCTTGGGCGCGGCGTATTCGGCGATGACGAGCCAGCGGCCCGGCGTCTGCGGGCAGCCCTCGTACAGGTCGATGGCGGCGGAGTAGTCGGGTAGGTCGGCATCGTAGACGCGGTAGCAGCTCACTCCCTCGCGCTTGGCCCACTTGCGACGCAGGCGGGCGTTCTTGCGTAGGCGGTTGGCGAACTGCTCCGACTCGGGGATGAGCACGGGCAGCGGCTTGCTGTCGCCTAGGTCGAGCGTGGCGGCGGGCTCGGGCATGGGGGCGTCGGCGGCTTCGTCTTGGGCATCTGCGTTGGTCGCAGCCTCAAATGCCACGGCGGCGTGGTTGAGCGACGACCAGACTTCGACGGTCGCCTCCTCGTTATTGGGCATGACGGCGATGGAGCGCGCGGGCTCGGCATGGAGCGCGCGGGCCATCAGTCCGTCGCGGGTGAGCGCGGCGACCGGCGCCGAAGCGAGTTCGGGCGCGCGGTGCAGCTCGCCGACCAGCGTCATGGCGTCGTGCATGAGCGAAAGCGGGGTCTCGGTCGTATCCGCGACCACGGCGGCACCGGCGACGGCGCCCGCGTGGTCCAGTACGGTGGCGGACTTGGCAGCGCAAAAATCGACAAAGCGCTTGTAGCCGGCACACTTAACCATACGCTCAGCGGTCTTGCGTGCGGCGGGGTCAACATCTACGGCAACAATGCGCGCCTGGCGCTCGCGTGCTGCCGTCTCGCGCTCGCGCGCCTCGGCACGCAGCCGCTCCCACAGGTCGGCATCATGCAGCTGCCAGCCCTCAAAGCCCCAGCGCTCGCGGGCGGCGCCCGGAGCGCGGTCGGTCAGAATATTCACGGCTTCCAGCAGCAGGCCGCCGCCGGCGCACGAGGCGTCGATCAACGTGGGTAGAGCCTCGTTCTCGTAGTCGTCGGCCGTCAGCTCGCGCTCGCACAGCGCGGTCCAGCCGATCTGCGCCAACACCAGGGCGGCGTAGTCGGGGCGTAGCACGTGCGTGCCCTCGCCAGCGCGGGTCGCCGCGGGCGGTAGACGCTTGAACAGCGGGTCGCCTGAAAGGTCTAGGCTGATGCTCGCGCGACGTTGGCGCAGCGAAAGCAGCAGGTGAACGTCGGGATCGGCGGCATCGACGTCGGCGCGGCGACCCGTGGCCTCGGCCAGGCGATCGCACAGCGCGTCCTTGGCGCGCAGAGCAGAGAAGCGCGTGTTGCGCAGCTGCTCGGTCACGCCGCGGGCGGTGATGGCGATGGTGGCGCCGGGGCGGACGTTATTCTCCCAGGCGATGTCGTAAACGCCGTCGTACAGCTCATCGGCATCCTGCGCCTCAAAGCGCCCAAGCACCACAAACACGCGGCTGGCCAGGCGCGACCACAGACAGGTGCGGTAGCCTTCTTCGAGCTCGCCCTCAAACGTAGCGCGGCCCTTCAGGCGGCGGACATGCGAAAGTCCGAGCCGTTTAAGCTCGTCGGCGAGTGCGGACTCAAAGCCCTCGGGGCAGCTTGCATAAAATTCCATGGGTGACCTCTCTGATTGCGTCGCTCCATTATATGATGGATGCTTCGTTTGCCATCGCCCCCGAAAGGAACCCATATGATTGATGCGTGCTCCTTGATTCCCATTTTCATTGCAACAGCCTCAGGACTCGGGGCCTCGCACAGGCTCCCGCCGCCTTACGGAACTGAAAGCTGGGCGTGGGGCAAATCCATGGCACGTGACCTGCGATTGCTCGGCCATAGATGGCGTAATCGAGGCCAAGGGAGGGCATCATGCGCAAGGGAAACGAGAGCTGGTTCTGGCACGCGAACGACATGGTGGTGGCGGGCGACATGAACCTCGTGGTCCGTGTCCTGTGGGCCGCGCTCATCGTGGGCATCGGCGTCGCGACGATGGCCACGCTCTGGATCGTCACGAGGTAGCGCGCCACGAACGGATGACGAGGCACGCGGCGCATGCCACGCTGGCGGAACCCTAGCCTCGCTGCTGGACAATCTGTTCGATGAGCTTCGCGACGGAGTCCTCGGCTGCGTCCCCGATCAGGTGATGGGCCGCGGCCTTCGCCTCTGGCATCGCGCCCGCGACTGCGTAGGAGTTCGGCACCTTTTCGAGGAGCGTCACGTCGTTTTCCGAGTCTCCGATAAAAGCGACCTCGTCCAGCGTGACCCCAAGGCTGCCGAGAAGCGCGTCGAGTCCGTTTACCTTGCTCCAGCCAGCCGGAACAACATCGAGGAAGAATGGGACGGGCGAGGGGAAATCAAGCTCTGGGCAGGCTTCCTTGCATCGACTCCGAACGACTTCCGTCGGGGCGGAGCTGACGTTGACGAAGATGCCGGCGGTGATGACGTCACGGTTCGTGGGCACGTCTCCGAGCGCCATGTCTCTTCCGGAGTCCTTAACGATTTCCAGGGCGAATTCGTCGCCAGGCTCGACGGCGCAGAGGAACTGCTCGCAGCGTTTGCCTGTCTCATCGACATCGGCGACTAGCCAGAGTGACGTCCCCGCGTAGGGGCGTACGGCGCTATCGAGCTTGACGAGGGCCTCCGTCGAGAGCGTCTTTTTGAACACGAGTTCGCCGCTGGAGAAGACCTTCTTTCCGTTGGCCATGATGCCGGTCGAGAAACAGCGCGCGTCGCCGTCAAAGGCATCGGCCAGGTCGGCGTAGTCGCGGCCGCTTGCGGGGCCGAACGCGATGCCCGCATCAAGCGCCGAAAGAATCGCGCTGTGCGTGCGCTCCGATACGACCCTTGAGCCAAACGGCAGCAGGGTCCCGTCCATGTCTGCGAGGATGAGCTTTATCAAGGGGTCCTCCCGTTTCGGTCTGGGCGTCGGTGCGCCGGTGTGCGTCGTCCTAGCTGTATTGCCTGTCTCCCAAGAGATTCTTCGAGATGATCCTGTTAAACTCTACCGGGTCATCCCAGCAAGAGGTCAGGAAGAGGAACAGCAGCTCGATGACGAAGTTGATCGAGCTGTGCGAGAAGGCGACCTCGGTTCCGGTGATGGCCTGATCTCGCGAGATGGCTCGGATGATATACGTGGCACGCTTCGCGAGCGGCGTATCTGGGTTGTCTGTGATCATGATGATGGGGGTGTTCGAATCCTCGGCAGAGTCGAATATGTTGACGAGGCGCTTCGAGTATCCGGACGTCGAAATGACGAGCAGGATGTCATTCTCCTTGAGGCTGGTTGCGGCGGAGACCATGGCATCGGTGGTACTGGGGCAAAACGCCCTGACTCCAACCTGTGAGAGTTTGAACGCCGCGTTTACGCCCATGCTAATCGAGTTGCCGACGCCCGCAATCAGGACGAGGTTGGCGTTGTGGAGCAGATTGACGACTGCCGAAAAGTCATCGGAGTCAATGAGCGAGGCGGTTTGGGAGAGCTCCTTGACCTTGTGAGAAAGGACGTACTTAATGGAGCCCTCGACGTCGTCCAGAGTAACCTTGCCGCCCGTGGCCTTTTCCTCGCCGGAGGCCCTGCTGATGGATATGCCGAGCGCCAGACGCATGTCCGAATAGGTTCGGTAGTCAAGCGTCCTTGCGAACCTCGAAACAGACGCCGGTGACGTACCGGTTTCTGCGGCGAGTTCGCGGACGGTCATCGTTGCGACGTCCGACGGGTGGTCGAGCACATACGTTGCGATTGCCTTCTCCGAGGGGGATAGGCTGCTCATGACTGCGCAGATGTGGCTGAGCACATCCCCTGTCTTATCCATGGTTACTCCTTGGCCCTAGTTTGCTTTGTATCTTAGGTCAAGAGAGGTGAAAATAAAGCAAAATGTTTCATCAGCGGTGAAATAGCGTTTCACCGCTGATTTCCTACCGTTCACGGTAAATCGGTGCTTCCCCGGCGCAATCTCATCTTGAGCTGCTATCTTATGAGCCGTGAAACAACGGCACGAAAACGATGAAACAACAGAACATTGTTCCAACGCCTCACAACTTCGTTTCACGCTAGATGGCGAATCACTTCGAAGCCCAGACAGGCACCCGGCGAGCAAGAAGGGAGAAACACGATGCACAACGCCAGGACAAACGCAAGCATGACTTCGCTGTTCTTCGCGAACGTCCTCTACTGGGTCTGCGCGGGCGTGTACTCGCCGTTCCTCTCCGCTCACTACACGAGCCTCGGCCTCAGTGCAGCCCGGACCGGCATCCTCCTCGCGGCGACCCCGGTGTGTGCGCTCGCCATCCAGCCGCTCTGGTCGACGATCGCCGACAAGCTCGGGCGCCGCCGCGCGGTCATCGTGATCCTCTGCCTTGCGGCGGCGGTACTCGCTCCGCTGTATTACCTGGCGTCGACGTTCGTCCCGGTCCTTCTCGTAACCTTTGCGTTCTCGGCGTTTTTCTCGGGGCTCCTGCCCCTGAGCGACTCCCTCGTCATCGAGCTCGCGGATCGCTCTGGCCTGGACTTTTCTCGCATACGTATGGGTGGCACCATCGGCTACGCCGTCGTCGTCCTGATCGTCGGTCGGCTGCTCGACATGGCTCCTCAAATCCAGTTCGCGGTGGTCTCCGCCGCGCTGGTGGTCTTCGCGGCTCACATGTGGCGCCTCCCCGAGGCGGGAATTCGCGCCAATGCCGCGGACGATCCCAAGGTCTCCCACGGAAAGGGCCTCCTCTCGCTGTTCACCAGCAATGAGATCGCCTTCGTCTTGGTCTTCGCATTCATCAGTTCGGCCGCGATTGGCTTCATCGGGGCGTTCTTGGGCCGCTACGCGGTCGAGCTTGGCGAGGGTCAGAACCTCGTGGGCGTCCTGAGTGCGGTCTCCGCTGCGAGCGAGATCCCCATCCTGCTCGTTTCCTCCAAGCTGGTCAGGCGCTTCGGCGAGATGAACCTCCTGATCTTTTCCTGCTTCATGGCGGCGCTCAGGCTCGTGCTCGTGGGCACCGGCATCGTCCCGGTCATGATCTGCGGCCAGCTGCTGCAGAGCGTGAGTTACATGACCGTCTACTACTCCTGCGTTACCTACATTGCCAACCACACTTACGAGGATTGTCGCGCTCGAGGTCAGAGCGCCTTCGCGATGGTTCAGAGCGGTCTGTCCGTCGTGGTTGCGAACCTGTTTGGCGGTTGGGCGTGCGACACGCTCGGCACGCACGCGGGTTTTCTGGCCTTCGCCCTCGCTTCAACGATTGCTGCGGTCGTTGCTCTTGTGGCGTACGTACTGTGGCGTCGAAGCGCAGCGCCACAGCCTGAGGGCCAGTCGGCCGCATAGGCTCCACCGCGTTTTGCAAGCGCCTGCCTGCCTCGCGCTTCTCTTCGTGTTCAACCAGCTGACGAGCTGAGAACTGTCCAATCCAATGGTTATCCAAGTGAAAGGAAGACAAAGATGTCTCTCATCAAGGTCAACGAGCTTCTTCAACATGCGACCGAGCACCACTATGGCGTGCCCGCGATCAACGTCATCAACACGGAGACCATCCGTTATGCGATCCAGGCCGCCGAGGATGAGCACATGCCTATCATCATCCAGTACTGGCCCGGCTTCGAGGACCACTGTGCCCTCGACATCATCGCCTTCGCCGCCCGCTATTACGCCGAGCGCGCGAGCGTGCCCGTCGCCGTCCACCAGGATCACTCCGCTGGTTACGAGATCGCCGTCAAGGGCGTCAAGGCCGGTTTCCCCTCCGTCATGGTCGACGGCTCCTCGCTTCCCTATGAGGAGAACTTCCAGCTCACGAAGGACGTCGTCCAGGTCGCCAAGATCTTCGACGTTGACATCGAGGCCGAGCTCGGCCACGTCGGCAACGGCTCCGACGCCAACGACTTCGTGAACAGCGACCACTATACCGACCCGAACCTCGCCGAGGAGTTCGTCGAGGGCACCGGCTGCGGTTCGCTCGCTATCGCCGTTGGCAACGCCCACGGCCCCTACGTCAAGGTCCCGAACCTCGACATGGAGCGCATCAAGGCCTGCAGGGAGGCCGTCAGCGTCCCCCTCGTCATGCACGGATGCTCCGACATCCCCGACGAGCAGCTCCAGGAGGCCGTGAACCTCGGCATGAGCAAGTTCAACATCGCCACGGAGTACTTCCGCTCCATGTACCGCGCCTTCGAGAAAGACATCAACTCCGGCAAGAACGACGGCAACGGCGTTGGCCTCCTGATGGACGCCGCCCCTGACATGCGCGCGTTCGTCGCCAGCAAGATCCAGCTTCTGAACCCTAACCACTATTCGCTCTAGGAGAGACTCGATGAAGAAAGTTCTTGTCGCGTCGCACGGCCACCTCGCAAGCGGAATCAGGAGCTCGATCGAGATCCTGACCGGCATGGCGGACATGGTGGAAGCAGTTGACTGCTACGTGGACGACTCCGATTTCACCCCTCGCATCCAGGCCTTTATTGACTCGGTGGACCCTGAGGACGAGGCCGTCATCTTCACCGACATCTACGGTGGCTCCGTCTTCCAGAAGGTCGTCCTCATGGAGCCGGAGAAGCGCGGGATCGTCCACGTCACCGGTATGAACCTCGGCCTCGTGATCGAGACGCTTCTCGGCGCCGAGCCGGTCACGGCAGATTCGATCAAGCAGAGCGTCGAGTTGGCGAGGGCGACGATGCAGGTCGTCGAGCCTCCGAGCAAGGCCGCGGACAATGAGGGGTCCGACGGAGACTTCTTCGATTAGAGAGCACTAACAAGCAGGGAGAGAGGAAACAATGATTGTTCAGGTTCGAGTCGATGACCGTCTGATTCACGGACAGGTCGCCCTGGTGTGGACCAAGGAGCTCAACACCACCAGGATCATCGTCGCCAACAAGCACGCCGTGGAGAGCGATGCCCTTCGCATGACGCTTTCCATGGGTACGCCGGCGGGCCAGAAGCTTCTCGTCAAGGATGTTCCGGATGCTTGCCGCATCGCGAACGATCCGCGTGCGGACTCCATGCGCATCTTCGCGCTCACCAACTGCGTGCGTGACGTGCTTGAGCTCGTTAAAGGCGCACCGGGCAAGATCGAGGGCGTGAACGTTGCCAATGTCGGCCGCTTCGACAAGTCCGATCCGGATAGCAAGGTCGCCCTCAACTCCACGATCATGCTCAACCCGGATGAGCTCGAGGCCGCGAAGGAGCTTTGCGAGCAGGGTATTCCGGTTTTCCATCAGCTTATCCCGTCCAATCCCAAGACTCCTCTCAAGAGTCTGATTGAGGCGGCGGGGAAATAAGGGGATTTGGCCAAGCGGCCAAATGAAATGAAAGAAAGGAAGTCAGATGATTGGGTTAGCAATAATGGCCTGGTTGACCGTGCTGATTTGCTACGGCGGCAACTGGGTTCTCGGTCAGTGCATGATCGAGCGTCCTCTCGTGGTAGGTCTCGTTGCGGGCCTCCTGATGGGCGACGTCAAGACCGGTGTCATCATCGGTGCCTCTCTCGAGGCGATCTTCATGGGCGCGGTTAACATCGGTGGCGCCATCTCCGCCGAGCCCGTTACCGCGACCGCCCTCGCCGTCGCCTTCACCGTTGGTGCCGGCATCGACCAAGGCGCCGCCATCACGCTGGCCGTTCCCGTTGGCGTCGTCACCGCGTTCCTCTCGATCTTCATGAACAACGTGTTCCTCGCGTTCTTCGCCGCCACCTTTGACAAGATGGCCGCCGAGGGCAACGAGAAGGGCCTCGCGCTTCAGCACTTCGTTCTCTGGTTCGTTAAGTACGCCGCCTTTGGCCTCATCGCCTTCCTCGGCGTTTACCTTGGCGCTGAGCCCGTTGCCGCCATCGTCAACCAGATTCCGGCCAATGTCATGAGCGGCCTCAACGCCGTGGGCGCCCTCCTGCCCGCCGTTGGTATGGCGCTCCTGCTCCAGATGCTGTGGAGCACCGAGCTCAGCATCTACTTCTTCCTGGGCTTCACGCTCTACCAGTACCTCGGCCTCCCGATGATCGCCATCGCGGTTCTCGGCGTCATCATCGCGGTTGCCTCCGCCCTCCGCGACAAGGAGATTTTCGATCTCACCAAGAAGGGCTTGGCCACCCAGGCCGTTTCCAACGACTCTGTAACCAGCGACGAGGAGGATTTCTTCGCATGAGCAACCTGACCAAGAATGTGAGCCCTGAAGACAAGAAGATGCTCAACAGCATTTTCCTGCGCTCCTTCTCCGTGTTCGCCTCCTGCGCTGGCGGTTCCGTCAAGGCTGGCGCCGACGGCTGGCTGTACTCCGTCCAGCCCGCGCTTAACCGCTACTACGCCGATGACCCCGAGGCCCGTGCCGAAGCCATGAAGCGTCACACGACTTGGTACAACATTACCCAGAACGTCGGCACGTTCGCCATGGGCCTCGTCGCCTCCATGGAGAGGGAGAACTCGCAGCACGAAGACTTCGACACCGAGTCCATCGACGGCATCAAGGTTTCCCTGATGGGCCCGATGTCCGGTATCGGTGACGCAATCTTCTGGGGCGTCCTGCGTGTCATCGCCGCCGGCATTGGCATCAACCTCGCCATGAGCGGCTCGCCCCTCGGCGCGATCATGTTCCTGCTGATCTACAACATCCCGTCGATCCTCTGCCGATACTTCATGACCTACCTCGGCTTCAGTATGGGCACCAACTTCATCTCCGAGATGTACGAGGGTGGTCTCATGAAGCTCATCACCAAGGCGACCTCCACGGTTGGCCTCGTGATGATCGGTGCCATGACTGCGGCGAACGTCCAATTCAACACGATCCTGTCCATTCCGGTTCAGGACTCTGACCCCGTCATGATCCAGACCTACCTCGACTCGATCTTCAAGGGCATCGTGCCCCTGGGACTTACGCTCGTCGTTCTCTGGCTCCTGCGCAAGAAGAACGTGAACGTCAACATCATCCTGGTCGGCATCATGGTTCTGGCGCTCGTCCTCGGCCTCGTGGGCATCGTGTAAGGCGGTTTCCGGATCATCCGAAGCCTGTTCAAGGCAATTCCCGGCGGCACGCGATCGAGGACATTCGACGCGTGCCGCCCCATTAGAAGGAGAGAATATGCGCTACACGCACCTCAAGAACTCCGATGTCGACGTCTCCCAGCTCGCTGTGGGCACCTGGGCGATCGGCGGCGACTCCTTTGGTGAGAACGATGACGCCGCCAGCATGTCCGCCATCCGCACCATGCTCGATCACGGCGTCAACCTCATCGACACCGCGCCGTGCTACGGCAACGGCACGTCCGAGAAGGTCGTCGGCAACGCGCTCAGGGGCGTCGACAGAGAGAGCTACCTGCTCTCGACCAAGGTTGGCCTGATCACCAGCGCCGCCGGCTATGACCGCGACTCTTCGTTCAAGAACATCATGAGGGAGGTCGAGAGCTCGCTGCGCAACCTCCGCACCGACTACATCGACTTCTACTTCGTGCACTGGCCCGACGCCAAGACCCCGTTCTCCGAGACGATGTGCGCCCTCCAGCTCCTCAAGGAGCAGGGCAAGATTCGCCACATCGGCGTCTCCAACTTCACGACCGAGATGATCGAGGAGTGCGAGAAGGTCGCTCAGATCGACGTCCAACAGCCGCCCTATTCCATGGTCGACCGCTCCTCCGAGGACCTCATCAAGTGGGGTTACGAGCGTGGCATCGACTCCTTCACCTATGGCTCCCTTGGCGCGGGCATCCTGTCGGGCAAGTTCCGCGAGCTGCCGAAGTTCGAGGAGGGCGATGTTCGCGGCGGCTTCTACGACTACTTCCAGGAGCCCAAGTTCTCGCGCGTCCAGGAGCTGCTCAAGGTCATGGACGAGATCGCCGAGGCTCATGACAAGCCCGTGGCACAGGTCGCCGTGAATTGGAGCACCCAGAAGGAGTACGTGGGCACCGCGCTCGTTGGCGTGCGCACGGACGCCCACGCGATTCAGAACTGCGAGACGTTCGAGTGGGAGCTTTCCGCCGATGAGATGGCCAAGCTTGACGCCAAGCTTGACGAGCTGAAGATCGGCTAGCCATGGGCACCGAGGAGAGGAAGTACCCCACTTCCGAGCTTGAAGTGCTTGAGCGTGGATCTAGGGAGGTCGTGGAGCCCAACGGGCTGAAGCTCCTGCTGAAGCCCGTGCCGGGAGACGAGCGCGAGCACGTGCTCGATCCGCGCGTCTACGCGCGCGCTCATGCGAAGCTCGCCGCCGGCCCGGCGCCGGCGGGGCCGGTGGACGTGATCGCGTGGCGTTCCGCTCCTAACAAGGAGACCCATGTCGTGAGGGGCTCGAACGTCGCCAAGAAGACCGTCGTCATGAACTTTGGCGACAGGGGCATTCCCCTGCACGTCTTCACGCCCGAGGGCCACGAGAGCGGCTCCGCCGCGCTCGTGTTCATCCACGGCGGCGGCTTCATGGTGGGCAACATTGGCCAGTACGAGAACTGCCTGCGCGACATCGCTGAGCGAACGGGCTGTGTCGCGATTTACCCGGAGTACCGCCTGTCTCCCGAGACGATGTTCCCCGGTGGTGTCGAGGACTGCGTGAAGACGCTCGACTGGCTTGTCGAGCATGCGGATGAGCTGGGTGTCGACGCGACGCGGGTCGCCGTGGCTGGCGACTCCGCAGGCGGAAGCCTGACCAATGCCGTCGTCCTCGACGGGTCCCATGCGGACAGGATACAGCTCGTGGCCGAGCTGTATCCGCTCGTCGACGGCGGCCCTGTTCCGGAGGAATGGTCCTATGACCTCTATGAGATCGTGAACGACCAGAGGGCCGAGGCTCTGAGCAGGGTGGATCGCATCCGCAACGCCAACGACGACCTGCCAATGATGTATACCAACGGCAATGCGGAGGAGATGCTCGACCCGAGGGTGTCTGCCCTGTTCGCGGAGGACGTGAGCGCGTTCCCCCGCACGGTCATCATCTCTTCCGAGTATGACTACCTGCGCTATCAGGACGAGCTATTCGCGAAGAGGCTGCAGGATGCGGGCGTTGACGTCACCGCGATTCGCTATCGCGGCTGCGACCACGGCTTCTTCGAGATGTACGGCGTGATGCCTCAGGCTGAGGACGTCTGCCGCGTCATCTCCGAGGAGCTTGCGAAGATCTAGGGGCTCGTCGCGGCGGCCTCCTGGACGAGTGACGGTCCGGCGGGATGCTAGGTGCGTCCCGCCGGACCTTTGCGTTGACGGGCGCGTGCCGCTTGCCGGAGGGCGTGTGTGGGGTTCGCTTCGGCGGTGCCGGATTGACCGGGAGATGCGTTTACCGCCGCTTTTCCAAGTGAGCCCAGCAAGCAAATCGCGAGCTGAGCCCCAAGGGCATCGACAAGGGCGTGGGCGTGGCGCGAGCGCTGGAATACCTGGGTCGCACCGGCAACGCACGCACCTTTGGCTTCGGCGATTCGGGTAACGACCTGGGCATGCTCGCTGCGGTCGAGACGGCTGTCGCCATGGGCAACGCCATGCCTGAGGTCAAGGCGGTCGCCGACTACGTGACCGACGATGTCGCACACGACGGCACCGTCACAGCGATGCAGCATTTCGGCCTCATCTAATGAATCCCGCGTTCTGACGTTTGCTCAAACTGCGACTCTTTGCTTTTGCATGCTCAATCGATTTATCAGTCCAAACACTGAGGTGTTTATACCGTTCGCCGAGAAGATAAAAAACCGCAGTTCACGCCTTGATAAACGTAGGTAAAGTGTTTAGCAGTTTATCGGCCGTATGCTAACGAAAGGAATCAGGCAGATGGCAATCAAGGTGTTCGCTGACGGTGCAAACCTCGAAGGCATGCTCGACATGTACGAGAACGGCAACGTTCAGGGTTTCACGACCAACCCGTCCCTTATGAAGAAGGGCGGCGTGATGGATTACCGCGCGTTTGCCAAAGAGGTCCTGGCTCACATCACCGATGTGTCCGTCTCGTTTGAGGTCTTTGCCGACGACGTCGAGACCATGGAGGTCGAGGCCCGCGAGATCGCTACCTGGGCCGAGAACGTCTACGTCAAAATTCCGTGCGTGACCACCAAGGGCGAGTCCACCGCCGAGCTGGTCCGCAAGCTTTCCGCCGACGGCATCAAGGTCAACGTCACTACCATCTTTACGCCTACGCAGGTCGATGAGATGGTCGAAGCCGTTGACGCCGAGACGCCGTCCATCATCTCGCTCTTTGCCGGCCGCATCGCCGACACCGGCGTCGACCCCATTCCGTTTATGACGGAGTCGGTTAAGAAGGCCGCCGCCAAGCCCAACTGTGAGGTCCTGTGGGCGTCCACGCGCGAGCTCATCAACATTTACCAGGCCGAGGCCTGCGGTTGCCAGATCATTACGGTGCCCAACAGCATCCTGGCCAAGCGGAAGAACATCGGTCGCGACCCGTACGAGGTCTCGCTCGACACCGTCCGCGGCTTTGCCAAGGATATCGCCGCTTTGGGCTTCCATATTCTGCCGTAACGCGAACACTGGCTACGCCGCGGGCTGCTCGCCCCGGCCTTTCCTTTCCCTATCGCTCACGCGCTTCGCGAGGGTCGCGCTAGGCAAAGGAAAGGCCGGAACTGCCGACACGAGCTTGCCAGCAAGTTGGCGCTTGGCTTCTATATCCTGCCGTGGGCAAAGGTACCCCCGCCTGCGCCGTGCAAAATTGAGAGTATTCAGCAAGGTAAAGGTCTTTAGGGGGTGCGGACAGAAAGTTGGACCGCGGGGCGGTCCGGACTGGAGGTTCGCATGTACAGCAGGGAGAAGGTCGAGCTCTTCCTCCTGGCGACGGAGGACGGCATGGGGCCCACCGCC
>CABUUJ010000009.1 GCA_902494715.1 uncultured Collinsella sp.
CATAGGACCGGGTGGCCGCTTGGGCAAATCTATGTTTGGCATCCCCATGGTACCCCGAGTGGTGTCAGGCGGGTGCGGGGAGGTTACCGCGACCCGCACGATTCGCTACTCTCGGATAACTGGTATTGGCTTGATCCCGCCAATGATGGTGCTATGTCTAGGGGAATCGTTTCCGTTGGCTCATCACGTTATTATTTATCGGATTCCGGTGCAATGGCTGTTGGTTGGGCGTTTGATGGTACGGACTGGTATTACGCAGACGGTTCCGGCGCACTTGCGTCGGGCTGGCGTTCGGTGAACGGCGCTTGGTATTGGCTCGATATCGCAAATGACAATAGAATGGTTACCGGCTTTTTTTCCATCGGATCGAATCGGTATCATTTTTCTTCAACGGGAGCGCTGTCACTCGGCTGGTTTATGAGCGATGGAGACTGGTATTACGCTGAGCCATCTAATGCATCGGGTATTGTAAAGACGGGTTGGCTGAAGGACGGTAGCCAATACTATTATCTTGATCCTGCCGTCGACGGCAAAATGCTGCTCGGGCATTTTTCTGTAAATGGGAAAAGCTATTATGCAAAAGGCTCAGGCGCTGTTGCTTGTCGTGAATGGGTAGATGTCCAGGACTCGGTTCAGGATGGTCCGTCTAAGGCTTTTGCTGGTTCTGACTGCTCGTTGTGCGGAACATTGCGCAATGGGAAGTTATTTACTTCAAACGGCGATGGCGAATTGGTCGAAGCGCGCGGTTTCGTGACGCTTGGTGGCTGCATTTTCTATGCTGATCCGACTAATGGCTCCTTGAGCGTCGGCTGGCAGAACGTTAACGGAAAATGGTACTTCTTTGATGAGACCGCTGGCTATGCACGATCTGGCTGGCTGAGCAAGGATGGCTCCTGGTTCTATTTAGATCCATCTACTTACGTTATGAAAACCGGTTGGGTTGCCGTTAACGGATATTGGTATTACTTGAATTCGTCTGGTTATATGCAGACGGGATGGCTCAATTTGGGCGGCACCTGGTATTGGCTTGATGCTAGTGGGGCTATGGCTACTGGCTGGCGCGTTGTGGACGGATCCTGGAATTACTTCATGGCTAACGGCGCGTGGGTGTCAGACTATATGGACGCTAAAGCTCAAAGTTATTCAAGCAATACAAATTGGCTGATACTTGTCGATACGTCGCGTTGTATCACGAGCATCTACACTGGGTCATGGAATAATTGGTCCTTAAACCGTCGATATGTATGTTCGACGGGAAAAGCCAGTACGCCAACTGTGATAGGGGAGTACCAAGTCTACGGAAAGGGATACTCCTTTGGGCATGGATATACTTGCTATTACTACACACAGTTCTACGGTGATTATCTATTCCATTCTTCGCCCTACTACGTCAACAGTAACCGGGTGATGGATCCCACGATGGGCGTTCCATCCTCTGCAGGATGTGTGCGCCTTGAGATCCAGAACGCAAAATGGATTTACGATAACATTCCTTATGGAACAAAGGTTGTTACCTATTGATATTGGACAAGTGTCTTTAAAGGTGGGAGAAAGACACTGATTCTTAAGGGACTCTTTTCCAATTGAGGTGCTTTGATTTGGCAAGCGGTTTCATGAGAAGGCAGTCATAAACTGTATGCACTTCCGGTGCGCAGGATTTTAATTCTCTACGAGCTTCCTTTTCAGATTATTTTGAAAAGCCAACCATCTCGCTCCCTCTAGGGGGGGCGAGATGTCGGTGTTGGTGTTAAAAATTACGGGAGCACCATTCAATTTGCCGCCATGTATTATCTAAAGGCCGAGCCTTCTCCTGTCTTTTTTGAGCGTAATAAACAACACCTTAAATCTCTAATGATTGCTTTGCTAATCTTGAAAACATGACTTTGGGAGGATTTTTGGAAATAGAAAAGGGAAATGGTACAGGCGTATGCGTACTTCTTTCAGCATATAAACCTGATCTTAAGTTTTTCGCCGCTCAACTTGATTCGATTGATGAACAAACGTTTCCGGTTACGCTTTTGGTCAGAAATGACTGCCCCGAATCGGCCTCTTTAGAGGGGTTTATCCAAGAGCATATAAAGAAAAACGCCTATCGTTATTATCATGGCGATAAAAATCTCGGTTATGTCAAATCGTTCGAGGCACTACTCTCTTTGGCAGAAGGGGATTACGTAGTTTTTTGCGATCAAGATGATATTTGGGAGCCTAACAGAGTTCAAGTTTCGCTCAACCATATGCTAGAAGAAGGCTCAATTCTTGATGTTTGCGATAGATCGGTAATCGACGAAAACGGAAACATGCTGGTAGAGAGCTACAGAAAAGCTCATCCAAATTCGCCTGAAGTAAATTGGTGCTCCGGAGAGGATATTACTATTCAGGCTGCAAGTGTATGCTACGGCATTGGTATGGCTCTCATGCTAGATGCGAGTGCTGCTAAGTCGATGATTCCCTTTCCGGAATCCACTGCACATGATTTGTGGTTGACATTGGGCTGCAGCGAACTGGGGAAGTGCAGTTTTACAACGACTCCCTTGGTTAAGTATCGTCGACATGGCGGGAATGAAACTGGATTCCTTGCGGGTGTTGCTTCAAAAGATGATTGGTATTTAACAAGAGTTAAAAACAGGGTTGATACAGCTAAGCAATTTGCCGAAAGATTTCCTGATTCACCGCACCTAAAGGAAATAATGGGGTTCGCCGATGCAAGAGAGCGACGCTCCATAATTGGCTTGCTTAAATATCGACGAGCTTGCCCGTCCATTGCTAAAGCTGAAATCATTATGCGACTTGTACCGAATTGGCTGTTTCTTTTGATTTTAAACATGATTAAAGAAGCAAAATAGCTTCGTATCCGAATCGCGACTTGTTCAGAAGGGCGCTTATATTTGTGGAAGCCACAGAGAAGACTCTTTCGATTAAACACAATATGTTCTGGAATACCGTTGGCTCGTTGACGAATTTAGGCTGTCAATGGCTAATCACTATATTGGTCGTTCGACTGTCTGATGGATATAGTGCTGCTGGAATTTATTCCCTTGCTATGTCTATTTTCAACATGTTTTCTCAATTGGCCCAATACAGGATGTACACGGTACAAATTGCAGATGTTGAAAGGAAAAACTCTGCTGGTGAATACCTGACTTTTCGTTTCTTTACTACGTTTATGGCGTTTGCAATGTTGGCCGTCTATTCCATTGCGACGTGTCGTATTGATACGGTGCCTGCTGTTCTTTTGTATGCTCTCTATAAAACCGCCGGCTTAGTTATTGATGTCATGCATGCCAATGATCAGGTTGGCCATAGGATGGACTATATTGGGAAATCCCTCATAATGCAGGGCATTGGTTCTCTCCTTTCGTTCATTGTTGTCTTTGGGCTGTTAAATAGCCTCGAAGGTGCATTGTTGCTAATGACGGTAGTGACTATAGGTATCGGTGTTATTTACGATTATCCGAGATCAAATCGAATCTCTGCAATCAAACTTGGAATTACCCAAGCGAAGGTCAGAGCTTTCCTATGTGGCTGTTTGCCCATCGTTCTGGGCGGCATTGCTGCTTCTGCGGCGCCGAATATTCCAAGGCAGTATTTATCTTATACATTCGGAGATTCTGCTCTAGGCATTTATGCATCAGTTGCTGCTCCCGTGGCAATTATCCAAATGGGTGCGACGTATATCTATAATCCTTTATTAGGTTATTTAGTAGAGCGTTACTATTCTAGGGAAAAGTCCTTTTTTACGCTTATAGGTAAAATACTTGCCGGTATTTTATTTGTCGGCGTCATATCAGCAGTTGCGCTTTTCTTTTTCGGCAAATTATTGCTGTCTTTGTTTTATGGCGCTGGAATAGCCAAACATTCTGATCTCCTTCAGCCTATGTTGGCTTGTGCCTTTTTGACTGGCATTGCTTGGTTTGTCAACGATTTGCTGGTTTCTCTTGATAACTACCGAGGGGTATTTGTTGGCAGCATATTGTCCTTAATCAGTGCTGTTGCTGTCATGGCTCCCGCGCAAGTGTTGTTTGGCTTAAATGGCCCTACTGTAACGGCGCTTATATCCAATGCTATTTGCCTTATTTATCAGTCTTTTGTTTTGGGGAAACAGACGCAACAATGGTTCGGGGAAAAGAGATAGGCCGATGATGTCTAAAGCTCACGCGCTATTAAAGCTTCAAAACACTGAATTGGATATCCTTCAGGTTGTCGCCGCATTCTGCTCTAAGCACGGCATCAGGTGGTGGCTTGACGGTGGAACATGTTTAGGAGCAATGCGTCATAGGGGGTTTATCCCTTGGGATGATGATATAGATATCGGAATGATGCGTTCAGATTATGACCGCTTTTGCTCTTTAGCCGAGGGTGGGTTACCGGAAGGATATTCGCTCCATACATCGCGGAATACTACTGGCTATGCTGCGATGTTTGCTAAGGTGTATCGCGATGGAACTCGCTTCGAGAATCAAGAGGCTCGAGAGGCTTCCAGTTCGATGGGCATTTTTGTCGACATCTTTCCATATGACCAGCTCTATACAGATAAACGCCTTCGTGCAAAGCAAGTCCGAATTGCATCAATTGCACAGAAAAGAGCCTATTTATATCATTCTTCTTCCATTGTTGTCCCTCATAAAGGGTTCCTTGGTCAACTCGAGCAAATTGGTTGTTCTGCTATGCACGTGGTGGAACAACTGGTTTCTCGAGGCGCATGCTCTTACCAGGATTTGTTCGATTCCTGTATTGCCGACTCAAATACGGGTGAGGTCTCTGATTACTGTCTGACGTTAAGCTGGCCGAATATGGCGCCAGTGCCTATTTCAGAGATTTTCCCTCTGAGCAGTGCGGTTTTCGAAGGCAGTGAATTCCCTGTTCCTCGTATGACGGATAAATATCTTACAACGATGTATGGCGATTGGAAAAAAATACCGTCACCGGATAATCGACATACCCATCTTCCGCTCTTGCTCGACTTTGGAGATGGGGAAGTCTGGACGGCACAGAATTAAGGATATGACATCTATATCAGATGAGGTTATGTGATGAGCTCCTCTATTTGTATTTTCACTCACCATTATCACCCGCAACTTAGTGGAATTGGTAATTTTGTCGATGGTCTCGCTCACGCCTTGACTGCACGCGGCGATAGGGTGGTTATCGTTACTAATGATTCGATGCGCGTGGGAGTCGGTCATTCAGTCGAAAACGGCCTGGAGGTAATTCGTCTTCCTTGCATTCCGTTACTTGATGGAAGACTTCCTCTTCCCAAAAAAACCAGTGATTATTACCGACTCCTGCAAACCCTTGATGATTATGAGTGGAATGGTGTTCTGATAAACACGAGACTTTTCCCTCTCTCGCTCGAAGGGCTGAAGTTTGCTGCGGATCATAGTGCTAAGGCTGTTGTTCTCGACCACGGCTCAGCGTATCTCTCTTTCAATCAGCCATTTCTTGATTATTTTGTTCGCCGATATGAAGATTGGATTACTGATCGCGTAAAGTCGTTTGAACCTGATTTCTATGGGATTTCTTCTAAAAGTGTTGAATGGCTTCAGCACTTTAATATCACTGCAAAAGGCGTAATTTCAAACTCAATCAATGCCTCATTCTATAGGAGTATTTCTTCGGGGAGAGATTTCCGATCTGAATTAGGTATCCCTCAGTCATCTTTGGTTGTAGCTTTTGTCGGGCGGCTTATTCCTGAAAAGGGAATTTATTCAATTATTGAGGCGGCTCGCACAAAAGATATTACCAAGCGTGATATTTGTTTTGTTCTTGCAGGGGATGGTCCGCTGGCTAATGAGGTCAAGGAAGCTTGTTCGTCTAACTTGTTTTGGCTTGGGAGATGTAACACAGAGGATATTTCCTCCTTACTTCAGCAAGCAGATGTGCTTTGTCTTCCAACTCGTTCCGAAGGCTTTTCAACGGTACTTCTTGAAGCTTCAGCCTGCGGAACGCCTGCAGTGGTAACAGACGTGGGCGGGGCACGCGAGCTTATCTTAGATGATAGCTACGGCACAATAATTCGGTCCATGGCATCTGATGAGGTGGTTTCGGCATTATGCAGGCTTTTTGATGATCGAAAGCTGCTTTCTCTTCAGTCTCGAAACTCTAGGGCGCTTGTTGAAAATCGATATAACTGGGATGCCACTGCTATGGATGTCGAGAAGGCGTTTTGTATTTACTAAGTGATACTTGGCTGGCTTTTGCTTAGCTTTTGAGTGAAGTTGGATTTGAGATACGAATTTGTTATTGTCGACTTACCCTATTCGATTTTGTCTTTAGTTGGAGATGCACGTTTTGAATAATCCTGCAATTAAGAAAAGCGAGTACGCGCTTGCCATCTTTGGGCTGGGACTTCTTTTATTAGCTGTTGCGACATCATTGCACTATAAGAATTTAAATCTATTCATTCTTGAACTCTTTTGCGATGTCGTTGCTGTTGCGTGCTTATACTTGCAACCGAAATCACAGTCGGGTGGTGACGCTATTCGTCAGATAACCGTCCTCGTCGCGTCCAGCATTCTCAGCAGCTTTCTGCTAGTTTTAATCATATTGACTGGTGCGAAGACGTTTGGCCCCTTCGATCTTGACGCATGGAATATCGCAAGTCTTGTTATATGCTTTCATTTAGTTTTAGCGTTTCAAGGCATTGAGCTTTGCTATGGCCTGGTGAAGAGCTTTGTAGCCTCGGTTAAGAAAACTGATACTAAGAAGTGTTTCTTTTTTTTGACGGTTTCTGTTGGCTTTGCTGTTTTAATCGCTTTTATTGGCATTCCGCTCGATAAGTCAAAGACGGTGTTGTTCGCGTCTGCTTTGCCCATTACTGTTTTGATCGGGTTGATTGCTATTAATGGGGGCACTTCTTATCTGAAGCCCGAACTGTTCGCTTTCGCATGCATTGTCTCGGTCGGTCTATCCGTAATTATTTGCTTCCCCGTTACAAATTTTCTGACATGGGATGATGAGGTCCACTATGGAAATGCAAATAGTGTTTCCTACCTCACAAATGCTGAAATAACAAATTCTGACCGAATGATAGTCGAACAGTTTTATAGGGGGGACGGCTTTAGTTTGGATGCATCTTTGGGTAAGTACCCAATAGATGAAACAAGAGAGTTTAACCGTGGCTCTGTTGAGCAATTAGTCAGAGAGGCCGATAAAAATAATATAGCTGAAGGTATCGAACGTGTTAATTGTTTTGATAGTGTGGCTCTTTCTAAAATTGCCTATATTCCTTCATCTATCGGCCTTTGTTTGGGTCGCTTGCTTCATCTCCCATTTTCTATCAAATTTGCATTGGGAAAATTATTTAATTTACTTGCGTATGCAGTTATCTGCGGAATCGCAATTCGTATAGCCCCTTGCAGAAAATGTCTTTTCACTTGTATTGCGTTGTTCCCGTCTGCCGTGTTAATGGCAGCCAGTTACTCGTATGATCCCTGTGTGATATCGTTCAGTTTGCTAGGAACAGCTCTTTTGTTGAAGATGCTTGTTTCTGAAGAGGATATTTCTGCAAAAACATTCTTCGGATTTCTATTATCTTTTGCAATCGGATTTGCAGCTAAAGCGATTTATTTTCCCTTATTCGGACTTGCGCTTTTAATTCCTGCAGATAAATATACTTCGAGCAAGCAAAGACGTATCTTGATTGGAGCTGCACTATTCGTTTGCGCCATAATGATTTTATCTTTCTTGACGCCATATTTCTCTTCTGTCGTAAATAACATTTCTGATGCACGTGGTGGCTCCGAAGTCTCTACGGCTGGTCAAACGACGGGAGTGCTTGCAAATCCAGTTGGAACTATAGTTGTAATCTCGAATTTCGTTTTTGGATCGATGCTGACCCCGGCGTTTCTCAATTCAATATCAACGAATATGGCTTATCTTGGGGACGTGTCCAATCTGTTCCCATGGCTTTCATATCTTCCCATCGTGTTGTTTGAGGCTATATGCATTATTGATAATGAAAAAGTTACTAAATTTAAGTTTAGCCGTTTCGGGATTGTTTGGACTCTATTCCTGGTTCTTGCTACTTGCTATTTAGTTGCTTTGGCTCTATACATTTCCTTTACAGGAGTTGGAAGCCAGACAGTTGCGGGTGTTCAGGCGCGATACCTCATACCTTTGTTAATACCTTTCGCCTGTCTTTTGCTCAGGTTTCCTATTTACTGCGATGAGGAAGAGAAGACTAAATGTACAGCCTTTATGCTCGGGATTCCATTTGGGCTGCTGTATTTTGTGTTTTTCGAGCTTTTGTATATCCGATTTTTCTAAACTAGCGCTATAAGTCATGGCTATAGTAAGAGGGGATAATAGTTGGATTAGATTGGTTCGAATGGGACGGCGTTGAGGACTCAGGACATGCGTTCCGCATTTGAGACAGAGGTGCACGGGGCCCTTACCCTGCTATGATGGGTGGGGACTCCGTGTGGGCCCCAGTTAAGCAAGCTAAATATCTAAGCTTGAGATGTAACTTCGCGATGGCTAGTCAGGATACTGTAAACTTAAGTTTGAGTTAAACTGTGCGTTGGGCTGTAAGAGTCGCAATTTCTTCAAGCGTCGCTAAGAGCCAACTTTTTTGGAATGGATGAATCTCGATTGTCTCTTGCTGCAACAACATGTTCAAAAGGATATCCGCGTGTTCTCGTAATAATCCCTGCCTATAACGAACAGGAGTGCATTCTCGATACCGTTGCGTCTATAAAAGCTGCGGGATATGACTATGTTGTAATCAACGACGGGTCACAAGATGGAACGCTTGAGCTTTGTCGAGAGCATGGTGTCAACATATTGGACCTGCCACAGAACCTTGGTATCGGTGGAGCGGTCCAAGCGGGCCATAAGTATGCTCAGAGATTTGGCTATGATATTGACATTCAGGTTGACGGCGATGGCCAGCATGATCCTTCTTATGTTCCTGAGCTTGTAAAGCTGATTGAGGGTGGGGCGAGCCTGGCGATAGGCTCTCGATTTCTGGTTGAGACTGATGGTTTTCAGTCAACTTTTATGCGTCGCGTTGGAATCAGGTGGCTTTCATTTTTGCTCGAGCTGCTTACGGGTAAGGTGGTCACCGATCCCACTTCTGGTTTTAGGGCATGCAATAAAGATGCTATCGACCTGTTCTGCAAGAGTTATCCTGATGACTACCCGGAGCCAGAGTCGATTGCTTTGGCTATGAAGCTTGGTCTTCCCGTTATGGAGGCGCCTGTAAAGATGAATGAACGCCAAGGCGGACGTTCGTCCATCGGGGGCTTCTCTTCCGTCTACTACATGATCAAGGTCACGTTAGCCATTGTTCTTGTGTGCTGGGTTCATAGGGGAGATAAATAATGAATCTAATTTTGAGGATTGGTGCGGCCCTCTTTTTCGGCGGCTTTCTCGTCTATGTTTTGCGGCTCGTGTCCAACGGAAAGATGCTTCTTAAGTACTCTCTGTTGTGGATTTTGATGTGTATGGCGGCCTTGATTTGTGATATATGTCCTCAAATTATTTATAGTTGCTCAACAGCTATTGGGTTTGTCAACCCAGCCAATTTCCTTTTTTTGGGTGCAATCGTGCTGTTGCTTGCAATCTCTCTGTCTCTTAGCGTTGCCGTGAGTCGTCATGTTTTGGCGATCAAAAACCTTACTCATAGGATTGCCCTGCTCGAAAAAGAGCTTGAGAAAAGGTCTGATCATGAATGAGCTCAATACATGGTTTGATTCAGTTCCTTCGGCTATCCCTCATTAGGGCTCCTAAGTTTGTGCACCATTGATCGCGCTCGACTGCTGGTTGTGGATTGTCTAACAAATAGACAATCCCTATGTTGAGTGTCTTATCGTTTTATCTGGTGCAACGTATCAAGCGAGTTGTCTTGCATATTAATTAATTTGGGAACTGCATCTCTGGGTCGACTGCATCTGGATATTCAAAGGTTAATTTGATTTGGCGAGAAGAGAAAAATGATGAAAAATCGACATCTGAGTTTAATCAGCGTGGTTTGTCTAACATCTATTTGTTTTATCTCTCTTTTATGGCCCGCAATCGCATTTTCATTAACTGAAGATTGCGTGGCTGAAGGCACTGATGGCTCTTTGGTTCAATCGGGTCAGGAAGCATTTGGGACATCAGGTAGCGATCGTTTGACTTTGGATTCCGATAATTTCAAAGCATCGATCGATTCGTCGATATATGAATATACTGGCGATGTGATTACTCCTGATGTCTCTGTTTTGACTGCCAGCGGTTCTGTGCTAGCAAGCGGAATCGATTATGAAGTCACGTATTCAGATAATGTTGCCCCTGGCTGCGCCACTATAAGAGTGAATGGGCTAGGGAATTACGCCGGCGTTACCTCTCAACTGTCGTTCCAGATCGTTCGTTCCTCTGATAATAACATCGCTCTTCCTGGTTCTTGGGCCTACCAAAACGGTAAATGGTGGTGGAGATATGAGGCTGGTGGTTGGCCGTCAAACTGTTTTCTGTCCATTAGAGGGGCGGAGTATTATTTTGATTCCGAAGGTTATGCAGCTACTGGCTGGAAATACTTGAACGATGGCTGGCATTTATTTTCTAACTCCTGTGCACATTTGAAGGGATGGGCTGCCACCGGTGGGCGCTGGTTCTACCTTGACGAGACATCGGGTTCAATGAAGACCGGCTGGGTTTTAATTGACGATAGCTGGTACTATTTGGACAGTTCGGGCGCTATGCAGACCGGGTGGTTACTCCTTGGCAATACTTGGTACTGGCTTGAGCCTTCTGGATTAATGGCTACGGGCTTTAGGCTTGTTAACGGCTCTTTGTATCATTTTCTCGAATCCGGTTCTATGAGCTCCGGTTGGTTTATTAACGATGGGGCATGGTATTGCTCCAACGCATCGGGAGAGATTCGTACCGGGTGGTTTTACAATGGTTCTAGCTGGTATTTGCTAGACCCCAATAATAATGGCGCCATGCTGGAAGGATTTCAAACTGTAAATGGCTCCATTTATTATTTGGATCCGGATAGCGGCGGTGCATTAAAGTGCAACACTTGGGTCTTCTCACAAGATGAAAACGTATATTATGCGTGCAGCAGTGGTGCGATTGTGCTTTCGGGCGTCAAGGACGGCGCGGGTGGAATTAAGCTCAGGGATCCCGAGGGAAAGCCTGTCGCTGGCTGGTATTGGTCCTCAGCTGCACAGGTGTGGTTTTACACAGACTCAGATGGGGTTCTGCAGCGCGGTTGGCGATTCATTGACGGTAGGTGGTATCACCTCGACAACGAATCCGGAGCCATGAATACTGGCTGGTTCCTCGATGATGATGGAACGTGGTACTACCTTATGTCTTCTGGACAAATGGTAAATGGCTGGAACAGAATTGGAGACTCCGAGTATTTCTTTAATGCCTCAGGTGCTTGGGTGGAGCCTGAGCACTCCGCGCGCGCCTCCTTGCAGTCCCAGATCGTTAATCGTTGCCATAGCGTTCCTTCTCCTGGGGCGGGACTGTGCTCGGAGTGGGTTAGCCATGTGTTTTACCCCGTGCTGGGGTCATATCCCAACGGCGACGCATGCGACATGTTCTGGAATTGGTGTTACAGCCGAGATATATCTCAGCTTAAAGTTGGAATGATCGTTGCGGTCCCTACGCATACTCATACAAGTGCTGGTGCCCGCTGGGGCCATATTGCTATTTATATCGGAAACGGTATGGTTATGGATAACATCGGTTACATCAGGACAACATCACTTGCTTGGTGGCTGAACTACTACCACACTACCGCTATACCACAGTGGGGCTGGGTTTTAAATACGCCTTTGGAATGATGCGGATTCTGGCCAGCATGCGGAATCAACGCCTGCTTGTGTATCGAATCACAAACGCTTCTTAACTGTATATCATGTATGGAATGCAATTATTCATAGTAAGGGAATCGAGGGTTGACCCTCGATTCCCTTATCTATTAGTCGCATTTTAATAAGGCTAAAATTAGAAAGCGCAGAATTAAGCTAACACTTTATAAATGATAGTAGCGATTTCCGGGTTCTCCCACGCTGAAATTTGGGTTAATGTACGGATCGCCTTCGACATAGTATTTTGCCCAGCGATAATTCATGTATGCGACTTCTTTGTGGAACCGAATCTGCTTTTCCGTATTGTTTTCAACGCCTCTAGAAATCGACTCGTAGTGATAGAGCTCGACTTCGGGCGTGTATACGATCAGGTCGTTAATCTCGCGTAGCTTTAAGCAAAAGTCAACATCATTAAATGCAACTTGAAGCTCTTCGGTGAAACCTCCGACTTTCTCATATTCGCTACGCTTGGTCATTATGCAAGCTGCAGTGACAGCGCTGAAGTCTTGTTGCGCATCGTTGAGTGCAAAGTAGCCCCAATTATTCCTTGGCATGCTCTGGCAAAGATGTCCCGCCACGCCGCCAGTGACGCATAGGCCCGCGTGCTGAATGGTGTTGTCGGGATAGTAGAGTTTTGCACCGACTGCGCCAACATCCTCACGTGCGCAGATGCCAAGCATGGTCTCGATCCAATTGGGCGTAATTACCTCAGTATCGTTATTCAATAGCAAGAGATAGTCGCCCTTGGCGTGAGCAACGCCAAAGTTCATGAGCTTGGAGAAATTGAATTCGTGTTCCCAAGTTACAAGACGAACGATGTCAGGATATTTTGCTTGCAACTTATCGTAATAATCGAACGTCACCTTTTCTGTGCTGTTGTTTTCGATTATGACGAGCTCGTAATTGTCGTACGTTGATTTCTCAACAATTGATGTAATGCAGTTGTTCAGAATGTCGGCGTGGTCTTTAGTCGGGATGATAATTGACACGAGTGGGCGGGAATCTGGCACAGCGTAGGTTACTTTATATGTAAAGGGACGACGCGCTTGTTCGACCTTCGCATTGAGCCCAAGCCTGTCCAAATGACTCTGGACCGCTTTGATACCTGCGATAGTGGCATACGGCTTGCTATCGGCATTTGCTGCGGTGGAGGTCTCGCTTAGGCGCCAGTGGTATAGAACCTTCGCAACATGATGAACTTTCCTTGCCTTTTCCACGGCGCGGAGAGTCAGATTATGATCCTGTGCTCCATCGAACTCTTTTGTGTTCGGCTCTAGAGTGTCTAGTAGGGACTTACGGATGGTAAGCATGTGGCAGATATAGTTATTGTTTCTGAGCAGATCGATATTGAAATCCGGCTTAAAGAACGGCTGCGCTAACTTTCCATCGGGCATGAGTTTATCTTCATCACAATAAAGAAGATCGACGTCATTATTGTTTTCAATTGCCTCGGCATATGAGAACAACAAGTCCGGTTCAAGAATGTCGTCATGGTCAAAGAAGCTAACGAAATCGCCCGAAGCTACGGCAACGCCTGCGTTTGTGTTTTCGGAAATACCCTTATTTTCGGTAAGATTAATTGACTTAATTCTGTTGTCGCGGGCTGTTTCCTGCTCAACGCGAGCCTTTAGTTCCTGATTGTCAGGGCTTGCATTAACTAGGAGGAGCTCCCAGTTTGCATAAGACTGGTTTTTTACGGATTCGACCATATCGTTAAAAAACGAAATCGGCGTGTTGTAAAGAGGGACAATGATGCTGAATTTCGGAGCGCTATTGAAGACGATTTTTCTCTGCTTCTCCAGTGCGCCAATGGTTGCCTTATGCTCTGTAAACCATTCGGGGTATTCAGGGTCAAACTGCGCATGGGTAAAGAGGAAGTTGGTCTCCTCAAGAAGCAAGCCTAATTTATCAGGCGTTAAGCAGTCAAATGCACTGAATGATGGGTGATTTTGATCGTCAATAATAAAATAGTAACGATCAAACGCCTTTGGCATGCGGATCGAGAGCTGCGTTTCAAGTTGCTTTTTCTCGGATGTAAATCCAACGCTCGTTACATTTGAACCGAAATTGACTATGCTCAGCCCAACCTCATTGAGGAACCGGTCGAGGCAGCGAAGTTTGATTTGCGAGTCATTGCGGTACGGTGTTCTAACCGTGCACCTCAGGATATACTCGTTTGAATCTTCGATGCACTGCCAAAAATCAATCGTCGCCATCTCAAACTCTGAAACGTCATCGTAATTTCGGAGTTTGCTGCACATGTCAGGTTTAATTTTGTAGTTAAGACGCGACTCCCATTTGATGTTCTTGCAATTGAGCGAAAGGGAGTCGCTGCTCAGGTTGCAACCGTCTTTGCCGATTTCGTTAAACTCAATTTTAATGGCTCGGGTATCGGGGTCGGGGATTACAAGAACGTATGAGTTCGATTCGCCGTTATTGTCCTTGAATTTTAGAAGAGACAAAGGTAAGCGGCGGTCGTCATCCGTTGCCGCTTGAGCTTTTATGCTGGAGCCTTCATGGATGCCTTCTATTTTAAGTTGCTGGTAGATTTTCCAGTTTCCTCTGCATACTCCGGTTGTTTCGACTCGCATTGTTTGCCTTTCGTTTGTTGGACACTGCTCATTGTACTTATTCACTTCATGTCTCGCTATAAATGCAGAGAGGAGTTCCGTGATTTCTGGCATTCTTAGATGTGTCGCTATGAGTTCGTCAGACGCTCCGTTCCGCTGTGTTAACATCGAAGAGGACATCTACGTACATCACGCTTTCTGTCGCTGTTGAGGTTCAGGTTATTGTCCTCGCGGCGCTCTGCTTCCTAGTCGTTGCTCATTTCGGGTCCATTGACTTCAAGGGGGTTATTATGAAAGTTGTCTTGTTTGTTGGAGGGGTTGCAAGGGTCCTAGGCGGGGGCTGCGCCCAACGAACGGATTGACGTGACGTGCGAGGTGTGTCCTAGGCCCGGGGGTTCGAATCCCCCGGCCCCCTCCGTAAAGAAAGAACCGCCATTGGGGCGACCCTTATCTCCTGGGGTGGCCGATTCGGCCGCCGCCACTCTTTTCCAGGTCTGCGGACCTGTGTTCGTCCTGGAACGGAAACAGGCTCCTCGCTATCACCCAGAGTATTCCGATGATCTCGGCGGTCGTCGCGCCCATCCAGGAAATTATCACCTCGGTAGGGATTTCGCGCTGCAGCCACATGAGACGGGCGGTGTACGCGACGACGAGGGTGTTGCATGCGACCAGCTGCCACTTGACGCACTTGAGCGCGGCCTTTCCGAGTTCGGACCGAAGGTCGTTCTCCGCCTCCATCCTCTTGACCACGCTCTCGGCCTGGGCCGCCTTGGCTCGCCGTTCCCGCTCCTCGCTCGAGCATTCGACCCTGACCTCGTCTAAATGGGCGCTTTCGATGGGGAAGACGTTTGCTCTCCTTTGTGCCGAACCCATGAGGTCGATTGCCTCTTGTGTCCCTTTTGGTGACCTGCTTCCGCGCTGGTCTGCGCTATCGCAGCCCAAGGTTTTCCACCCTATGGCCCACGGCGGTTACGGATACGTCGAGTATGTCCGTCATCTCACCGATGCTACAATTGCCCGCCCAGAGTTTCGCTACGACCTGTGCCGGCATGAGGAGCGCGGCGGCAAACGAGTTCGCCCATATCTCCTCGGGGTCTGTCCCTCGAGACGAGAGGGCGTCCCTTCGCTCAATGACCCCAGCAACCTCCCCGTCTCCTAGGTTTTGGTACGAGTGGATGTAGAGGCGCTCCGTCACCTCGCACGCCGTTATGTGCCCACCGCCTCATCCAGCTCGTCCGCGACCCTGTAGTGCGTGTTTGTGTCAATGGCTAACTGAACAGCGCATTGGACCAAATATGGTCCAATGGTTGGAGTCTTGTGGTCCGTAAGGACGTGAACCAAAGAGGCTGCATGCTTGGCTCTCTCCGTCCTTCTTTTGTGCAGTTCTGCAACCTAGGTTCGGCCTCGCGTATACTTATATCATCTGTGTACACCCAACTCTGGAGGTCCAACCTATGAAAGGCATCATCCTCGCGGGTGGCTCGGGCACGCGTCTGTACCCGCTCACGCTCGTCACCAGCAAGCAGCTGCTGCCGGTCTACGACAAGCCCATGATCTACTACCCGCTTAGCACCCTCATGCTGGCGGGCATCCGGGATATCCTGGTCATCTCCACCCCGACCGACCTGCCCAACTTCGAGCGCCTGCTCGGGGACGGCTCGCGCTACGGCGTGAACCTGTCCTACGCCGAGCAGCCCTCGCCGGACGGCCTTGCGCAGGCCTTCACCATCGGCGAGGACTTCATCGCCGGCGAGCCGTGCGCGCTGGTGCTCGGCGACAACATCTTCTACGGCAACGGCCTGTCCCGCCACCTGACGCGCGCCGTCCAGAACGCCGAGTCGGGCCGCGCCACGGTCTTCGGCTACCACGTGGACGACCCCGAGCGCTTCGGCGTCGTGGAGTTCGACGGGGAGGGCAGGGCCGTCTCCATCGAGGAGAAGCCCGCCGAACCCAAGAGCTCCTACGCCGTCACCGGCCTGTACTTCTACCCGGGCGACGTGGCAGCCAAGGCGCACGAAGTGAGGCCCTCGGCCCGCGGCGAGCTCGAGATCACCACGCTCAACCAGATGTACCTGGAGGAGGGGACGCTGTCCGTGGTGACCCTCGGCCGCGGCTACGCGTGGCTGGACACCGGCACCATGGAGAGCCTGCACGAGGCCGCGGAGTTCGTCCGCGCCGTGGAGCACTCCCAGGACCTGCCCGTGTCCGTCCCCGAGGAGATCGCCTGGGAGAACGGCTGGATCTCCACCGCCGAGCTTGAGGAGGCCGCCAAGGCCTACGGCAAGTCGGTCTACGGGCGGCACCTGAAGAAGGTCGCCGCCGGCGAGATCGTCAACAGCCCGCGCGAGTACTAGCGCAAGCTTGTTTTCTTTTAGGGGTCACCGTTTATCTGGTGGCCCCTTTCGTTATGATTACGTTGACCATAAAGACAATATGATTGGGAGTGGATGTGTTAAGCGTCTACTTTGGCGATATGCCAGAAGCGATTTACAACACAGCGACATATTTCAAAAACTCTTACCGGTCTTCTTGGATTACGGATCCCTATGCAGTCTCGATAATTAAAGATGTTGATCGATCGGATGTTGTCTCCGAAAACGTCATCGAAAGCCCTGTGCTTGGATCCATCTCCCCACTCCAGCTTTCTGGTGGCGTGAAAACGCTGCTGCTTATGAGATTTGATCGTAAGCAAATTTTTAACGCTTCTACCTGTGGTGACAACTGTGCCAAGTGGATTCTCGACATGGCGAAAGACCGCAAGCTTGTTGTGAATCTCTATCATGTGATGGACTTTGGTCGCGAGGATTTTAAAATTAAAGTCGTGAATAGTGGCCGAATCGTTCACAACATGGCCGAATTGATTCACGAGTCGATTCCGTATCTGTAGGTACTGCTTATGAACGGTTCGCATCTCGTTAAGATTTCCCGCCGCAGGGGAACTAAGTACACATTTACCATCAAGCGGAACATCACTATTGTGCGTGGCGATAGTGGCACGGGTAAGACGACACTGTTTGACATGGTCGCAGACTACATGCGAACGGGCGAGCAGTCGGGCGTTTCCTTGCAATGCGATTGTCCCTGTGTCGCCCTGACCGATTATGATTGGCGAAACCAGCTTTCGTCCGTTCATGACTCGATTGTATTTGTCGATGAGGGCTTAAAAGAGATCCATTCTGATGAGTTTGCCCATCATGTGCTGTATTCCTCGAATTATTTCGTGCTGATCTCAAGGGCTGATTTCCCCAATCTTCCGTATAGCGTGGATGAGATTTACAAGATTAAGACGAGCGGAAAATACCATTCTTTCGTCCCTGTTTATCAAGATCGCGGGAATCATCGTTATGCTATTTCCCGGTCGGCGCCAAAACAGGACTTTTCTATCCTTCTATGCGAGGACAGTAAGTCTGGTTTCCAGTTTTTTGAACGGCATTTCGCTGACAGTGAGCTTACCTGTACTTCGGCCATGACGAACAGCGCGATTTTGGGCTGGTTGGATCAGCATCTCGACGATCGCGTGTTTGTTGTCGCGGACGGGGCGGCATTTGGGTGCTATGCGGACCGCGTCCTTAAGCTGCAAGACATTCACCGCGATACTGTTACGGTTTGTCTTCCCGAATCATTCGAGTGGCTTCTACTGAGCTCCGGCGTAATTTCAGAGCTAGATGTTAAGACGGTTTTGGAAACCCCAGAAGCCTTTGTAAACAGTGAGAAGTTTAAAAGCTGGGAGGATTTCTTCTATAAGTACTTACGTGAAATAACTGGGGATTCGGTTTTTCACTACGACAAAGACTGCATTTCGGAGGCGTTTTGTACAGGAGGTAATTCTGCGAAGGTTATGGCTCTTATCGCATGCCGAAATGTCCGATAGTTTTGTTGAATAGCGTCGCGGCGTCACTTCCTGCGGCATACTAAAGAAGCTGTACATGCTTCAGATTGGATTTTCATGTCTGAGATTTTCGAACCCAAGAATATCATCGTCACTGGCGGCTGCGGCTTCATCGGCAGCAACTTCGTGCACTACGTGGTCAACAACCACCCCGAGGTGCACGTCACCGTCCTGGACAAGCTGACCTACGCCGGCAACCCCGAGAACATCGCGGGGCTGCCCGAGGATAGGGTCGAGCTCGTCGTGGGCGACATCTGCGACGCCGAGCTGCTGGACAGGCTGGTCCCCGGCCACGACGCCATCGTGCACTACGCCGCCGAGAGCCACAACGACAACTCCATCGCCGACCCGGAGCCGTTCCTGCGCACGAACGTGGAGGGCACCTTCCGCCTGCTGGAGGCCGTGAGGAAATACGGCATCCGCTACCACCACGTCTCCACCGACGAGGTCTACGGCGACCTGGCGCTCGACGACCCGGCCAAGTTCACCGAGGAGACGCCGTACCACCCGTCCTCGCCGTACTCGAGCACCAAGGCGAGCTCCGACATGCTCGTGCGCGCCTGGACCCGCACCTACGGGCTTCGCACCACGATCTCCAACTGCTCCAACAACTACGGCCCCTACCAGCACGTGGAGAAGTTCATCCCCAGGCAGATCACGAACATCGTCGACGGCGTGCGCCCCAAGCTCTACGGGAAGGGCGAGAACGTCCGCGACTGGATCCACACCGAGGACCACTCCAGCGCCGTCTGGGACATCCTCACGAAGGGGCGCATGGGGGAGACCTACCTCATCGGAGCCGACGGCGAGAGGAACAACATCACCGTCCTGCGCATGATCCTCGAGGCGATGGGAAAGGACCCCGAGGACTTCGACTGGGTCGCCGACCGCCCCGGCCACGACCGCAGCTACGCCATCGACAGCACGAAGCTCCAGCGCGAGCTGGGCTGGAGGCCGGCCCACACCGACTTCGCCGAGGGTCTGAGGGCCACCATCGACTGGTACGTCGCCAATGAGTCCTGGTGGCGCCCGGCCAAGGAGGCCACCGAGGCCCGCTACCGCGCACAGGGCCAGTAAGACCGCATCCCGGCGAACCGCACCGCGGGCGCCCCCGGTTACCCAACCTCTTCGATAGGAGCTTTTCCCACATGGCAGACATCGCATTCGAGAAGGACCTCTCCGTCGCCGAGACCGGCATCGGGGGCCTCAAGGTCGTCGACCTCGCCGTCCACGGCGACTCGCGCGGCTGGTTCAAGGAGAACTGGCAGCGCGCCAAGATGACCGCCCTGGGCATCCCGGACCTCCGCGTCGTCCAGAACAACATCTCCTACAACGACAGCCGCGGCGTCACCCGCGGCATCCACGCCGAGCCCTGGGACAAGTTCATCTCGGTGGCCCGCGGCAGCGTATTCGGCGCCTGGGTGGACCTGCGCGAGGGCAGCGCCACCTACGGGAAGGTGTTCACCTGCACCCTGGACCCGTCCAGGGCCATCTACGTCCCGCGCGGCGTGGGCAACTCCTTCCAGGCCCTGGAGGACGGCACCGCCTACACCTACCTGGTGGACGCCCACTGGTCGCTGGAGCTCAAGAGGACCTACACCTTCGTGAACCTCGCCGACCCCGAGCTCGCCATCGAGTGGCCGATCCCGCTCGATGAGGCCACTGTATCCGAGGCGGACCTGAACCACCCGATGCTCAGGGACGTCGTCCCAATGGCGCCCAAGAGGACGCTCGTCACCGGCTGCAACGGCCAGCTGGGCCGCGCGGTGCGCGCGCTGGCGGAGGAGCGCGGCGTCGCCAAGGACTTCGACTTCTGCGACATCGACACCTTCGACATGTCCGACCCGGCGGCCTACTCCAAGTACGACTGGTCGCTCTACGGCACCGTGATCAACTGCGGCGCCTACACCGCCGTGGATAAAGCCGAGACCCCCGAGGGCCGCGCGGCCGCCTGGAAGGCCAACGCGACCGGCCCCGCCCTGCTCGCGCGCACCTGCGCCGAGCACGGGATCGCGCTCGTCCACGTGTCCTCCGACTACGTCTTCGACGGCACCGCCGAGGTGCACGACGAGGAGGAGCCCCTCAGCCCGCTGTCAGTCTACGGCCAGACCAAGGCCGCCGGCGACATCGCCGTGGCCGGGTGCCCGCGCCACTACATCATGCGCAGCTCCTGGGTCATCGGCGAGGGGCACAACTTCGTCAAGACCATGAGGGCGCTCTCCGACCGCGTCGCCGACCCGGAGGACAAGTTGGAGCAGGTCACCGTCGTGGACGACCAGCTGGGACGCCTGACCTTCACGCGCGACATGGCGCAGGCAATCTTCCACGTGCTGGGGAGCCGCGCCCCCTACGGCACCTACGACTGCACCGGTTCCGGCGCCGTCAAGTCCTGGGCCGACATCGCCCGCGCCGTCTTCGAGGCCGCCAACGGCAACGGCGACAGGGTCGTGCCGGTATCGACCGCCGACTACTACGCCGGCGCCGAGGGCCCCGTGGCCCCGCGCCCGGTCCACTCCGCGCTCGACCTTTCCAGGCTCGAGTCGGTCGGGTTCCACATGCCCGACTGGGAGGAAGAGCTTGGGGAGTACCTCAAGACGCTCTAGCCGCTATCAACTTTTCGAGAGTAAAAGCCGCCGTTCTTTAACGGCGGCTTTTCTTGTTGATGGCTATCTGCGCAGTGGTGCCAATAGTATTTTGCGGAAGATCTTTCACTCGCTTGGCGTGGTGGCGGACCTGCCGGGCTGGTCATCGTAGGCGTATTTGCTGTACACGTTGACCTCCCACTGCTTTTTTTCGACCTTTGCCACGGAATCGAGGATGAAGCCGGTCGCAAGGCTCAGACCGCACAGGAACATAAACGACGCGGCGAGCATGGCGGTGGGGAAGCGCGGAACGAGGCCGGTCTGGAAATACTCGACAACGATGGGCGTGCCCAAGGCGAGGCCGATCACCGCAAACAGAAGCGCGACGAGGCTGAAGAACTTCAGAGGGCGGTAGTCCTTGAACAGCGTGCCAATCATCGCAACGACTTTAATGCCGTCGCTTACGGTATTGAGCTTGGACTCGGAACCTTCCGGACGGTCGCGGTACTCGATGGGCACATCCTTGATGCGCCAGCGGTGGTCGACGGCGTGGATCGAGAGCTCGGTTTCGATCTGGAAGCCCTCGGAAAGCACAGGGAAGGTTTTAACGAACGGGCGGCTCATGGCACGGTAGCCGGTCATGACATCATCGAAGCTGTAGCCATAGATCCACTTGATCATGGCACGGACCAGATTGTTGCCAAAGCCGTGGAAGGCACGCTTGTTCTCCTCGGCGTAGGTGCCGTTGGAAAGGCGATCGCCTACGGTCATGTCGGCCGTGCCGTTAAGGATGGGCTCGCAGAGGGCCTTGGCCGCCTCGGCGGGGTAGGTGTCGTCTCCGTCGACCATCAGGTAGCAATCGGCGTCGATATCGCGAAACATCTGGCGGCACACGTTGCCCTTTCCCTGACGGGGCTCAAAGCGGACTGTGGCGCCGTGCTCGGTGGCAATGCGTGAGGTATCGTCCGACGAGTTGTTGTCATAGACATAGACCGTCGCCTGCGGAAGCTCGCGGTGAAAGTCATCGATGACTTTGCCGATCGTGAGCGCTTCGTTGTAGCAAGGGATGATGACGGCGATGGATTCAGAATTCACTTAATGCTCCTTATACATTCAATCCTAGAAAGTATAGCCGTTTGGGCCTGGCATCCTAAGATGTGGGTTAGTTCTCCAGTTTTGTTGCGCGAATCGTTTGCATGGCCGTCGGGTCTATACTGTTCGTTTGTCAACGATTACGAGTAAAGGAGTTGCATCCGTGTCGGATCAGACAAAGCAACAAGAAACTCGCAGTCTGCCTGCGACGTTTGCTAAGAACGAATTTGAGAAGGACGCGTTTATCCTTCGTCAGCTGGTTACCAAGGATTTTAAGATCAAGTATCGCCGTAGCGTTCTGGGCGTCGCATGGTCGGTGCTCAACCCGCTGCTGATGATGATCGTCATGGCCATCGTGTTCTCGACGATTTTTGGCCAGGGCCGCAATGGCTCAATGACGCCCGAGATGTACCCGCTGTACTTGATCGTGGGTAACATTACCTTTGCCGTCATGTCTGAGTCTACTAACCAGGCCCTGACGTCGATCGTGGGCGCTGCCCCTCTGCTCAAGAAGGTTAAGGTGCACCGCTGGGTTTTCCCGGTGCAGAAGGTGCTCTTCTCGCTGGTCAACTTTGCCTTCTCGCTGGTCGCCGTCGCCATCGTCATGCTGTGGTTCCGCGTTATGCCTTCTTGGCACCTTATTCTGCTGCCGGTTTGCCTGCTGCTGCTTATGTGCTTCTGCATGGGCCTGGGCATGATGCTCTCTGCCCTTACGGTCTTCTTCCGCGACGTTATGCATCTGTGGAGCGTCGTCATTACGGCGTGGACTTACATTACGCCCATCTTCTGGACGACTGACTATATTGCGCAAATGCCGCATCTCGTGCGTATCTTGATGTATGCGAACCCCATGTTCAACTACCTGCAGTTTATGCGCGATATCTTCCTGTTCCAGACTACGCCCTCGCTTATGACGTTTGGTATGTGCGTTGCCTGGGCGGTTCTTGCGCTTATTATTGGCTATACCGTGTTCCATAAGTCCGAGCGCAAGTTCATCCTCTACATCTAAGGAGTGCTGTGATGACTGAATCTGTTGTTGATTACAGCGAGCAGCCTCTGGCTGTCGAGGTCGACGACGTCACCATGATCTTTAACATGGCGTCCGAGTCGCTGACCAACCTCAAGGAGTACTTCATTAAGCTTGCCAAGCATGAGTTGTTCTTTGAGGAGTTTAGGGCGCTTAAGCATATCTCGTTTGATATTCATCGTGGCGAGGTCGTGGGTCTGGTCGGCACCAATGGCTCCGGCAAGTCTACGATGCTCAAGATTATCGCTGGCGTGCTTGAGCCAAGCGAGGGCAGCGTTAAGGTGCACGGTAACATCGCGCCGCTGATTGAGCTTGGTGCTGGTTTTGACCCCGAGCTGACCGCCCGCGAGAACATCTATCTGAACGGCGCCCTGCTCGGCTATACCAAGGAGTTCATCGATGCCAACTTTGACGGCATTATCGAATTCGCTGAGCTGCAGAACTTTGTCGATATGCCGCTTAAGAACTTCTCCTCGGGCATGGTGGCGCGTATCGCCTTTGCAATCGCGACGATTACCGAGCCCGATATTCTGATCGTTGACGAGACGTTGTCCGTCGGTGATGTGTTCTTCCAGCAGAAGTGCGAGGACCGTATCCAGCACTTTATCCAGAGCGGCGACGTGACGGTTCTGTTCGTTTCGCACTCTATGGAGCAGGTTGAGCGCATCTGCCAGCGTGCCGTTTGGATTGAGAAGGGTGACCTTCGCATGGACGGCCCGGTTGATGAGGTCTGCAAGGCGTATCGCGAGCAGTTCAACTAGGTTATAATTACTTGCGCCTGACAGGCTTGCGCTTGCTTGGGCGTGCGGCTATTTGCTCCATTAGCTCAGTTGGATAGAGCAGGGGACTTCTAATCCCAAGGTCGACGGTTCGAATCCGCCATGGAGCACCATCGTTTATTAAGCCCAGACCGCTTGGTGGTCTGGGCTTTTTTCATCTTGTGTGCTGCTGGAGCCGAGCGCGAGCAAGCCGCTGCTGTTTGTTGGGGTTGGCATTTTACTTTTCGAGATACTCCCTCAGCAGCTCCAGCGCGTGGGCGTAGCCCTGTAGGCCCTCGCCGGTGATGGTGGCGAAGCAGGCTAGGCGTGCATAGCTCACCTGGCGGAAGTCCTCGCGGGTCTCGACAGCGCTGATGTGGACCTCCACAGCCGGGATTGCGACGGCTTTGAGCGCGTCCAGGATGGCCACGCTCGTATGCGTGTAGGCGGCCGGGTTGATGACGATGCCGTCGACCTTGCCGTAGGCCTCCTGAATCTTGTCGACGATGTTGCCCTCGTGGTTGGACTGGAAGACCTCGACCTCGTCGAAGCCCTGTGCAGTGCCCGCTTCCTGGCAGATCTGCACTAAGCGGTCGTAGTTGTCGCTGCCATAGATGCCTGGCTCGCGAATGCCGAGCATGTTGAGGTTGGGGCCGTTAATGACGAGTGCTTTCATGGTTGCTTCCTTTGCGGTTGAAAAACCACCACAAAGGTGCCTGTCCCCTTTGTGGTGGTTTTGGTTAGAGAGCGGGTGGGAGGGTGTCGAGGAGGGCATGGGCGGTGTTGGCGGCGCAGTCGCGTGAGTCGATGATGTAGTCGGCCCAGGCGCGGTAGCGCGGCATGCGCTGTTCCGCCAGCTTTTCGATGCCGTCGCGGGCGGTGATGGGGCGGCCCTTGTGGGCGAGCTCTTCGAGTTTGCGGCTGAGCATCACGATTTGGCTGTTCTGGTGCAGCAGCGGATAGTTCTCGTCACGCGTGACTATGCCGCCGCCGGTTGAGAGCACCAGGCCGCTGCGCTTGGAGATGTCGGCCAGCGCCGCCGTCTCCTGCTCGCGGAAGGTTGCCTCGCCGCGCTCGACGATAAAGTCGGCGCAGGGCATGCCGAGGCGTTCCTCGAGGGCGCGGTCCAGGTCGATGTGCTCGCGACCCGTGAGCAGGGCGATCTGCTCGCCCACGCGGGTCTTGCCCGAACCCGGCATGCCGATCAGGGCGATGTTCTGTTCGCGGTGTGACAAGCGCTCCGTTACGTCCAGGATGCGCTCGCGCGGGGTGACCTGGCCGGTATAGCGCTCGACGGCCTGTGCCGCTTGGGCCACGAGCATCAGCAGGCCGCCGATGCAGGGGGTGCCGCGGCGCTCGGCCTCGAGCATCAGGCCCGTGCGGGCGGGGTTGTAAACGATGTCGATGACGCCCTCGAGCACGTCAAGTCCTTCGAGCGTGCAGGGCGCATCGGGGCAGTGGGGGAACATGCCGGCAGGCGTGCAGTTGACGAGCAGGGCGGCGTCGGATTGCTGCGCGATGTTGCCGTAGTTGACCTCGCTCGTGCGGCCCACGGGCACAACGATGGCGCCCAGATCTCCCAGCACCACACTTGCCGTGGTGCCGGCGCCGCCGGTGGCTCCGAGCACGAGAACCTTCTTGCCGGTAACCTCAACCCCCAGCTCCTCGACCAGGCGCTGAAAACCGAAATAGTCAGTATTGTCGCCGCGCAGGCGGCCGTCGGGCAGACGCGTGATGGTGTTGACGTTGCCCATGCGCTCGGCGAGCGGGCTCAGTTCGTCCAGGTAGTCCATGACGGCGCGCTTGTAGGGGATGGTCACGTTGGTGCCCTCCCACTCGTCGCCGGTCATAAAGGCCGCAAGGTCCTCGGGCTCGCGCTCAAAACGCACGTACTCAAGCCCCGCCAGCTCCTTGTAGATGGTTGGGGTGTAGCTGTGGCCCAGCACGCGGCCCAGCACGCCGTAGGGGCAGGTTGCGGCGGTATCGGTCATCTAGAGCACCTCCGTGTAGCTGCCAAAGTAGGTAAAGCTCTCGCACACGTCGTCGATGGAATCGAGCAGGTCGTCGAGGGCCTTGCTGCCAAAGGGGCAGTCCAGATCAAAGTAGAACATAAACTCAAAGTCGCGACCGGGGATGGGGCGGCTCTCGAGCTTGATGAGGTTGATGTTGAGTGCGTAGAAGCGCTCGAGCACGCGATAGAGGGCGCCCGGCTCGTTGGCCGTGGTGATCATGAGCGAGGTACGGTTGGCACCGGGATAGACGCGCGGCTCGCGGCTGATGACGACAAAGCGCGTGTAGTTGTTGTCTGAGTCCTGGATGTTGGGCTCCAGCACCTCCAGGCCATAGAGTGCCGCGCAGCTGCGCGATGCGATGGCGGCAACATCGGTGCGCTCGGAGCTGGCGACCATCTCGGCCGACATAGCCGTGTTGGGGTACTTGGTGGCGTGAAGGTCGTGGGACTCGATAAAGCCGGCACACTGGGCAATAGCTTGGCCGTGGCTGTAGACCTCGCGCACGTCGGCGAGCTTGGTGCCGGGCTTGACGAGCAAGTTGTGGTCGATCTTGAGGCGAAGCGAGCGCACGATGTGGAAGTCGAACTGGGCGAGCAGGTCGTAGACGGCGTTGACCGAGCCGGCGGTGGAGTTCTCGATGGGCAGCACGCCAAACTCGCAGAAGCCGTCGCGCACAGCGCGCATAACGCCCTCGAAGGTCTCGAAAAACGCGATGTCGGGCACGTCGAAGAGCTTGCACGCGGCGATCTGGCTATAGGCACCTTCCACGCCCTGGCAGGCGACGCTGGCAGTCTGGGGGAAGGGCGTGTCGAAGGCTACGGCCGTGGCGTGGGCCTTTTGCGAGACGGTGATGCCCTTGAGCTCGTTGATGTAACGCTGCTGTTCGGCCTTGCTCATACTCATGAGGAGACGGAACAGGGTGATGGTCTGCGCCTCGTAGCGCTCGGGCGCGCGGCTGGCGAGGTTGTTGAGCTTGGAGCGCTCACGGGCGGGGTCGAAGACGGCCTTGCCCATCTCGATTTTTGATTTGGCGACCTCGGTGGCAATGTCCATGCGCTCGACAAAGCTGTTGAGGAGCGTGGTGTCGATGCCATCGATGGCTTGGCGAATATCGGCAAGGTCCATGGAGGCCCCTTTCGCGTAATGGCAGAGTTGACGGGCAACTCAGGTGAGTCGGGTTAGAGCTGGCCTGCGTCCTCGAGGAGGGCGTCCCAGATGGCGAGCGCCGCGGCTGCTTCGGCAACGGGGACGGCTCGGGGGACGATGCAGGGATCGTGACGACCGTGGACCGAGAGCTCGGCATTTTCCATGGCGTCCATGTCTACGGTCTGCTGCTCGCGGCCAATTGAGGGCGTCGGCTTTACGGCCATGCGCCACATGACGGGCGCGCCGGTCGAAATACCGCCAAGGATGCCGCCGGCGTTGTTGGACTCGACCGCAATCCCGCCGGTCTCGGCGTCGATGCGATACGGGTCGTTGTTCTCGCTGCCGCGCATGGCGGCCACGGCAAAGCCCATGCCAAACTCCACGCCCTTTACGGCGGGAATGCCAAACGCGATTTGCGCGATGCGGTTCTCGATGCCGTCGAACATGGGGTCACCGATGCCCGCGGGAAGCCCGTAAATGCCGCACTCCACGATGCCGCCGATGCTGTCGAGCTCGTCGCGCGCGGCAAGAATCTCCTCGCGCATGCGGCCGGCTGCGGCGGCGTCAATGCACGGCAGATCGTTCGTAAGGATTGCCTTGCGGTCGGCCTCGCGATAGACCATATCGTCCATCGGCAGGTCGGAGATGCCGCCGATCTGCGCGACGTGCGCCATGACCTTGATACCGCGGGCCTCGAGTGCCTGCAGCGCAATGCCGCCGGCGATGCATAAGGGGGCCGTTAGGCGGCCGGAAAAATGCCCGCCACCAGCGACATCGTGCATGTTGTGATACTTCACGCGCGCAGGGAAGTCCGCATGTCCGGGACGGGGCTTGCGGCGCAGCTCGGAGTAATCATTGGAGCGCGTGTTGGTGTTCTCGATAATCGCGGCGATGGGCGCGCCGGTGGTATGTCCATCGATCACACCGGCGATGATATGCGCGGCGTCGGCCTCGCGGCGTTTGGTTGCGGTCTCGTCGCGGCCGGGGGCGCGACGGTCGAGGAAGGCCTGCAGCTTCTCCTGGTCCACGGCGATGCCCGCCGGGATGCCATCGAGCGAGCAGCCGATAGCGGGGGAGTGCGATTGGCCGAAGATGCTTAAGTGCAAGACGTTGCCAAAGGTCGAGGACATGCTATTCCTCCTCGAGTGTGACCTTGCCGCCCAGCAGGCGGTAGTGGTCGAAAAAATCGGGATAGGACTTGTTGACGGCCTCGGCGCCGTGGATCACGACCTCGCCGGTGGCACGGCTCGCGGCGATGGCGGCCATCATGGCGATGCGGTGGTCGTTGTGCGAATCGACCTCGCCGCCGGTAAAGGCATCGACGCCCTTGATGATGAGGTCGTCGCCGGCAATACGCACCTGCGCGCCCAGCGCGGTGAGCTCGCGGGTGGTGGTGGCCAGGCGGTCGGATTCCTTGATGCGCAGGCGGGCGCAATCGCGGATAAAGGTGCGGCCCTGTGCCAGCGAGGCCACGGCCGAGATAACGGGCACCAGGTCGGGAATGTCGTGGGCGCTCATCTCAAAGCCGGCGAGCTTGTCGGACTGCACGGTGGCGGCGTTCGTGGAGCGCACGATGCGGGCGCCAAAGCGCGAAAGCGCGGCAAGCACGTTGCGGTCGCCCTGTGCGGAGCTCAGGGACACGCCCTCGACGGTGATGGGGTCGGTGCCGATAGCGCCGGCACACAGCCAAAAGGCAGCGTTGGACCAGTCGCCCTCGACGGCCACGCTGCCGGGCGTGCGGTACGAGCCGCTGCTCACGCGGAAGTTCGTGACCTCGGGCTGGCCGTCCTTGGCCGGAATGCGCTCGACGTTGACCTCAACGCCAAAGGCCTTCATGGCCTGGATCGTTAGGTTGATGTAGGGGCGGCTCTCAATGAGGCCAGTCACCTGCATACAGGAGGGCTGGGCGAGCAACGGGGCTGCCAGCAGCAGGCCCGAGATGTACTGCGAGCTTACGTTGCCCGGCAGCACAAAGGTGCCCGGGCGCATGCGTCCGCTTGTCTTGAGCGGAAAACCGCCCAGACCCTGTAGGTCGCAGCCGGCGGCAATGATCTCGTCCGAGAGCGGGGACAGCGGGCGTGCGCCTAGGCGGCCCTGTCCCACAAAGGTTGCCTCTGCGCCCAGCGCGCAGGCGACGGGCAGCATAAAGCGGAGCGTGGAGCCGCTCTCGCCGCAGTCGAGCGTGCCGCCGGCAAGGGCCTTGAGCAGGCCGAACTCAATGCTCTTCATGGTGGGGTGGACCTGGAAGCCGTCCTCGACGGTCTCGATGCGGGCGCCGAGCGCCGTGAGGCAGCGGACCGTGGCCTCAATATCGGCGCAGGTGGTGTTGCAGGTCACATGCGTCTCTCCGTTGGCAAGGGCAGCGCAGATGATGAGACGGTGCGCCATCGACTTGGACGCGATGGCGGGAACGGTGCCCTTAAGCGGGGACGGGGTGATGCGGGCTAGCATGCGGATGCGTCTCCCTTCTGGCCGAGGCCCTCGGCAATGAGTTCGTGGAAAGTGGAAAGCGGCGTGCGGTCGATGCTGCAGCGGCCAATGCCGTGCGGAATCACCAGGTCGATGGTGTCGCCCGCGCGCTTCTTGTCGTGGAGCGCCTCGGCAAAGACGGCATCGGCATTGAGGTCGCAGCGGGTCTTGAGGCCGTGGCGGGCGCAGAGCTCCTCAATACGGCCGGGCAGTGCAGCATCGCAAACGCCGTGCAGGGCCGCGGCGCGCGTGATGATGCCCATGCCGATCGACACGCAGTTGCCGTGTCCGAGCTCAAAGTGCTCGCAGGCCTCGACGGCGTGTCCGGCGCTGTGTCCAAAGTTGAGCAGCTTGCGCTGGTTGGTTTCGTGCTCGTCGGCGACGACCACGGCGCGCTTGATGTCGATGTTGCGGGCGATGATGAGTGCTACGCGGGCCACATCGCGGTTGAGCAGCTCCAGCGTGAGCGGGGTCTTCTCCAGCTCGGCGAAAAGCTCCGGGTCGGCGATCACGGCGTGCTTGACGACCTCGCCGCAGCCGTCGGCGAACTGCTCGGGCGTGAGGGTGGCCAGGCACCCCACGTCGGCGATAACCACGCTCGGCTGCCAAAAGGCGCCGGCCAAGTTCTTGCCGGCAGCCAGGTCGATGGCGGTCTTGCCGCCCACCGACGAATCCACCATGGCGAGCAGGCTCGTCGGGATCTGCACAAACTTGCAGCCGCGCATGTAGGTCGCGGCCACAAAGCCCGCCACATCGCCCACGACGCCGCCCCCGAGTGCCACGATCACGTCGGAGCGCGAAAGCTCGTGCTCGGCCACAAACTCCAAAATGGCAACATAGGTTTCGGCGCGCTTATGGGCCTCGCCGGCCTCGAAGGTGCAGATGCTCACTTCGTAGCCTGACGCCTCCAGGCTCTGCTTAACGGGCATCTGGTAGAGCGGGCCCACGTTGGTGTCCGTCACGATGACGGCCTTGGTGCCGCCGGCAGTGGCGCGCACGAGCGGTCCCGCCTGCTCCAGCAAAAACGTGCCAACATGCACCTGGTAGGGGCGTGCAGTGTCGATATCGATGGTAATCGCCATAAGCTTCGGTCCTTTCGACCTGGCGTGATAGGTGGTCTAGTGGGAGGCCTCGTCGTCGAGCGCGCGCTTAATGCGGTCGCCCTCGGCAAGGAGATTCTCCAGATAGCGCTGGTCGCGGTTCTTGAGCGCACGGCTGTAGGCGCCAAGCGACTCGATTAGATGGTCGATCTCGAAGGCGAGCGCGTCGGCGTCGTCGATCATGAGCTCGGACCACATTTGCGGGTTGAGGTGCGCCACGCGGGTGAGATCGCGGTAGCTACCGGCCGAAAAGCCGTGGTGGACCTGGGCAGTGGGGCTCTTTACGTAGGCGTTGGACACCACGTGCGCAAGCTGGCTCGTGAAGGCGATGACGCGGTCGTGCTCGGCGGCGCTGGTCACGGTGAACTTGCCAAAGCCCAAGGGGCGCACCATCTCGCGCACCTGGCCCAAAAGCTCCAGTTTGAGCGCATCGTCCACCGCGGGCGGCACGAGCACGAGTGGCGCGCCCTGGAACAGGTCGGCGCGGGAGTGTGCGTAGCCCGAGTACTGCGTGCCCGCCATGGGGTGTGCGCCCACAAAGTAAAAGCCGTGCTTACGGGCAAGCTCAAAGGCACGTTCGCACACGATGCCCTTGACGCCCACGGTGTCGATCACTACGGGACCCATGATGGCCTCGGTGTCGGTGGCGTCGGCGAGGGCCTGGGCATGCGCCTCGAGCCACTCGATGCAGGCCTCGGGGTAGCAAGCCAGGACGATGATGTCGCATTCGCCGAGTGTCTTGTCGTTGAGCTCTCCGGCGACAGTGCCCATGCTGGCGGCCGTCATGACATCGTCATCGGGGTCCCAGGCCAGCACGCGGACGCCCGCCTGCGCATAGCCGCGGGCAAAACTGCCGCCGATGAGGCCCAGGCCCACGATGCCGGCGCACTTGGGGCCGCCCTGGTTAACGCGCGCGTTTCTCACCGTACCCATGGGCTACTCCATGGTCTCTTGGCAGACAACCTCGCGGATGGCGCGGATGCGGCGCATGGTGTCGTCGAACTGATCGGGGGTGAGGGCCTGGGCGCCGTCGGACCAGGCGCGGCTCGGCTCGTCGTGGACCTCGATCTCCAGGCCGTTGGCACCGCAGGCGGTCGCGGCAAGCGCCATGGGCTCAACATAGCGGGTGTAGCCGGTGGCGTGGCTGGGGTCGGCGACGACGGGCAGGTGCGAAAGGTGGTGCAGCACCGGCACGGCGTTGAGGTCGAAGGTGTTGCGGGTACGGGTCTCGAAGGTGCGGATGCCGCGCTCGCACAGGATGACGTTGTCGTTGCCCTCGCTCATGATGTACTCGGCGGCCATGAGCAGCTCATCAATCGTGCCGGACATGCTGCGCTTGAGCAGGATCGGAGTCTGGGTCTTGCCGACCTCCTTGAGCAGGGGGAAGTTCTGGGCGTTGCGGGCGCCGATCTGCATGACGTCAATCTTCTTGTCCAAGAAGACCTGCACGTCGCGAGGGTCCATGATCTCGGTGACGATCGGCATGTCGAGCTCGGCAGACGCCTCGCACAGCAGGTCGAGGCCGGCGGGGCCCATGCCCTGGTAGGCGTAGGGGGAGGTGCGGGGCTTGTAGGCGCCACCGCGCAGCATCGTGGCGCCGGCGGCCTTTACGCGGCGTGCGATGCGGATGAGGTTCTCGCCCTCGACGGAGCAGGGACCGGCGATGACCTGGAACTGGTCGCCGCCGATCTTGACGCCGTGACCGCAGTCGATGACGGAGTCCTCGGGGTGGAACTTGCGGTTGGCGCGCTTGAACGGCTCGGAGACGCGCTGCACGCGCTCGACGACATCCATGGACTCGAGCAGGAACGGGTCGATCTTGGTCGTATCGCCCACCAGGCCGATAATCGTCTCGTTCTCGCCGCGCGAGACGTCGGTCTTCAGGCCTTTTTTCTCAATCCAGCTGACGATATGGCTGACGGCCTCGTCGCTGGCGCTCTGCTTTAGAATTGCAATCATGGTGTGCCTCTCACCTCGATGGATAACTTTTGCAAAAACGGCCCGCATTGCGAGCCGTGAATATATGGTGCATGAGAGTTTATACTATCCGACTCGCTTTTGCCTTCTAAAGTGGGCCGTTGCGCCGCGTCTTCCTCGGAATTGCAAAGCTTTTTCTTTTATTTTGATAGCCCGTGGCGCACTTGGGTATAATGCCAAACGTTGGCCCTATTAGCTCAGGGGATTAGAGCGTCTGCCTCCGGAGCAGAAGGCCGTTGGTTCGAATCCAACATGGGGCACCATCGAACGTAAGACCGTCCGAACCTCGCATGGTCCGGGCGGTTTTTCTTATACCGACGCGACGTGATGGGACGTGGTATGGCAGCAACGGATATCGAGCGCGGACTCTCGACCGCCGAGGTCGAGGAGCGCATCGCCGCCGGTAAGATCAACCGCAACATGGAGCTCAAGACCAAGTCGGTCAAAGAGCTCATCATCGAGAACCTCTGCACGCTGTTCAATTTGATCAACGTGATCTTGGCGTTCCTGGTCATTTTGACCGGTTCGTTTAAGAATCTGACGTTCCTGTTCGTGGTGTTCCTCAATACCGCCATTGGCGTCATTCAGTCCATGCGTTCCAAGAAGATGGTTGATAAGCTCACGCTGCTGACCTCCAAGAAGGCCATCGCGGTGCGCGACGGCGCCGAGGTGGAGCTCGACTTGGACCAGATCGTGCTCGACGACATCATTCGCTTGGGGCGCGGCGACCAGATTCCCGCCGACGCCGTGGTGGTTTCGGGCGAGGCACTCGTGAACGAGAGCCTGCTGACGGGCGAGAGCGACCTTATTAAGAAACAGCCCGGTTCCGAGCTCATGAGCGGTAGCTTTATCGACTCGGGCCTGCTGCGCGCCCGCGTGATTCATGTCGGCGCCGACAACTACGTGGCCAAAATTAATAACGAGGCCAAGTACGTCAAAAAGGTCAATTCCGAGATCATGAACGCGCTTAACGCCATCGTGCGCTTTGCGAGCATCATCATGATCCCGCTCGGTTTGGCGTTGTTTGCCTCGAGTGTGAGCGAGCTGTGGGATGCCGCGGGAACCCCGGGCGATAGCGCGCTTTCGTGGTGTTTCTCCGAGCTGTTGGCTGGTCATGTGCCTTCGTCGGCGCTGCTGTCCACGGTGGGCGCCCTGCTGGGCATGATCCCGCAAGGCCTGGTGCTGCTGACCTCGTCGGTGCTCGCCATCGCCACGGTGCGCCTGGCCCGCCGCAAGGTGCTGGCGCAGCAGCTCTACTGCATCGAGACGCTCGCTCGCGTCGACGTGCTGTGCCTGGACAAGACGGGCACCATCACGTCGGGCCGCATGGAGGTCGAGGGCACGTATCCGCTGCCGGTTGAGGGCGTGAGCCTAGGCGCCGGCTCGGACGAGGCGGCCGTTCCCGTCGATACCACGGTGCTCGATTTTGCGCTGGCTAACGTCGCGCGTGCGACTTCGGCCGATGCCAACGAGACCTGCCAGGCGCTGCTCAACTATTACGCCGATCGCCCGGTCGAGGTGTCTGAGCCGCTGTCGGTCATTCCGTTCTCGTCGTCTAAAAAATGGAGTGGTGCTTCGTTTGCGCAGGGCTCCTATGTGATGGGCGCCGCGCAGTTTGTGCTCTCTGATCGTGCGTTTGCCCAGGTCGAGAATCGGGTGGCCGAGCTTGCCGATACCTGCCGCGTGCTCGTGGTGGCGCGCGTGGACGGCTTTACGCCCGATGGCGATATGGTGGGCGAGGCCGAGCCCGTGGGCTTTGTGACCATCCGCGACGAGATCCGTACCTCGGCGGCCGAGACCATCGGCTACTTTAACGAGCAGGGCGTGACCCTCAACGTGATCAGTGGCGACGACCCGCGTACGGTGTCGTCGATCGCGCGCGTGGTGGGCGTGCCGGGGGCGGACGCTTATGTGGACGCCACGACGCTCGATACGCCGGCCAAGCTCGATGCCGCAGTGGACCGCTACCATGTCTTTGGTCGTGTGACCCCGCAGCAGAAGCGCGAGCTCGTGCAGGCGCTCAAGCGCCGAGAGCACACCGTGGCCATGACGGGCGACGGCGTCAACGACGTGCTGGCGCTTAAGGAGGCCGACTGCTCCGTGGCCATGGCGGCCGGCTCCGATGCCGCGCGCAACGTGGCCGAGATCGTACTCGTCGACAACGATTTTGCCTCGATGCCCGCCGTGGTGGCCGAGGGCCGTCGCTCCATCAACAACCTGCAGCGTTCGGCGTCGCTGTTCCTGACCAAGACGCTGTTCTCGATGGGCCTGGCGGCGCTGTGCATCGCGCTGCCGCCGTACCCCTTCGAGCCCATCCAGATGACGCTCATCAACTTCCTCTGCATCGGCGCGCCGGGCTTTGTGTTGGGCCTGGAGCCCAACAATGCTCGCGTGAAGGGTGCGTTTTTGACCAACGTGCTCAAGCGTGCACTGCCAGCGTCGATTGCGGTCATTTTGGCTGCGGCGCTTGATATCTTTGTGGCGCGCGTGTTTGGCTTTAGCCAGCTCACGCTGTCTACGATGTGCCTGCTTACGTCGTGCGCGGCGAGCGTCAGCCTGATCTGGCGGATCTCGCAGCCGCTCACGCCCTTACGTGTGGTGCTCTTTGTGTTTGTAGTCGCCGGCATCTTGGTGGGCGTTATCGGGTTCCCGGGGCTGCTGTCCATCGCCAACCTGTCGATGGGTCAGATGGTTATCTTGGCTGTCATCGTGGTCTTTACCTGCTCGGTGTTCTTTAAGCTCGCCACGATGGTGGATTCGCTCAAGCCGCGTCGTCGTCATGCCGCAACTGGTTTTGGCCGCGGTGTGCGCGTCCGCCTGGGTCGCGGTGGCGGCAAGGTGAGCTCGACGGGCTCGACGGCCGAACGTTTTGCCAAGCGCGTCGCCGCCGACATGGCGCAGCGCCGCGAAGATCGCACCGCTCGCGAGGCCGAGGCCCGCGCACTCGAGGGCGTGGCCCAGGCCCAGCCCAAGAAAAAGAAGAGTACCGGAGCCAAGCGCTCTCGCGTGACCAAGTCCGCCCAAGGCATCAAAGTCTCGATGCCAAGCAAAAAGAAGAAGTAGCTACGCGCCCTGGCGATGTTGAATTGGTGCCTTGTTCCTGTGGGGCCGTGGCGATGTTATGCTCTAACCTCGATTGTTTGAATTGCTTCGAAAAGAGGATGCCGTGATCTGCCCGCATTGCCTTAAGACTATCGAGGACGGCGCCTCGTTCTGCCCCTACTGCAACGCCTATGTGGGTCCGGGCGATGGCCCCGAGCACACCGAGTTCGTGTTCTGTGAGGGCTGCGGTGCCCGTCTTTCTCCGCATGATCGTACGTGCCCCAAATGCGGACGCCCCGCTCCGGGCATCCTCTCCGAGGACGCGGCCGCATCCGACCTGGCAGCGGGCCGCACGGCGGGCTTTCCGCGCCTAACGCAAGAGCAGATCGATACCGAGGTGCCGCATGCGCCCGCCTCTGCCGCTGCGGTGCTTTCGGACGCCGCCGATCCTAACGAGACTTGCGTGCTGCCGGCTTTCGATAAGGATTTCGGTATCCCCAAGGTCGATATTCCCACGCCGGTTTCCCTGCACGACGATGCTCAAAAACCCAAGCGCAAGGTGCATCCCGACGAGGACGCCTATCACAAGCACAAGCGTCATATCCCCAAGCCGCTCATCGTCATCGTGGTCCTTGCAGTCGTTTGCGGTGGTGCCTATTGGTTCGTGACGACCGATCCCATGGGTGTCATGCCTGGCTTCTATGACCAGTTTGGCCAGGCCGCGCAGACGACCTTCCCCACGCGCCAAAAGGGCGAGGCGAATGAGGACGATACCAAGCAGGACGATTCTGCCGAGGTGGTCCAGGAAGAAACCGTGCTCACCGATGATCAGCTCTATACCAGGCTCGACGGTCTGTATCAGACCATCGTGTCCTACGGTGACGAGGACCAGATCGGCGAGGTCATCGATTCCTTTAACAACGGCTATCTCCGATCGCCGCTGTCCACCCGTCAGGAGCTGTCGCAGAGTGCCTACGCCCTGCGCGACCAGATCAAAAAGACGCAAGATGAGCTCAGCAACCTTAAGTATCAGGACGATACGGTCTATGCGGATGACATCGCCCACTTAAAGCAGCTTGCCGAGTGGATGTTCGAGCGTGTCGACGTGATCTGCCAGAGTTGGGACATCTCGCTGGCCATTCCCGATGGCGAGTCGATGAGTTCCCACCAAAGCGAGATCCTGGCGCCCATCGCGCAGGGCGGCAACAGCGCGCTGAACCAGTACGACGCCAATGTGGGTTCCTGGAAGCCGCAGCAGCGTTCCTAAAATTAGTTCGCCATAGTCGGCATAACCTACGTGCGCAATTGATGTAAGCGCATGCTTATTGCTACAATTCGTACAAATATGCTTTAAACGCACGAGGAAGGAACCACATGTTTGGTTTTAAGAAAGAGCTCTACACGCCCGAGTATCAGCTTGCCGGCGACGAGTGCGCCGTTATCGAGACGTCGAAGGGTACCATCAAGGTCAAGTTTGACGGCGAGGGCGCTCCCATTCATGTCGCGAACTTCTGCGAGCTTTCCACGATGGGTTTCTATGATGGCCTTAAGTTCCATCGCTATGTGCCCGGCTTTGTCATTCAGGGCGGCGACCCCAATACCCGCGATATGTCCGGCGCCGACGTCGCTGCCGGTCTTGAGGGCCCCGACGGCATGCCCGGTACCGGTGGTCCCGGCTATTGCATCAAGGGCGAGTTTGCCACCAATCCGCGCAACAGCCATGTCGATGGTGCCCTTGCCATGGCACGCTCCATGGACCCCGATTCCGCGGGTTCGCAGTTCTACTTCTGCCTGGGTGCCCAGCATAACCTCGATTCCGGTTACACCGTCTTTGGTACCACGGTCGAGGGTCTCGATGTGATTTCGCAGCTGCGTGCCGGCGACGAGATCGTCCATGTCGAGATCGTTCACGAGTAAAGGGGACTTCCTTGAATAGCCAGCTGATCCAACAGGGCCGCGCCGCTTACCGCGCGGGTGATTTTTCCGCTGCAGCCCAGATGCTTGGGGCGGCAAAAACTCCCGATGAGATTATGGGCGAGGCCGATCACCTTCGTGGCAACGCCTTGATGCACCTGGGCATGTATGCCGAGGCCGCCGAGGCCTACGCCGCTGCCCTCAATGACGGCACCTACGGCAAGCGCGGCGCGCTGCTCACCAACCGCGGCAAGGCACTCGCCGCCGTGGGCGACTACACGACGGCCGCTCAGGCGTTCTCTGCTGCTACGCAGGATGCTTCCTATGCCACGCCGTTCAAGGCCTATCTGGGCCTGGGTAACGCGCTGTTCCAGTCGGGCGACTATGCCAACGCGGGTACTGCCTTCCGTCAGGCCGCCATCGACGGCGCCAATCCGGCTCCTGCCGCCGCACTCGGCGAGCTCGGTCGTTGCTTCATTAAGCTCGGCCGTCCGGCGGATGCCGTGGAGACCTACCGTACGGCTATCGACTTTGCCGGTCCCCGTGACGACACGCGCGCGCTCAACGCCGGCATGGGTCAGGCGCTTTCTGCCGCCGGCCGTCCCTCCGACGCACTCGACGCCTTTAACGCCGCTACTGCCGATGGCATCTACCAGCTCACCTCCGAGCAGGCCGACGAGCTTGCCCGCGTGCATGATTCGCTTGCCGCGCTGTCTGCCCAGACGGCTATGGCCACGGCTCCGGCGCGCGCGATGGACGCTCCTGCCGTCGATCCGCTCGATCCTACGGGCGCGACCGGTCAGTTTATGCCCGATCCCTCGGACACCGGCTTCTTTACGCTGTCCGAGTCCGAGATGGTCCAGCAGGACCGTCAGGATCGTAAGCAGGCCAAGGTCCGTCGTCGCCATCGCCACACGGGTCTCAAAGTCTTCATCGTGCTGCTTCTGCTCATTTTGATTGCTGCGGGCGGTCTGGGCTTTGCCTACACGCGCGGCTTTGGCTTCCCCTCGCAGGAGTCGGTTATCACCGATCTGTTCCAGGCTGCCGGCGACGGTGACACCGCAAAGGCCGAGTCTTGCCTTGCATCGAGCCTGTCCGAGGACGCCAAGTCTATGATCATCTCCTCGATTCCGCAGGGTGCCACCGTGTCCGTCGAGGGCATGGATCAGTCCATGACCGAGACGACCGCCAAGGTGAAGGCATCGCTGTCCAAGGGCGGCGAGCAGGAGTACACCGTCAAATTCGTGCGCTCCGACAACCATATCGGCTGGGCCGTTTCCTCGCTCGATATGGATTTCTCGGCTGCTGACAACCAGTAGTGACCTTATGGGATTTAGCTTTGCCCGGTGCTTCACCGCAAGTGAGGTGCCGGGCTTGCGCTAGTATGATGAGCTAGTAGTTTTCCAGCAATCATCCAACACATCAGGAGTTGCGTTGTTTTCTTTGATGGATATGTTCTTCGGTAGCTATGCGGGCGATCTTGCCATCGACCTCGGCACCGCAAATACGCTTGTCTCCGTGCGCGGCAAGGGCATCGTCATTCGCGAGCCCTCTGTTGTCGCCATCGACAAGAACGACGAGCGCATCCTGGCGGTCGGTATCGAGGCAAAGCGCATGCTCGGCCGTACGCCCGGCAACATCGTGGCCGTTCGTCCCCTGAAGGACGGCGTCATCGCCGACTTCGATGTTACCGAGGCCATGCTTCGCTACTTTATCGACAAGGCGTCCGAGAAGCGCTACCCGTGGACCCCGCGTCCGCGCGTTGTCGTCTGCGTTCCCTCCGGCGTCACGTCGGTCGAGAAGCGTGCCGTCTTTGAGGCCACGATCCAAGCCGGTGCCCGCCAGGCCTACCTGATCGAGGAGCCCATGGCCGCCGCTATCGGCGCCGATCTGCCCGTCGAGGAACCCACCGGCTCCATGGTCATCGATATCGGCGGCGGTACCACCGAGGTCGCTGTTATCGCCATGGGCGGCATCGTCGTCTCGCAGTCCATCCGTATTGCCGGTGACGAGTTCGACCAGGCCATCCTCACGCATGTTCGTGATGCCTACAACCTGGCCATCGGCGAGCGTACAGCAGAGGACATCAAGATCAAGGTCGGCTCCGCCGTGCCGCTCAAGGACGAGCTCGATGTCGAGGTCAACGGCCGTGACGTGATCACGGGCCTGCCCAAGACCGTGCGCATCGAGAGCGAGGAGATCCGTCGCGCGCTCAACAAGCCGCTCGACGAGATGGCCAAGGCCGTTAAGGACGCCCTCGATGCCACGCCGCCCGATCTTGCCTCTGACCTTATGTACTACGGCATTTTGCTGACCGGTGGCGGCGCGCTGCTGCGCGGTCTCGACGTGCGCCTGCGCGATGAGACCGGTGTTTCGGTCAACGTCAGCCCCACGGCGCTCGATAACGTCGTTAACGGCTGTGCCCGCGTGCTCGAGGCCAATGCGTTTGATGGCGGCTTCGTCCAGACCAATGCTTAATTTCCAAAAGGTGGATTCCATTTGGCACGATCTTCGGGTTTCTCCACAAATCTGAATACCAAGCGACAATCAACGGGTATGCGCCCGTTGATTGTTTTCAGCCTGATTTCGGTGTTGCTGCTCACGTTTTACATCCGCGAGGGCGAGGCAGGACCGATTCATGCGGTGCGTTCGGGCGTAACGACGATTACCTCGCCGGTGCGCTTTGTGGGTTCGGCTGTGGCGGCTCCCTTCAATGCGATCGGCAACGTGTTCTCTAACCTTACGGCGTCGCAGGACACGCTCGACGAGCTTAAGAAGCAAAACGAGGAACTGACCTCTAAGGTTGCTGAGCTCTCCGAGGCTCAAAAGACCGCCGAGCGTCTGGAGGGGCTGGTCGGGCTGCAGTCGACCTACAACCTCAAATCGACCGCTGCTCGTATCGTTGGTGCCTCCGGCGATGCCTGGACCTCGACCGTTACCATCGACAAGGGCTCTGCCGACGGCCTTACCATCAACATGCCCGTGACGAGTTCTGCCGGTGTTATCGGCCAGATTATCGAGGTATCGGCTAAGACATCGACCGTGCGCCTGATTGGCGACGAGAACTCGGGCGTGTCCGCCATGGTGCAGGACACGCGCGCCCAGGGTATGCTTCAGGGTCAGGCTGACGGCACGCTGCGTCTTGAGTACGTGAGCGTCGACTCCGACGTTAAGGTTGGCGACATCATCGTAACCTCGGGTATTGGCGGTGTGTTCCCTAAGGGTCTACCGCTCGGCACCGTCTCGTCGGTCGAGAAATCGGCAAACGACGTGTACTACACCATTGTGGTGCGCGCTCAGACCACGGCCGAGAACAACGAGGAAGTGCTGGTCATCACCTCGCTGACCGACGAACAGTCGGCCTCGGATGAGGACGTGAACACGGCCAACAGCACGCCGCAGGGAACGTCGCGCGACGCTGCGACCAAGACGAAGGACGAGAGTTCGGATGACGGTTCCGACACGTCCGAGACGACCGATTTTGACTCGAGCGAATAGGGGGCATGTCCATGGATCTACACGAGCAGGGGATGAGCTCCCGCACGTTTGTGATCGCCGCCATCGTGTGTGTGCTGCTGCAGGCAGGCCTGGCACCGCAGATCTCCATTGCGGGCGGTCGCGTCAACTTCATGATTATCCTGGTGTGCCTAAGCGTGTTCTCGGGCGACCCGACCCGTGCCGTCGTGTGCGGTTTTTGCAGCGGCTTGTTTTATGACCTGTCCGCTGCCGTGCCGGTGGGCGTTATGTCGCTCCTGCTGACCGTGGGTTCTTTTGCCCTGGTGCACAGCGCCGTCGGTCAGACGGGCGGTACCCCGAGTGCGCGCGGCGTTAACGTGGGCGCCTTTGCGCTCGTCATTAATGTGATTTACAGCATCATCTTGCTGTTTATGGGTTTGGAGACGAGCTTTGTCGTGGCGATCTTCGGCCATGCGCTGCCGTCCTCGATCCTGACGGGTCTGGTTGCCATTCCGTTTTTGATGTCCGGCGTCGTGCCGCAGTCCGGCTATGGATTCTCCGCACGTGGCGGACGCCAGACGGGTATGCGCTTTAAGCCCAAGACCCGCAAGCTCAAATAGGGGAGGCCCGTAGATGTCTTCCCAGTTGACGGTTATTATCGCCGGTATCGTTCTGGTCGTGGCCATCGTGGTCGCGCTGGTCATCATGCGTCGGGGCGATTCCCGTTTTACCTACGATACGCAGCATGGAACGGCCCCGCGCGCCACCGAGGGCGAGGGCAATACCGCGGCGACCGCCTTTAAGGGCCGCTTTTCCATCCTCACCACGGGTGTGGGCGCGATGTTTGCGGCGCTTGCCGTCAAGCTGTGGGGCATGCAGATGGTCTCGTCGGACTATTACGAGAAGCAGGCTAATAGCAATCAGACTCGCACCGTTACCACTCCCGCTGTGCGCGGCCGCATCCTCGACCGCAATGGCGTGGCGCTTGTCCAGAACCGTCCCTCACTTGCTGTCGTGGCCTACCGCGACCTTGCCGAGGATGAGGTTCTGGTTCGCCATCTTGCCAACGTGCTTGGAATGCCTTACGTGGCGGTCCTTCGCAATATTCAGGACAATACAGAGGGCGCTCAGAGCCTGCATACCATCGCGACGGACGTCCGTCGCTCCACGGTTGCCTATATTCAGGAGCATGCCGGCGAGTTCCCGGGCGTCAAGATTGCCGAGCGTACCGAGCGCCAGTATCCCTATGGCGAGACGGCATGCCATATCTTGGGCTATACCGGCACCATTACCTCCGAGCAGCTCGAGGCCCAGAATAAGAAAACCTCTGGCGATGATGATGCTTCTGCTGGCAAGATTACTTACCAGTCGGGCGATATCGTGGGCCAGGCGGGCGTTGAGAGCTACTACGAAAACCTGCTACAGGGTATTCGTGGCGAGCAGACCGTCAAGGTCGATGCCTCGGGCAACGTGACCGGTCAGGCCGGCGCCGTTCCCGCGAAGGCCGGCTCCGACATTAAGCTCACGCTCGACCTTAAGATCCAACAGGCCTGTGAGACGGCACTGGCGAGCGCTATCGAGCTTGCCAAGACCACTGGCTACAGCAATGCCGGCAACGGCGCCGTGGTGTGTCTCGATCCCAACAATGGCGAGATCCTGGGCATGGCGAGCGAGCCCAAGTTCGATCCGTCCGTTTTTATCGGCGGCGTCTCAAATGACGTGTGGACCGAGCTCAATGATGACAAGGGTTCGCACCCGCTGCTCAACCGCGCCATTAGCGGACAGTACATGTCGGCCTCGACCATCAAGCCGCTCTCGGCACTGGCCGGTCTTGAGTTTGGAACTTACACGTCGGGGCAGACGACCAACTGCACGGGCTATTGGACGGGTCTGGGCAAGTCGTGGGGCAAGTACTGCTGGCTTCATTCCGGCCACGGCACCATGACGCTGCAGTCGGGTATCGCCAACTCGTGCGACCCCGTCTTCTACGACATGGGCAAGGCGTTCTTTTATGACGAGAAACATTCCGAGGGCCTGCAGGAGGTCTTTCGTCGCTGGGGCCTAGGCAAGACCTGCGGTATCGATCTGCCGAGTGAGGGCGCGGGCCGTATTCCCGATGCCGAGTGGAAAGAGTCGTACTTCACCGACGCATCTGCCGAGGACCGCAAGTGGAATGCCGGCGATATGACCAACATTGCCATCGGCCAGGGCGACATCCTGGTGACGCCCCTGCAGATGGCGTGTGCCTATATGGGTCTTGCCAACGGCGGCAAACAGTACGTGCCTCACGTGTTTTTGTCTGCCGTGTCGCGCGATGGCGATGGCGATGCCTATAAGTACAACGGCAAGGGCAAGAAGAAGCGCCTGGAGGCCAAGATCAACAGCGATTCGGATTTGGCTCTAGTTCGCAACGGCATGCACGACGTGATTTACACGGCATCGACGTCCCTGGCGGCGCACTTTGGCACCCTGACGCCGCAGGTATACGGCAAGTCGGGCACGGGCGAGAAAAGTGGCGAGGACGAATACGCGTGGTTCTGCGCCTATGCACCGGCCGATGATCCCAAGTATGTCATCGCTACCGTCCTGGAGCAGGGCGGCGGTGGCTCAGATACCGCGATGCATGTCGTGCGCGACGTGCTCGGCGTGATTTATGACGAGCCCGATACCTCTTCGGCCTCGGGCGATTCTTCGGTTCGATAGGAGGTTGCGATGGATTTTTCTCCGGCGGATCTGTTCCGTTCAACCAAGACCGGCTCTCGCAGCAGCCTGGACCGCGTCAACAAGCAACTTTCGGCCTCGCGCGGCACGTTTCGCCAAAAGGTGCATATCGGTGTGCTCGTGGCTACTGTGGCGCTCGTCGCCTACGGTGCCATCATTATCTGGTCGGCTTCGCAGTTTAAGGCCGATGCTTCGTTCTCACGCCATCTGCTGGGAATTGGCATCGGAGCAGTGCTGGCGGTGCTGGTCTGGCGCTCCGACCTGCGCGGTATTTCCAATTTCTCGACGGCGTTGCTCGTCATCGACCTGATCGTGATCCTCTCGCCCAAGATTCCGGGTCTGTCCTATACGGGCGGTCTGGGCATGACGGGCTGGATCAAGATTCCCGGTATCGGCTTGACATTCCAGCCGGTTGAGCTTGCCAAGCTCATCACCATCTTCTTTATTGCTACGCTTGGCTCGCAGTATAACGGTCGCATCGATACCGTTCGCGACTACGTCAAGCTCTGCGGCATGCTGTCCATTCCGTTTTTGGCCGTCGTTGCCATGGGCGACCTGGGATCGGGCCTGGTCGTGCTGGTTTCTGGCGCTATCGTCATCTGTATGAGCGGTGCACGCCGCGAATGGGTGCTGTCGACCCTGGCCCTGCTTGTGGGCCTGGTGGCCCTCGTCCTGGCGCTCGATTCGGTCTTTGATTCGTTGCTCGGCCATGATGTGCTCATCAAGCAGTATCAGATGAACCGTCTGACGGTCTTTATCGACCCCGATAATGCCGATTCGGACGATGCGTACAATCTGCAGCAGTCGTTGATCGCGGTCGGCTCGGGCGGTTTCTTTGGTAAGGGCCTGGGGCATGCGACGCAGTCGGCCGGCGGCTTTCTGCCTGAGTTCCACACCGACTTCGTCTTCGCCTTTTTGTCCGAGACCTTTGGCTTCTGCGGCTCCTTTTTGCTGCTGTGCTTGTACGTACTGCTCATCTTCTCGACGATTCGCGTCGCCTTTAAGTGCGAGTCGCTGTTTTTGCGTCTTTCGTGTGTGGGCATCGTTGGCATGTGGGCGTTCCAGACCTTCGAAAACATCGGCATGTGCATCGGCATGATGCCGATTACCGGTATTCCGCTGCCGTTTATTAGCTTCGGTTCGTCTTCGATGATGATTCAGCTGCTGACGGTGGGTATCGTACAATCCATATGGCGGCATCGTTCGGGCGCCGCGTAACCGCTGGAGGGGTTTGCTATGAAAATTCCCGTAGATAAGCTGACCCGCGCTTTTAAGATGGGCGCGTCCGTTAAGAAGGATTCCGATACGCCGGTGCGCGTCTCGGTCTATCTGGATTCGTCCGCCTCGCGCTTTCTGGCCGAGACGGTGCGTGACGCCTTTGTGCCGCAGACGACCTCG